>NZ_JBFTOF010000005.1:0-350203 GCF_056397845.1 Rhizobium sp. 05L419
CTACAAGGACGGCGCCTCCTCGCTGCTCGACGTGCTCGATGCCCAGCGTCAGGTCTCGCTCGCCCAGGCAAGCCTGGCCGCCTCCGTCCAGCAGATGGCCAAGGACTTCGTCTCCCTCAACGTCGCCATCGGCGGCGGATACAATCCGGRCGGACGGCCCACCGTCGCACCGCCAAAGGCAAGCTGAACACGCCAGAGACAAAGCCCGGCCAACGCGCCGGGCTTTTTTGTTTCTGCGTGCAAGGCGGAAACGGATAATTCGATCTCGACGTAAAATTGGATTCGACAAGGCCGATACGGTGATGTAGGCCTGATTAAACGATTAATCTACGCACGTCGGAAATCATGCCTCCAGCGCGACCGGGACCGAACCTGAGCAGGATAGCGACGTCGCTCGGCGTATCGGTCGCGACAGTTTCGAACGCGCTCTCCGGCAAAGGGCGTGTTTCGGAAAGCCTTGCCGAAAAGATCCGCGAGCATGCCACCGAACTGGGCTATATCCCAAGCCAGGCCGGACGGGCGCTCCGGACCGGCCGGAGCGGCGTGCTTGGCCTGGTCTTGCCCGACATTGCCAATCCTCTCTTCCCCAAACTCGCGCAGGCGATCGAATTTGCAGCCACAGCAGCCGGGTACGGCGTGCTTATTGCCGATTCGCGCGGCGATGTTGCCGCCCAGACCGAGGCTATCAACAGGCTCATCGAACGCGGCGTCGAAGGCATGGTGATCGTGCCGCGGCGGGCCACGCGCATCTCCTCGGCGAGTTGCCCGGTAGCGGTCATCGATACCGCATCGACGCCCGGCAACACGGTTGCCGCCGACCATTGGCAGGGCGGCCGGGATATCGCCGCGCACCTGGCAGAGCTCGGCCACAAGCGCATCCTGATCATCGGCAATAACCCCGAATCGAATGTCCAGAACGATCGTGCCGGCGGAATCCGCTCCGGACTGGTCGGCGGCATGCAATCTGCAACGCTCTGGATCGAGCGCCTTGAGCGAGATCGCGGCTGCGGCTGCAGCCTTGGGCTTGCCGAGAAGGTCCGCGAGGGCTTCACCGCCTTCGCAGCCCTTTCCGACCTGCAGGCACTGCGAGCCCTGACGGAACTTCAGCGCGACGGCATCGTGGTCCCCGGCATGGCAAGCGTCACGGGCTTCGACGATTTGATCTGGTCGCCCGTCGTCACGCCGGCCCTGACGACGGCGGCGATGGACATGGTCACCATTGCCGAGATCGCGATCTCCTCCCTGCTGAAGACCATTCAAACCAGCGGCAGCCGCGAAGGAACGCTCGTGACCGCGGAAATGGACCGGGTACCGATGCAGCTGATCGTCCGCCAATCCTCGGGTCCCGTAGACCCAAAGCAGATCCACTCTCTAACGGAGAATTCCTGACATGCAAAAGGCTCTCATCGCTTCGGCAGCGCTTCTCGCACTGTCGCCCCTCGCCGCAAGGGCTGAGGATAGGACGCTGACGATTTCTGTCTACGCCTTCGCGCAGGACGACTTCAAGACGATCGTCTACGATCCCTTCGAAGCGAAATGCGGCTGCAAGCTGGTCGTCGAGACCGGCAACAGCGTCGAGCGCCTGGCCAAGATGGAAGCCAACAAGGCCAATCCGGTGGTCGACATGGCGGTCGTTTCCATGGCGGACGCACTGCAGGCATCGCGCAAGGGCCTGATCGACAAGCTCGACACCACCAAGCTCAGCAACTTCGGCAAGCTCTACGACCTCGCCAAGGATCCCAATGGCGATGGCATGAGCGTCGGCTACACTTTCTATGCCACCTCGATCGCCTATCGCTCCGACAAGATGAAGATCGAATCCTGGGCCGATCTCCTGAAGCCCGAATACGTCGGCCACGTGGCCTTCCCGAACGTCACTACCAACCAGGGACCGCCGGCGCTCTATATGCTCGGCCTGGCACTCGGAAAGGATACGCCTGACCTGAAGGCTGCGATCGAGGCGCTCGGTGAAAAGAAGGACGACATCGTCACCTTCTACGAGAAATCCTCCCAGTTGGTGCAACTGATGCAGCAGGAGGAAATCTGGGCGGCTCCGATCGGCCGCTTCTCCTGGGCGGGTTTTACCAAGCTTGACATTCCCGTCGCGTGGGCAACACCGAAGGAAGGCCAGACGGGCGGCATGAACGTCATGATCATGACCAAGGGATCGAAGAACCAGGACCTTGCGCTGCAGTTCATGGATTTCTGGCTTTCGACCGACATCCAGACCAAGCTTGCCGAAAAGCTGGTCGACAGCCCAGCCAACAAGGACGTCAAGCTTTCCGAAGCAGCGGCCAACAATCTGACGTACGGCGAAGACACCGCCAAGAGCCTGAAACTCATTCCCTCTGCAGCGGCGCTCGACAACCGCGCCGGCTGGTTGAAGGAATGGAACGAAAAGGTCGGGCAATAAGCCCATAACCGGCTCCGGCTTCCGCCGGGGCCGCTCCTTGCGACCGCTGCGAAAGGCGCCTCATGTTTCAGAACCGCGCAGAAGCCCTGGCGCTCGCCCTGCCCGCGGCCTTGTTCGCCGCGATAGTTTTTCTGCTGCCCGTCGTCATCCTTCTGTCGGAAGGTTTCCACATCGACGGCGGCTGGACGCTCAGCGCTTATACCGGCTTCTTCTCAGAGCAGCTGAACCGCACGGTCTTCCTGCGGACCTTCAAGCTCGGCATTGAGGTGACCGCGGTCTCCGCGGTCATCGGCTATGCCGCCGCCTTTGCGATCGTCAACCTGCCGCCCAAGGGAAAGGGCCGGATGATCGGCCTCATCACCCTGCCGTTGATGATCTCGCCTGTTGCCCGCACCTATGCCTGGATCGTCATCCTCGGCCGCACCGGCATCGTCAACCAGGCAATCGTCGGGCTGGGCCTCAGCGACACCCCCCTGCGCCTGCTCTTCACCGAGACCGCCGTCTTCATCGGCCTGCTGCAGCTCTTCCTGCCGCTGATGATCCTGTCGCTGATCAGCGCGCTCGAAAACATGCCGAGGGACGCGATTCCCGCTGCGCGCGTGCTCGGCGCCAGCTGGTTCCAGGTGTTCTGGAAGGTCATCCTGCCGCTGACCCGCGAGGGCCTTGTCGTCGGCGGCACTCTCGTCTTCACCGGCTCGCTGACGGCCTATATCACCCCGGCTGTGCTCGGCGGATCCAAGGTCCTCATGCTGGAAACCTTGCTTTACCAGCAGGTCTCCGTCGCCAATGATTTCGTCGCGGCCAGCGTCATTGCGTTCATCCTGATCGTCATGAGCTTTGCCGCCAACATCCTGCTCAAGCGCCTCGCGACCGCGAGGAACAAGCGATGACCGCCCGTATTCTCTCACCACTCGTTCTCGGCCTGCTGCTGGTCTTCCTGATCGGCCCATTCCTGATCATCATTGCCGCTTCGCTCTCGGCGGGCGAAACGCTGGCCTTCCCGCCGCAGGGGCTGTCGTTGCGCTGGGTCTTCAAGGTCTTCACCATCGACAGTTTCCGCGACAGCTTCGCCATGTCGATGTTCCTGGCCATCGGTGGCACGCTGGCAGCTCTCATCCTCGGCATTCCCGCCGCCTACGCGCTCTCGCGCTACAAGCTCCCCTTCGGTGAATCGCTGCGCACGATCGTTTCGCTGCCGATCATCGTGCCGGGTATCATCGTCGGTCTTGCGCTGCTGCGCTATCTCGTCGTGCCCTTCGGCTTCAACATTACGCTTGCGCTGTTCTTCGCCCACACGGCACTCGTCCTCCCCTATGCCGTGCGCGTCGTCTCCGCGAGCCTCAACAACCTGCGTTCCGACATCGAGGAAGCCGCCGTGCTGCTCGGATCGTCGCGTCTCGGCGCCTTCTTCCGGGTGGTGATACCGAACATCCGCGGCGGCATTCTCGCCGCCTTCATCCTCGGCTTCGTCACCAGCTTCAATCAGGTTCCCGTCTCGCTCTTCCTCTCCGGCCCAGGCGTCCGCACGCTGCCGATCGACATGCTGGGCTATATGGAAACCACCTACGACCCGTCGATCGCAGCGCTCTCGGCGCTGCTCGCCTTCCTGTCCATCGGCATCGTCTTCATGGCCGAACGCTTCCTGGGATTCTCTCGCTATGTCTGACCGTTATCTTCAACTCGACAAGCTGACGCTCGCCTATGGCGATACTGTCGCGGTGAGGGATCTCGATCTGTCGATCGCCAAGGGCGAGCTGGTCGCCCTGCTCGGCCCCTCCGGATGCGGCAAGACGACGACCATGCGCTCGATTGCCGGCCTGATGCCCCCCACCTCCGGCCGCATCACGCTCGACGCCACCGATATCACCCGCGTGTCGGCCAACAGGCGCAATGTCGGCCTCGTCTTTCAGTCCTACGCCCTCTTTCCCCACCTCACGGTCTACGAAAACGTCGCATTCGGCCTGCGCCTCAAGGGTATCGCCGGCCAGGACCTCGATGCCAAAGTGAACGCCGGCATCAAATCGGTCGGCCTTGCCGGTTTTGCCGCCCGCAAGCCGGCCGAACTGTCCGGCGGCCAGCAACAGCGCGTGGCGCTCGCCCGCTCCATGGTGATGGAACCGAAAGTGTTGCTGCTTGATGAGCCGCTCTCCAATCTCGATGCCCGGCTCCGTCTTGAAATGCGCGCCGAGCTGCAGCGCGTCCAGAAGGAAACCGGCGTCACCATGATCTTCGTCACCCACGACCAGATCGAAGCGCTGGCGCTCGCCGACCGGATCGTCGTGATGCTGAACGGCGGCATCGAACAGATCGGCACACCGGAAGAAATCTACAACAAGCCGGTCTCAGCCTTCGTCGCCGATTTCGTCGGCTTCGAGAATGTCTTTGCGCTGGAGAACGGAAAGCTCGCGACGCCGAACGGCCTCGTCGACCTTTCCGCTCCGGCGCCGCAGGCCGCAAAGGGCCTGGCCTGGCGTCCGCGCATGGTGATCCTTGGTTCAGGTCCTTTCCAGGGCACCGTGCGCGGCACCTCGTTTGCCGGCAATACCCGTGAATATCTGCTCGACACACCGCTCGGCCCGATCAAGGCAGAAGTCGAGGCGGAACGGCCGACGCAGGCGATCGGCTCGGAACTCAGCTTCGATCTGCCGCTCCCTGCCGCAGCAACCCTCTCTCGCTACAGGTAACATCATGGGCGTCTGGATCGACACCGACATGGGCTTCGACGACATCGCCGCCATTCTGGTGGTGATGCATGCGAAGCTCGACATATCAGGCGTCTCGCTGGTTTTCGGCAATACGCCGCTGCCGCAGGTGCGGGCCAACGCCGCTGGGGCGGCCAAGGCATTCGGATGGACCTTTCCGCTGCACATCGGCCGGGCCGCGCCCGTGTTGGGAGAGCTGGAGACGGCGCAAGCGATTCTTGGCGAAACCGGCATTCCGACGGCAGGAAAGAGCCTGCCCGAAGCGCCTCCTCTCCCCGAAAGCGACGCCTTTTCAGCCCTCTGCCGCTGGCTGGAGGAAGACGGCCCTCACCGCATTCTGGCGCTCGGCCCCTTGACCAACATTGCAGCCCTTGCGCTCGCGCGGCCCGACCTCGCAGGGCGCATCACCGAACTCACCTGGATGGGCGGCGGCGTGACGGCAGGCAATCATACCGCCTCCGCAGAGTTCAACGCACTTGCCGATCCGGAAGCCCTGGCGATCGTCATCGCCCACGGCCTGCCGCTGCGCATGATCGATCTCGACCTTTGCCGCAAGGTGATTGCAACGCCTGACGATATCGATCCGCTGCGCAAGGCCGGCGGTGCCAATGCCGAACTGCTGGCCGACATCTTCGCGGGCTATATCGCGATCGCCACGAGCCGCGGCCGTGCCGGCATGGCGATCTACGACCCCTCCGCCGCTGTCGCCTTCGTGACACCTGATCTCCTTGGCTTCCGGCCTGCGCGGATCGACGTCGAGCTGCACGGCCGCTTGACGCGCGGCCGCACCGTCGTCGAGACGCGAGCCAGCCACGCCGCCTTCAACGCGGAATACGCCGTCGATATCGATGTCCCCGCAGCCCGCGGCATCATCCTTCACGCATTGATCAGCGAGGCCGGCAAATGAGCGGAACCCATCCGATGGACCTCGACGATCCCGTGCTTCGCGCCCGCGCCGTCGCCGCCGCACGCGGCGACGCGCCGTTCGACGTCCTGATCGCCGGCGGTCGTCTGCTTGACGTGGTCACCGGTCTTGTCCGCGCGGCCGACATCGGGCTTGTCGGCCCCTTGATCGCCAGCGTTCATCCGCCCGCCAGCCGCACGGACGCGGCTGAAATTGTCGAAGCCGCCGGCACGATCATCACACCGGGCCTGATCGACACGCATATGCACATCGAAAGCTCGATGGTAACGCCTGCGGAATATGCCTTGGCCGTGCTGCCGCGCGGCGTCACGACGATCGTCTGGGATCCGCATGAGTTTGGCAACGTGCATGGTCTCGACGGCGTGCGCTGGGCAATCGAGGCATCGCGGGGCCTGCCTCTCCGGGTGATCCTGCTCGCCCCTTCCTGTGTGCCATCGGCACCCGGGCTCGAGGTGGCCGGCGCCGATTTCGATGCCTCGGTGATCGCCCAAATGCTCCACTGGCCCGAAATCGGCGGGGTGGCGGAAGTGATGAACATGCGCGGCGTCATCGACGGCGATCCGCGCATGACCGCGATCGTCAATGCCGGCCTGGTCTCCGGCAAGCTCGTCTGCGGGCACGCGCGCGGCCTCGATGGCTCCGATCTCAACGCCTTCATGGCGGCGGGAATTTCCTCCGACCACGAGCTGACATCGAGCGCGGATCTGCTCCAGAAGCTCGCCGCCGGGCTGACGATCGAGCTTCGCGGCTCGCACGATCACCTGCTTCAGGAATTCGTTGCGGCTCTGAATGGCATCGGCCACTTGCCATCGACGGTCACGCTCTGCACCGACGACGTCTTCCCCGATGAGCTGCAAGACGGCGGCGGTCTCGACGACGTCATGCGCCGCCTAGTGCGCTATGGCATGAAACCGGAATGGGCCGTGCGCGCTGCGACCTTCAACGCGGCCCAGCGATTGAAGCGCGCCGACCTCGGTCTTGTCGCAGCCGGCCGCCGCGCCGATATCGTGCTCTTCAAGGATCTCGCTGATTTCGAGACGCGTGCGGTTTTTGCCAATGGTCGCGCGGTATCGGAAAACGGCAGGGTGGATATCGACATCCCCTCTTTCGATGGCGCACCGCTTCGCAGGTCCGTCAAGCTCCCCGCTCTTGTGGAAAACGACTTCCGCGTGCGGGCTGAAGGTGACCGCGTGCGGGTGGCGACCATCGACTGTCCGCGCTTTACCCGATGGGGCGAGGCAGAAACAGTCGTTGAGGACGGTTTCGTCGTGCCGCCTGCGGGCAGCGCCATGATTGCCGTTGCCCATCGCCACGGAATGACCGACGGACGACCGCGTGTGGGCTTCCTGACAGGCTGGGGTAGCTGGCGCGGCGCCTTCTGCACCACCGTTTCGCATGACAGCCACAACCTCACCGTCTTCGGCGGCAACGCGCGCGACATGGCCGTTGCGGCAAACGCCGTCATATTGGCCGGAGGCGGGATGGCGGTCGCCAAGGATGGAGAGATCAAGGCGATCCTGCCGCTGCCGCTCTCCGGGCTCGTCACGGAGGCGCCGCTGCAGGACACGGCAGCGGGTTTTCGCAAGATCCGCAAGGCGATGGAAACGATTGTCGACTGGAAGCCGCCATACCTCGTGTTCAAGGCCTGTTTCGGCGCAACGCTCGCCTGCAACGTCGGCCCGCACCAGACCGACCGGGGCATCGCCGATGTCCTGACGGGAAAGGTGCTTCAAAGCCCCGTTCTGGAAATTCTGTAGTTTGGGGCATGGTGTGGGCGCATTAGCGCTGCACGCGCCAATCCCTCACCCTTCCGCCCGCAACTCGCGCTCAACGAGGCGCGTCCAGAACGCCACGCCGGGGCCGATGGCCTCGTCGTTGAAATCGTAGGCCGTGTTGTGATGCAAGGCGCCGTCGACCGCCGGCCCGTTGCCGAGCCAGACATAGCAACCCGGCCTATTCTGGCCGAAGAAGGCGAAATCATCGCCCGCCGTCGAAGGCGCAAAGCTTGTCCGCGCCTTCTCGCCGAACACGTCGGCCGCAGCGCCCAGAGCACGCTCGGTCGCATCCCGATCGTTGACGACAGGCGGAATGCGCCGCTCGAACCTGTAGTCGGCCGCAATGGCGAACATCGCAGCCGTGCCCTGCGCAAGCCGGCCGATCTCTTCTTCGAGCTGGTCGCGCACCTCCGGTGAGTAGGCGCGCGCCGTGCCCCCGATCTCGACGATGTCGGGAATGACGTTCAGCGCCTTCGGATCGCCCGCCTGCACCGAGCAGGCGCTGACAACAGCCGGCTGCAGCGGATCGACGATACGGCCGACGATCGTCTGCAGCGACGACAGGAATATCCCCGCCGCCGTGATCGGATCGCGGCCCAGATGCGGCTTGGCGCCGTGCGTGCCCGTGCCGCGGAACGTCAGGCGCCAGCTGTCGGAAGAGGCAAGTTGCGGCCCCTCGACGACCGCGATCTCGTCCACGCCAAGTCCCGGCATGTTATGCAGCCCGTAGACGGCGTCGCAGGGAAAGAGGCCAAACAGCCCGTCCTCGACCATCCGCTTCGCCCCGCCCCTGCCCTCTTCGGCAGGTTGGAAGATGAAGTGCACGGTGCCGGAGAAACCGCGGGTCGCGGCCAGGTGTCGCGCAGCGCCGAGAAGCATCGCCGTATGGCCGTCATGGCCGCAGGCATGCATCTTGCCTGATACCTTGGATTTATACGGCCGGTCGGCCATTTCAGGCATGGCAAGCGCATCCATGTCGGCGCGAAGGCCGATCGTGCGCATGCCGTTGCCGACCTGCAGCGTGCCGACGATGCCGGTGCCGCCGAGCCCGCGATGCACCCTCAGTCCCGCTTCTTCCAGAAGCCTGGCGACAATACCGCTCGTGCGCTCCTCCTCGAAACCGAGTTCGGGGTGCGCATGCAAATCGCGCCGAAGCGAGGTCAAAAAGGGCAGATCGTTCTCGATCCCTGCGGGAATGCGCATGAGCCTGGACGTCCTGTAAATGCAAGCGGGCGCCAGAACGACGCCCGCACTATGCTCTCGTTTATTCAGCAAAAGCGCCTGGAATTCAACCTTGGCCATGGAACGGCGTGCCCTTGCCCGCAATCTCTGTCCTCTGGAGCCCAACGCAACCGCTTGATCGTTCCTCTCAGCATCGGCCCGCGCCGTTCTTGACACCAGTCTGGTCCGAATGGCGTAATAGCACCAACGCGAGAGAGCTTCCCATGAGCGATGACCAGATCCCTGCCGACAGCAAGCTGACGACGTCGAAGCGCCGTTGGGCCACCGAGGGCAAGTTCCTGACCGGACGCATCAGCCGCCCGCAAGCAGACCGCCTGCCGCCGGGGCAGCATCTTGTCAGGAACTGGCCGGTCCTCGATCTCGGCCAGCAGCCGATCGTTTCCACCGATACCTGGCGGCTGGAGGTTCGCGGGCTGGTCGAAACCCCGCTCGACCTCACCTGGGCTGCCTTTCAGGCGCTCGAGCAGAGCACCAAAATCTCCGACATTCACTGCGTCACGACATGGTCGCGCTACGAAAATAATTGGAAGGGCGTATCCACCCGCGACCTTCTCGATCACGCGATGCCGAAGCCCGAAGCGACGCATGTCATGCTGACCAGCTACGACGGTTACACGACCAATCTTCCGCTCGCCGATTTCGCCGCCGAGGATGCGATCCTTGCCACCGCCTGGGAGGGCCAGCCGCTGACACGGGACCACGGCGGACCGATGCGCCTTGTGGTGCCGCATCTCTATTTCTGGAAGAGCGCGAAATGGCTACGCCGCATCGATCTCATCCCTGCCGATGCCGCCGGCTTCTGGGAGAAGAACGGCTATCACATGTATGGCGACCCCTGGCGCGAACAGCGCTATTCGCACGATGGATGAGCCGCCTTGGCGGATGCGGCAAGCCGCAGAAACATCAATCCGTCCGGTTTTGAGATCTCGATAGCGGCGCTGCCCTTCGGATCGCCCATCGAAGGCCGATGAGCCCGAAACCCAAGAGCGCCCCCATCGCCGTCAATGATGCCATGCTCGCGGCGTGTGTCGGGACATCGCTCCAACGCGGGCGAACGACGTCGGCCGTGTTGAACGCCTCGCCGCTGAACTCGCAGGTGATCAGCGCCAGTCCCCGCAGCACCATGCCGGCGTCGATCGACGAGATGATCTCGCCGGCCACAGCCGCCTCGCGCGGCATCCCGCGCATCTGAAGCAACACAGCCTTGGTCGCCGCGAGATAGGCGTGCGAGCACTCGTTAAAGGGGCTCGTCTCGTCCGTCACGCCGCCCGGCATCTTCCCCCAGAAGCAATAGGCATATTGAATTTGCGCGTAGTTCAGAACGCGCCGAAACGGCTCGTTCGTGTCGGTCGCGGCGGAGGCAAGGTCGATGATCCGGTCGCGGTACTGCGCCATCATGATCATTTCGCCATGCGAGATTTCCGCAATGGCGATCCCGGTATGCGGCCCGCCGGCCGTGCGCTGGTGTGCAGAGGCTTCAGCCGCCGCAAACGGCAGCAGGGACATGCAGGTGGCCAGAGCCAGAATCGCGTTTCGCATGAACACAGCGGCGCAAGGCTCCGGATGAAATCCGGAGCCCTCCTTTTCATTTCAGTGGAAGACCGGGGCGTGTGTGCGAGCACTCGCGCCGGCGCCCAGCCTGCGTTCCGCAAGAGCGCCGAAGACCAGCCCGAGCACTGCCCAGAGGATCACGTGCATGCCGATCGAGGTCGTGCGGAAGCGCCACAGCACCATTGCCGAATAATTCTCCGGCACTTCGTTGATCGGCGGCAGCAGATACTGCACGAGCCCGATGAACACGACATAGGCAAGCCCGGCCGCAATGGCGCCGTTCCAGGCGCCCAGGCGCGGCGCAAGGCGACGCGCGAGAACGATTGCCGCAACCAGCGCTGCGATGGAAACGACGATCATCAGGAAGAAGAGCTCGGTCCTCACGCCGATCGTATCCGGGTTGCCGACTGCGGGCGGATTGGCAGGGTACTTGATATTGGGCACCAGCACGACGGCCACGAAAGCAGCGATCGAGATGACGGCCGAGGTTGCCCGCGCGCTCAGGCTGCTGAACCGCCCCTGGACGAACGCGAAGACCAGCGCGAAAAGCCCGCCGATCGCTATGCTGTAGGCCATGACGCCGGTAAAGAGGCCGATGCCGGCCTGGGTTGCACGGCTGACCAGCTCGGGTTCAGCTGCCTCGCCGGCTGCCTGGGCAGCGGCCTCTTCGAAGCCAATCGCCTGATCCACAAGCGGCTCACCAAAAGTATGTGCGAAGGCAAACACCAGGACGCCGGCAATCAGGCCCGCAAGCATGCCGCGAAGCAAAAGTTTTCCAACCATGTCGTGAACTCCCTTAGTGGCAGGGGAAGCCGAGGAGGTGTCGGCCGTCATGCACGAATTCGTGCACATACATGCCGTTAAAGAGCGCCATCGCGCCTTCTTCGGTACCGACAAAATAGATGGCGATCAGCATCAGCAGGCCGCCGAAGATCGCCCACGGCAAAATCTCGCCAACCGGGATCGGGGCCGGCGCGCCGACGGGCGCGAAAGTGGTGTCAGACATGTATTCCTCCTGGAATGACGCGTTCAGTCGAGAATGGTTGCGTGGTAGGGTCTGACTTCCAGTTTGAGGTATCCTCATTCTGGTCACAGTGGCGCGACCGCACCGGAATTTCACCGGCTTCCAAACCTACAACATCACCGTTATAGCTGCGGTCTTGGACCTGTCAACGAGACTTCATAAACCACAGGCTTATCCCCCCGCAGATCCGGAGACGACCACCGTGATGACACGCCTCACCTGGATCTGCCACGGCGCAACTGCCGCCAATCGCCAAGCGCGCTTTGCGTGCGACGAGCCGCTGGAAGAGAATGCCCGTTCCGAAGCGATGGCGCTCGCAATGCAAATGCCGCGCGCCGACAGGATTTTCTCCAGTCCTGCCCTGCGCGCCCGGGAGACCGCTCAGGCACTCAACCTCTCCTTTGAACCGGCCCCGCTTCTTGCCGAGTGCGACTATGGTCGCTGGGCCGGCCTGTCGATCGCCACGCTGCAGCAGTCCGAGCCGGACGGGCTGGTCGCCTGGATGACGCGGCCGCAGGAAGCCCCGCATGGCGGAGAGACCCTCGCGGCGCTGCACAAGCGCGTGGCGCTCTGGATGAAGGACCAGCACCGCCTCGGCGGGCACACGATCGCCGTAAGCCATGCTGCTGTTATCAGAGCAGCGATCGTTACGGCGCTGCAGGCCCCGATTTCGTCGTTCTGGCATGTCGATATCGAACCGCTGGCGACCGTCCGCATGACAAGCAACGGCTCTCGCTGGTCGCTGCGCTTCGACCAGCCCTAGCAACCCGCGCTCGCTTTCCCGCTCGATACATCAGACCAGCCTTGCGCAAGGTAATTGCGCGATAGCTAATCTGCCCGGCTCGTCCGGGCTGCATTCCTTCGCCAAGGAGGTTCAACCATGCCTTATGACTGGAGTGGCGCACGAGCAAGGCGCGTACGCCTCATGCGATTGAGCAGCGCCGTCATTCTTCTCTTCCTCGTCGTCAGCGCCTCCCTGCTGATGCGACGCTAAGCAACGGGCGAGCGTTCCGCGCTTGCCCGTCATTGCTGATGTATATGAGGGTGCGCTTATAAGTGGGTCGCGATAACTAGAAATCGCCCTCTGGTTTCAACGAACATTTCAGATTTCGCTGCTATATCCAGCCCCGGGTGGAGATGGAGTGAAGCATGCCGGTATTCTTCCGGAGCAGGGCCGGGCGGCAATGCCTCTTGCTTGTGGCGCTTGGAGTGGCGCTATGGGGCATAGGCGCTATGCTGGAGTTCGGAGACTGGCTGGCCGCATTCGTCAGCGCATTTGATCGCTACGGCGCCGACAAGCTCGTGCTCGCCCTCGCCGTCGGCGGAACGATGAGCTTTGTCTATTCGGTGCTGCGTATCGCCGAACTCCGCAGGGAAATGGAGTTGCGCGCCAAGGCAGAAGCCAGGGCCGACTGGACCGCCACGCACGACCATCTGACGAAGCTGCCAAACCGCTATGCTTTCGAGCGCAAGGTTCTGCTCAAGGCGCCCGCAGATCCCGACGCGATCAGTGAAGACTGGGAACGCAACGTCACGATTTTCTGCGTTGATCTCGACGGCTTCAAGAAGGTCAACGACCTCATCGGCCACAACGGCGGCGACGCACTGTTGATTGAAGTCTCCAAGCGGATCTGCGCGATCGGCCGCGCCGACTGCGTCTACCGCTTCGGCGGCGACGAGTTCATCATTGTCGCAACGGGGCTTTCGGACCAGCACGAGGATCGTTTCGCACGGCTGCTGATCCAGGCGGTTACGCGCCCGGTCTATATAGACGGCTCGGCCGTCGAGGTGGGCGCGAGTGTCGGCTATGACCGCTGGGCGCAGGACAGCGAGCCGCTCGAGCATGCCGCTCACCGATCCGATCTTGCCATGTATGAGGCCAAGTCCCGCGGACCGAACCACTACCTGGCATTCCAGGCCTCTATGCGAGACAAGGTGGCGCTGCGTGCGTCGCTCGAAGCAAAGCTGCGCATTGCGATACAGAAGAAATCGATCCAACCCTTCTACCAGCCCTTGATCGACCTGAAGACCAGCAACGTCTGCGGCTTCGAGGCTCTTGCCCGCTGGACGGATGACGACGGTGCAAGCATCTCGCCGCTGGTCTTCATCGGAATTGCGGAAGAGACCGGCTTGATCACCGTTCTTTTCGAGGATCTGCTGGCACAAGCCTGCCGGGACGCGCTGGCCTGGGACGATCATCTCACACTGTCTTTCAATGTCTCTCCGGTCCAGATGGAGGATCGGCTGCTGACGGCGCGCATCTTCAAGGCACTCACGGCAAGCGGCCTGCCCGCCCACCGCCTCGAAATAGAAATCACCGAGAATGCGCTGATCCAAGATCCGGCGAGTGCTGCTGCAATCCTTGAGGAGCTTCACCGCGCAGGCGTGCAGATCGCGCTTGACGATTTTGGCACCGGCTATTCCAGTCTCGCCCAGCTTGCCCGCTATCGATTTGATAAGATCAAGATCGACAAGAGTTTCATCGCAACCTACCGCGATGACGAGCGACAGGAAAAAATCGTGCGCGCCATGCTGGGCCTCGGCCGCAGCCTCAACATCCAGACGACGGCAGAAGGCATCGAGGAACAGCGGCAGCTCAGCCATTTGATTCAGCTGGGCTGCGATGTCGGCCAGGGCTACCTGTTCGGCCGGCCCATGCCGGCGAACGAGACCCTCTCCTTCCTTGCGAACCGCGACCAGGCTTTGGCCACAGGCTGACGACGCCGGACGAACTCATCCTCCGCGCGTATGCGACATCAGCTATTTGTGATGGAACCTTTTCCAGAGCGACGACGTTGTTGCGTCGGGTCCTGAGGACGGAACCGTCCCCGGAAGCGCTTTGGCTTGACGCCAGCGCTGCCACCCAATGGTCGGCGTTTCCACCTCCCGATCGCCACAATGAGCAGACTGTATCCTAGTCACGAGAGGGATCTACATCATGAATGTCCGTATCTTTACTGCCTCAGCAGCATTTGCCATGCTGGCAGGCACCGTGTCGGCTGCCGACATCGTCGCCGAGACGCCTCCGGCACCGGTTGAACAGGCAGCACCGGTCTTCACGTGGAGCGGCCCCTATCTTGGCCTGCAGGGCGGCGGTGCCTGGGGCAACGGTGACTTCTCCGGCGTAGGCTCGGAGAACCTCAACGGCGGCCTCCTCGGCGGGTTCGTGGGCTACAACTGGCAGCTCGACAACAGCATCGTCCTGGGTGTTGAAGGCGACGCGTCCTACAACTGGAATGAGCAAACCGTCGGTCTAAATGACTACAAGTTCGACACGACAGGTTCTGTTCGCGCCCGCGTCGGCTATGCGTTCGACCGCGCCCTCTTCTACGGCGCCGCCGGCTGGACCGGCGCAAAAGGACACGTGGACACGCCGGTCGGCAGCGACAGTGCGACGTTTTCGGGCTGGACGGTCGGCGCCGGCCTCGATTACGCCTTTACCGACAACGTCTTCGGGCGGGTCGAGTACCGCTATAACGACTATGGCAGCAAGGACCTCATGGGCGTCGACACCGACTTCAACCAGAACGTGGTAGGCGTCGGCATCGGCGTCAAATTCTGACCGCAGCCCACAAGCCGACCCGTATCAGTGGGAGCACGAAAAGCCCGGACGCTTCCGGGCTTTTCTCTTATTGGCAGATCGCGCGTGCTAATAGCTGCACGGGCGGTCGTTGTTGAACCCAAGCGGGCATGCCGAGTTCAATGGCAGGTTTCGATCCTGTTGATTGCTTGTCGACGTGCAGGCCGACGCGACGAGCGCAAGACCGACCAGCGCCCCAGCCATCACCAATCTTCGAAATTGGTTCATCTGAACGTCTCCTTCGGAGGTTGGCGCGAGAGCCACGCCGCTGCTACAGTGAAATGCCGCTGCTACCGGGAAATGCCCGCTGCTACCGGGAAACAATGGAGCGCCTGGAATAGTTCAACCGCAGCGCCATCACCGTGATCAATGATGTGTTGCGTTGCCGTCGACATCATCCGCCACCGAGTTGAAACCGCTGCGCGAGGATAGGAAATCATGACATCCTGTCAATGTCCGGTCTTGACGCTACCCTGCCGAAGTCAGCTGTCGGCCCATATTTGGACTTTGCGACCTGCTCAATTCCGCTGCAAGGCCAAGTGCAAGCCCAGCCCTACGAGTATGGTGCCCCCCATTCGTTGAACGAGTTTCTGTAGCGCACCGGATTGCTTCAATCTCGCAACAATCAGCCCCGCAAGCAGTACACACACGACATCGGCGAACGTGAAAATGGCGTTCACCACCGTTCCGAGGATAGCAAGCTGTACCCAAACTGGGAAACTGGCGGCGCTATCCACGAACTGCGGAAGGAAAGCCATGAAGAAGATCGCTGTCTTAGGGTTCAAGGCCTCAACGGTAACGCTCTCAATGAACGCCTTCCGCGCTGACTTTGCCAGTTTGGGGGACAAGTCGCCTGCGTCTGCATGTCTTGTTCGAAAGAGGGAGATCCCAAGCCAGATAAGGTAGATCGCCCCTGCAAGCTTGACGAGCATATACGCCACCGGGACCGCATGAAAAAGTACGGACAACCCTGCCGCTGCTGCGACAATGTGGATGTATGCCCCAATGTGGATGCCCAACACCGCCATAAATCCCGCTCGTCGACCACCCGCCATAGTGCGAGCCGCCGCATAGAGCATGGCCGGTCCCGGAACAAAAGCGAAGACCGTGGTGGTGATGACGAATGCAAACAGGATTTCCAAAGTTGGCATCCGGCGATCCCCTTTTCTTGCGCGCAGGAACTGCAGAATAAAGGCTTTCGCCGCCCGTGCAATGTCCGGTGTCGGCGGCGCTTTGCGTACATCAGTCAACGTCGCCTATCGGCGCGCCCATTGCGGACATGGAACGTGTCGCAAAATTCCCTCGCAAAATGCGGACTTCTGGAAGGGAGTTTTGCGACAGAAATTGTTCTTGAAGATCAAGGCGTCGGGTTCTGCATCAAAAATCAGGAATTTCTGCGACGCTCTATCGAGTAACCTCTATTGGCATCGCAGAGCCGCGCGCCGACAGTTCGGCCAGGATAAGCGAAAGCGTACCGGCAATGAAGAGACCGCAGGCCAGATTAAGAGGCGTGCCGTCATAGAAGCGGCCCATCGTGACCGCAAAAACCGTGGCGACAAGGCTGGAACCGGCGGCGATCAGCGAGGCGGCCAATCCCGCCACCTCCCCCAGCGGGCGCATCGCCATGGCGTTGAGATTGCCGAAGAGTATTCCAATCGCGAAGAAGGCTCCATAGGTCAGCGCCAGAAGGAACGTGAGCGGCGGATGCTTGTCGAAGGCAATAACCGCAGAGAGCATCGCCAGCCCCGCCAGCATCAGGCCGAGAAATCCGGCGCGGGCCATAGCATCCATGCCGAAGCGTTGCACGAGCCGGGCATTGAGGAACGAGGCCAGCCCGATACCGGTAGCCAGCATGGCGAAATAGAGCGGAAAGGTCTCCGCGATCCCGTAGGCATCCAAGAAAAGGTCGGCGGCAGTGCTCAGATAAAGAAGCTGCGCCCCAAAAACGAGGCCGGTGGCGAGGATAAGCAGCGTCACGCGACGATTGGTGAGAATGCTCTGCGCGTTGCGGAACAGCAGCCTTGGGCGAAAGGCGATCCGCCGCTCCGGTGGTAGGGTTTCCGGCTGGCGTAGCATCAGCCAGAGGCCGAGCAGAGTGGCGAACACGAGGTAGAAGATAAAGACGCTGCGCCATCCTGCGGTAGTGATGACGGCTTGTGCCAAGGCTGGCGCCAGCATCGGTACGAGAATAAACAGCGTGAACATAAAGGACATGACACGGGCCATGGCGTCACCTTCAAATTGGTCCCGAATCATCGCTCGTGTCGCAATCTTCGGGCCGGACACCCCGACCCCCTGAAGGAACCGCCCAAAGATCACCATTTCCAGCGAGCCCGCCAGCATGGCAACGACTGTCCCGATCGCATAGACGCTGAGGCCGAGGACCAGCGCCTTCTTTCGGCCCAGCGCATCAGAAAGCGGCCCCAGCAGCAATTCCCCGAACGCCATGCCGAAGATGAACAGTGATATGATGTGCTGCGTAGATAATGGCGGTGAAACGCCGACATCGGCTCCAATTGCCCGCAGACCCGGCAAGAGTGCGTCTATGCTAATAGAAGTCAGCGAAGTAAGCAGGGCGTAGAGCAGAATACGCTCACGGAAGCTGATTGATGTTGTCGTTAGATTGATATCCAAAAAAATGCCTCGCGACGTCTATCGCATATATCCCAATTAAATCGACACTTGTTTTTCTGACTTTTGCGACGTTGCAGAATAGGGAGTTTTGCGGCAGCCGCAATGACCGCAATTGGCGCGCGAGCTGCCTAACCCATCACATGATAATGGGGCGCTGGGGTCGGCTGTCGGCGCTAAGCGGAAATTGTGGAGCACAGGTCGGAGACGGCCGCTTTGCGCCGCCCATGTCGGCCGTAGAAGTCGATCTTGACGTTGCCCGGAAGCAGACATCTCCTGTGACCGCGCTGTACGTGGCGTCGCGACGAGCCTCCG
The DNA here is from genome assembly GCF_056397845.1 of Rhizobium sp. 05L419. Lineage (NCBI taxonomy): Bacteria > Pseudomonadati > Pseudomonadota > Alphaproteobacteria > Hyphomicrobiales > Rhizobiaceae > Rhizobium > Rhizobium sp. 05L419. Next base: position 18,159 of record NZ_JBFTOF010000005.1, read on the forward strand.
AGCACGTCTCAGAAACGCGATCAAAGGTTGTGGGCTGTTAAATGTTTACAGCTTTGCGCATCCCCTCGCTTTCGTGGCTCTAGATCTCGTGCAGGCAATCCTGAGTCAGCCGAGCGTTGGCTGCCACCGGCCCTGCCACCGAGACTATGTTTGCCATCCGCCTCGTTTCGTGGCGGCCTTCTCGCAGCCGGATTCTGGCCGCGTGTTTGGAACTAATGACAGGCGAGACTGTTTCAGCTGTGACTTTGGCATGACGCTGACGTGCCCTCCTGGCTGGGTAAGCCTCGTTTTTGAGGAGACTCGCATCATGAAGATTTCGTCCAGATTTCGTTCAGTCGCGGCTGCGGTTATCGCTGCAGCAGGAATCAGCTTTGCCGGCTCCGCGCTTGCCGACAGCGGTACGATCAGCTTCTCAGTCTACAAGGCTGCCTTCTTTGTCGGTGGTTCTGGAGGCGAGGGCACGCTGACCTTCCATGGTCGCCGCTATCCCATCTCTGTCGGCGGCATCTCGGGCGGCCTCGCCTTCGGGGTTTCTAAGACCTATTTCCATGGTACCGTTCGCCACATTCGCCGCGCCCGAGATGTGACGGGGGTCTACGGTGCGGCGGGCGGTGGCGGCGCGCTCGGCAAAGGGGCCCAGGTGATCGTCATGACCAATGACAAGGGCGCCCAACTCGAGCTCTCAGGCAAGCAGGTAGGCCTGCAAGTCAACGCCGATCTTAGCGGTATTGCCATCACGGTGAAGTAAGCGCCGTCGCTCCGTTCGTCGTCGCTGCAGTCGGCCCACTACGCTGAATGCAAAGGTCGGCTTTCAGCGCTACCATCTAGGAAGCGGCCGTTCCACTGTCGGCCCAAATCGGCCAACGCGCTGTGTAGCGCGAATGACCGCTGTTGGCGCGTTCCTGCCGAAGCGCTGGTCCGCAGTCGGCCCGAAGCTGCCATTCGCTAGTCGCGGGAAACGTCTTCGTTGCAGGAATTAGGATTTGCATACGAAACCTCTCCACTTGCAATTCGATCCAAATTTTCGATCAGCCGCGTCAGTAGATCGAGAAGTTGTACCGCTTCCGCATCCGTGAATCCGATCAATGACTCGCGATTGCCTTGGAACAGGGTCGCAATTGCCTCAGGCATGCGTTCCTGTGCGGTCTTTGTAAGCACGATGCGGCTGCTGCGACCGTCAGCCGGGTCGCGTGTCCGATGTATTAAGCCATCCCTCTCCATGCGAGCGAGCATTTGGGCCATTGGTGGTTGCTCTACCTTGGCGAAGCGGGCGAGTTCCCGCTGCGTGCTTGCGTTGCCATTTTGCAGCGCGATCAACACAGGCAGCTGGCCGACACCGAAACCGAGCGGTTTAAGGCGTGATTCGCTAAGACGGGCGAACCCCCGCGCTGCAAGACTGATGAGATGCCCGGGCGTAGAGAGCACGTCTTTGTCCATTCAGCTTCCCCTTGTCTGCGCTTGACCAAGATATACATATGCACATATATATCTGTGCGCGGCATAAGACAATGGCGCTTCGCTGCCGCCGAGCTAGTCTTTCAATGGAGCCGATATGTCGAAAAATGACGTCGAAATGATCAAGCGCATCTATCACAGCTTCAACGCGAGAGACATCGACGGTGTCCTTACCGTGCTTTCCGATGATGTTGCTTGGGCCAACGGCATGGATGGAGGCCACGTTCATGGTCGTGAAGCTGTGCGTGAATATTGGACACATCAGTGGGCGGTCGTTAGTCCACACGTTGACCCGGTAGCATTCGAAAAAACGGAAGATGGTGCAGTAGCTGTCCAGGTAATCCAGTCAGTATTTGACCTCAATGGTCAGCCGCTAGTCGGGCAAACCCATGGCCTGAAGGACAAGACCGTGACGCATATCTTCCGCATGGAAGGCGATAAGATCGTTCGCTTCGATATCCAGGAGGCCTTGTGACTATCGTACTAACGATGCGGGGAATGACCGCTTGTGGCGGATATTGTTGAAAAAGTCCAAAATCGGGGCTCGCCGAAAAGCCCGCATTTCGCGATTTGAGCGAATGTTGCCGTTCGCTGCTATCCCAACCGTGCTACACGTCTCAGACGCTGCTTGATCGCGAAATTAGGAGATCCCCCACGTCAATTTTCGGTGTGGGCCTCAACGGCCCGCCAAAAAATCAGATGCTACAGAAAGCCGAGTTTTTCAACAATATCGGCGCTTTCCGGAAACGGCGTTCCGCCTTCGGCCCACTGCAGACATCCTGCACTCTCACTGGGTGATTTGCCCAGCGTCGGCCTGAGACGCCATGAAGGGGTCATCACGCACCGACTGCACGAGGAAATCGAGAACGGTTCGGACACGCAACGGCATATTTCGACGCGAGAGATAGACTACGTTGATGGGTAGGCGCGCCGGCGGAAGGTCCGGCATAAGTCGCACCAGCCGTCCGCTGTCGATGTCGGGACCCACGAGGATGTGCGAGAGCACGGCAAGGCCGCTTCCCGCCAGGGCCGCCCGATGAACGGCGACGGAATTGTTGGCCATGAGGCGTGGCGATATCTGCAGGTGCTCTTCTTCGGCGCCGTTGGAAAACGACCACGTCCTTTTTTCGCCCGCGCGGCTGTAGCAGATACACTCATGGGAACTGATTTCGTTCAGCGTATGGGGTGCGCTACGCGTTTGCAGATAGGAGGGCGCAGCAACGAGGAAGGCTGTTGTCCAACCGATGTTTCGGCACATAAGGCTGTTGTCGCGGACCTGTCCGATCCGCACCTCAAGGTCGATGCCTTCTCCGACCAGGTCCGACGCTTCCTCGCGCAAGATCAACTCCACCGACAGTCGGGGATGGGCGCTTAGAAGTTCATTGATACGGTCGCTCATGTAGATTCCAAGCGGTGCCGGGAGGCTAAGCCTTACTTTCCCCGATGCCGTCGCCCCTTCCGAGCAGTTGCTATCGCCCAGAGCCTCAACCGCCTCGATCACTCTCAACGCCATTGGAATGGTCCGCTCGCCCTCGGCCGTCAGCGCAATTGCACTGGTGGTGCGGTGTATAAGCCTGAGATTGAGATGTGCTTCCAGGGCGGAGACCTGTCGCGAGACGGCCGGCTGGCTCAAACCGAGGTCGACAGCCGCCGCCGAGAAGGAACGGGTTTCGGCCACCCGCAGGAACGTTCTCAACGCTGACACGACGTCCATCACCATCTCCTCATACTATTCGACATAAGCCTTATGTCAGAACCATAGACGCAAGGGGCTTTACTGTCCAGAAATTACGGATATCTTCTATCCATAAGGACATCAATTGTCCTTAATTGAAGGAGAAAAAAGTGACACAGCGCATCAATTACGCCCAGCAATCACCCGAACTTTTCAAGAGGCTGCTGGACCTCAGCATGGCTACCGCCGAAAGCGTGATCGAGCAGAAGACCCACGACCTCGTGAACATTCGCGCCTCGCAGATCAATGGCTGCGGGTTCTGCCTCGACATGCATGTCAAGGAAGCAAAGATTCACGGCGAGAGCGAACTCCGTCTCTACCATGTCGCCATCTGGCGCGAATCCAATCTGTTCGCGCCTCGCGAACGCGCGGCGCTTGCCTGGACGGAAGCAGTCACGAAGCTGCCCGAAGGCGGCATTCCGGACGAGCTCTACGAGCGCGTACGCGGCCAGCTATCGGAGAAGGAAATCTCCGACTTGACCTTCGCGATCATGACGATCAACGCCTGGAATCGCGCCAGCGTCGCTTTCAAGGCCGTACCGGGCTCGGCGGACAAGCTCTACGGCCTCGACAAGGCCGGGCTGAACTAACTTCCCGATCCTTCGCCAGGAAATCTGAATTTGGACGCAGTCGTATCGCGGCTGCGAATGGAGACCCATTGTGAAAATCGTCATCATCGGTGGAACCGGCCTCATCGGTTCGAAGACTGTCGAACGACTGCGCGGCAAGAACCACGAGGTGATTGCAGCGTCGCCAAACACCGGGGTCAACACGATCACCGGCGAAGGTCTGGCCGAAGTACTCTTGGGCACCGAGGTCGTGCTCGATCTCGCCAACTCGCCGTCATTCGAAGACAAGGCCGTGCTGGAATTCTTCGAGACGTCCGGCCGCAATCTCCTGGCGGCGGAAAAGGTCGCAGGCGTAAAGCATCACATCGCGCTTTCCGTCGTCGGCACCGAGCGCCTGCAGGAAAGCGGCTATTTCCGTGGCAAGCTGGCCCAGGAAAAGTTGATCAAGGCTGGCACTATTCCGTACACGATCGTTCATTCGACCCAGTTCATGGAATTCCTCGGCGGCATCGTCCAGTCCAGCACGGTTGGCGATCATGTCCATCTTTCGCCCGCTTTCGTTCAGCCGATTGCATCCGATGACGTGGCAGACGTCATGGCCGAAGTGGCACTGGCTGCTCCCGTTAACGGCACGATCGAAATCGCAGGCCCGGAACGGTCGCGTCTGAGCAATCTCGTCGCCCGCTACCTGAAAGCCATCGGCGATGCCCGCGCGGTCGAGGTCGATCCGGAAGCCCGTTATTTCGGAGCGCGACTGGATGACGGCTCGCTCGTCTCCGACAACGATCCTCACCTTGGCACGATCACCTTCAAACAGTGGTTTGCCACAACGCCACGCAAGTAATCCCCGACGCAAGGTCGGACACATGAAAGGAATATCGAGATGATGAAGTCCATCTTGTCTGCACTGGTATTCGCCGCCCTGTTACCCGGCATGGCCGCGGCTCACGACGCGGCGGCAGGCAATGCCTCCAAGGTCACGCTGGTTTTCCAGCACGAATTGCCAAATGTTCCCGGCAAGAGCATGAAGGGCGTTCTGGTCGAATACGGACCGGGCGGCTTTTCCGAGGCGCATACGCATCCGGAGTCAGCGTTCATTTATGCGACGGTGCTGGAAGGCTCGATCCGAAGCCAGGTCAACGATGGCCCGGTCACGGTCTACAAGGCCGGCGAGAACTTCGCCGAGATGCCGGGCGATCGTCATGGTGTGAGCGAGAACGGCAGCAAGACCGAGCCCGCGAAGCTGTTGGCGGTGTTTGTGGTCGATACGAACCAGATAGACCTGACGTTCCCGATCAAGAAGTGAAGACAGGAAGGACCGGATGCGGACGCCTCCGGTCCTTCACATCTTGTCGCCATCTCACCGAGGCAGGTCCCATGCTCAATCACTCCACCGTTCTTGCCCTCGTGGCCGTCGATGCGCTTGGAGTGCTTGGCGTCATCGTTTGGCGTCTTCAAGGTCGCCAAAGGCCAACGGCGCGGCTGGTGGTCCAGATCGCTTTCTTTACGGCGATGACGACAGCCATGGTGTCGAGTGGCATCATGCCGTATCGCGCCTACGGAGCCGGGGCCGCAGGCGGAAGTTTTCTAGGTGCGTCGGCACTCGTTCTCTGGTGGGTTCACTTGGCTTGGGCGGCCATTGGTTTCGTACGCCTCTACATCGTCCTCGATCGCCGCCCGCAGGAGGCAAGGCTTTTTCAGGACCTGATCGTCGCCGCCGTCTATCTTGGCGTCACCCTTTCGATCGTCGGCTTGGTGTTCGGCGCTCCGATCGGCACATTGATTGCCACATCCGGTGTGGTCGCCATCATTTTCGGCCTCGCGCTGCAGAATACGCTGGGTGACCTGTTTTCCGGGGTTGCGCTGACGCTGGGACGGCCGTTTTCCATTGGAGACTGGATTCAGCTTGGCGACGGAACAGAGGGCCGTGTCGTCGAAAATAACTGGCGCTCGACCCACGTTCTCACGCCAGCCCACAATATCGTGGTTCTTCCCAACAGCGCCCTAGCGAAAGTTGGATTGACCAATCTGACGCGCCCGGACGAGACCCATCTGATCGTTCTGCCGCTGCGGATCGCTGCGACGCAGCGCCCATCGCTCGTCCAGGAGACGATCCTGACAGCATTGCAGACCTGCCAGTGCATCGTTCAAAATCCCGTGCCAATCGTCGCCCTCAAGAGCGTGGACGCGATCGCCATCGAGATCGAACTCCTGTTCAGGGTGACCAGCCCGGCCCAACGCACGCCCGCCAGAAATGAAGTCATCGATGCCGTCTATCAGCAGTGTGCCGCAAACGGTCTGGCATTCGCGCCGCCGCCGCAGAGCTTAATTCATTGGGTAGCGGGAGACCCTGGCGATCAAACAGCGCCTTCAGGTGCTCAGCGGCTATCCCGCGCGCTTTAGCACCCACTGGAAAGTGCCACTCCAGATTTGCGGCAGAATGTCCTTCTCAAGCGCCTGTCCAAGGTCGGCAAGTGTTACGCTCCGCAGCTTGCTACGCCAGGCATCGTCCGCCTCCCACATGACGCGCGCGATGGCGCACGGGCCAGCCTCACAATAGCCTTCGGGACGACATGGATTGTTGGCGCGGATGTTGTTGCACACGAAGGTTCGTCCATTGCCTTCGACGGCCTCGACGATATCCAGAAACGACATCTCGGCAGGCTTCTTCGCCAGCCGATATCCTCCAGAGGGGCCGAGTGTCGTGTGTACCAGCCCTGCTTGCGACAGGCTTTGCAATGCTTTCGAAAGATATTCTTTGGGGAGACCATGCAGCTCCGCCAAAGCCTTGGTCGACAAATAGCGGCCTTCGGGCAGACCCGAGAGGATGGCGCAACAGTGTAGCGCCCACTCGACCTGACTTTTCAAGATCATTGTTCTAACCGACATTCAACTGCGTTAAATAAGGATATACGATATCCGTATTCGGACGGCATGTAAATCGAGAAACCGCCGTACAAGTCCAACCAAAGACGCCGTGCACCTGTCTTTTAAGTTGCAAAAGTGCATCACGATAAATTTTGCTGCCCGAACAACTTTCGTCGCTTTTGCGTCTTTGCTATCGCTTTGGTTGAAGAGCATTGGCATCCAGAGGTTCATTTTGCCCAAGTAAGTCCCGGTCTCAATCCAGTTTCACCCATACACCCGGCGACGCAGGTTTGTCGTTGTGTAGTTGTGTTCATCGGGTGGCGGCATGAGACCGGTTTGGCATCGTTTCATGTGCCATTTGCAGCCCCGCTGCAAAAGCTCTTCAGCCACCCGAGAAACGCCATACCGCGCCCAAAGGGCATTCTCACGCACCCATCTTGGTGAACTTCCGAACGGAAGACCAAGACGATATGTGCAATACACTTCAGGTCCGCTGGACCATTGTCCCTACAACAAGCCCACAGCCCTGGCTCGTTTGCGGCGGTTGCGGGGGTCTTAGAGCCTTTCAAAGCAGCGACAAAATAAGGCTCAATGCCAATGGTCGGAAGCTCGACGCGTGGCTCATCTACAAATGCACTACATGCGACAAGACATGGAACCGTTCCATTTTTGAACGGAAGAGGATTCGTGACATTGATCCCTCCACGCTCGAAGCGCTGCAATCCAACGATCCGAATTTGGCTCGTGCCGAGGCCTTCAACCTTGAGGCCCTTAGAAGGAAGTCACAACGAATCGACCAGTTCTCAGACGTGGAGGTCAAGAAAGAATTGGTTCGTGACTCTCCCAACTGGGTGCATTTGGAAATAGAGTTCTCGGTTCCCTTGTCGGCGAGCACACGGCTAGATCGCTTGCTCGCCTCCGAGCTTCCGATTTCGCGATCCCAGTTGGCAACCCTTTTCAAAAACGGACTGATCCACGCGAATTCGGATCGCGCTGACCTACTGCGACGGCGCATCAAGAATGGTTCTCGCGTAACACTGGATTTGTCTGATCTTGAAGCAAGAGAACTGGTTTGCAAACCGGCTGCGGTCACCAAGATTTCCGCATGATCGAAGACGTGACGAAGGCCTCAGGTCCGGGGCCTTCGTATCCGCTTTTGGCGGATATTGGTGAGAAACTCGGCTTTTTGAGCTTTTCAACGGTATCAGCGCTTTCCGGCCGAGGCTTTCGTCCGGAGTCGGCCCAAAGCAACCTTGCCGCGAATCACGCAACTCGCTAGCTTCCGGTTACAGGCTCGACCCAAGCCTCCCCCCTCCTTTCGGGAAAGCATCACACATGTAGGGTGACGCTAAATCATAGAACCATCTGTTCGAGCATCGCATTAGGAGGGGTTGCGTTTCGGCTCGCAATGGAGGTCTTTGATGAAGCTTTCTGCACCGATATTTCAGCTTAAACGTCGGGCCAAGCTGATGGCACGCAATAACAATGTTCCCCTGAACGAAGCATTAGACCAGATCGCCCGAGACGAGGGACTTGCAAGGTGGAGCATGCTGTCGTCCCGGATGTCTTCCGGGCCACTTTCCGAAACGATACTTTCTCGCCTGAATGACGGCGACCTGTTGTTGCTTGCTGGCCGTCCCGGACATGGCAAGACCACGCTTGGTCTTCAGCTTCTGATTGACGCAGCCCGAGATAATCGCAAGGCGTCGTTGTTTACTTTAGAATTTACAGAACAACAGGCGAGAAAGCACCTCAAATCGCTGGAAGGGGCCGCTGGCAGCGTCGCCGACAGACTGCAGATTGTCACCTCCGATGAGATCAGTGCGGACTACATCATCCAGCATATGCCGGGATCGGAACCGGGAACAGTTGCAGTCATCGACTATCTTCAGGCACTCGACCAACGGCGGAGCAAGCCTATTCTTTCCGAGCAGGTACAAACTCTCGGTGATTTTGCGCGACAGACCGGTGTTGTTCTGGGGTTCATTTCGCAGATCGACAGGTCGTTTGATCCGGAAAGCAAGCGCCTTCCCGACATCCGCGATATTCGTCTTCCAAACTTTGTCGATCTAGGCCTTTTCAACAAGGCGTGCTTCCTTCACGACGGAGAAGCGCAGATGCAAGACGTCGCCTGATTGCCTGCCGCGACTCGATAGGGTCGCGGCAAGTATCCCACTAAAGTCCGCGCAAAGTGGACGTGACAGGGTTTGTTGCGTACCCTTGAGAAGGCGTCACACGCAAGCTGGCTTAGTTGGAACAGAAATGAGCAAGATTGGTCGCATCCTTGGCCGGGCGGGCACAACAACAGCTGACGACGTATTCGCCTGGCTTTCGCCAATGGCCGCCGCACGGCTGGCAGAAGATGTTCCATCGGAGGAAGCGGATTTGCTCCTGCTCGCCGGCGTCACCGGGACTGACCTTTAAGGGAAAAACCCGATCTACTTTCGCATGGCATTACCTGTCCGCTCTTGGCCCCAATGCGGTCATTCGGTGTGTCGCAAAACTCGGTCGTGAAACTCTGACTTCTACGAGGTTTTTTTTCGACGAAGGTCAGGATTTCTGCGACTTGGCAATGCCGTCCATGTAATGATCGAGATGGTTCTTCCATAGCGCTGGCTTGAACATCAACGCATGGCCCATGGGGGCAGCTACGAATTCGCCCCGTCCCCCGGCTGACAGAAATCTTTCGAAATTTCCTCTACAGTGTCCTATTCGATAGTACTGGTCATAAATTCCGTGCAGCCAAAGTGTCGAAATGCCGGCAGGTGCGCCACGTTCGAAGAGGCTTGGGTTGACGATTTCGTGGCTCGGGCAACCTCTGCCGAGCCAGCCGCCGTTAAAATTGATAGCGCCTCGGAACGTATTCGGCCGCATACCCGCATATGCTATCGATAAGATGCCGCCCCGTGAAACGCCTCCGATGGCAAGTTTGTCCTGGTCCACGTCAGACCGCTCGCGCAGATGGTGCACTACGGCATCAACATCCTCCACGGCCCGCTCGAAACCGGCAATCGCAATTTCGACATTGCAGGAATAGCCGGAGCCGTCTGGAGCAAGTCCTTCTCCATAATTTCCGCCTGATTTCCCTCTCCCCCGGCGCTGCGGAAAGAGGGCCATCCAGCCCCGTTCAACGAAATAGTTCGCTACGACTGAGGGACTTATTGTCCTTCTGTAAATGGACTTATTGTGACCACGTCCGGTAGAGCCATGGTTGAAAACAATCGTTGGATACGGCCCACCGTGTTGAGGCTTTGCTACAACAATTTCTAATCGAACATCTGCCTCGCAGGAGGGTATGGTAAACTTGTCAAACTTCATTGAGGCTCACGCTCGATCGTCTGTGTTGTCGCGAAAATCCCGATTAAATCGACATCTGATTTTCTGACTTTTGCGACGTCACAGAATAGGGAGTTTTGCGGCAGCCGCAATGACCGCTACTGGCGCGTTCGGAGCATCACCTAGGTCAGCTCTCGAGCTCAAAGCTGGCAATCGCCACGCATAGGTTCGACTTCGATTCCGAACTGCCCTGCCCTAACTGTGGTTCCGCACCAGCGAGGAGCCGTTGAATGTTGGCGCGATGGAGCACGATCACGTACAGGCCACCTGCAACAACCAGCAACCGATATGGCATTGGCTGCTGGAAACTGAACACGAGCACGATAGCCGTCAAAGCAGCGAGTATCGAACTAAGGGATACGATGCGGGAGATGGCAAGCACCACTCCCCAAACCACCGCTGCGCCTATTCCCACTGGCAACGAAATCGCCAACAGAACACCGAGTCCCGTGGCTGCGGATTTCCCGCCTGTGAACTGCTATGGCGGCCACGCCTTTCAGCACATCTGCAACAAGCACGAATAGCGCGGGCCACTTGCCGAGAGTGCGAAGCACGTTCGTCGCTCCTGTGGATTTGGAGCCGTGCTCGCGGATATCGATGCCTCTGACCAGTTTTCCTGCCAGGTAGCCAGTCGGTGTAGAACCAAGGAGGTAGGCAACTAGCAGTCCAACGGCACTTCCTATCCAAAACATCATAGAACCTACGTTTCCCTGCAGACCGCCGTCACGCTTGGTCGTGGACAGAAATGACCGTTCTTGGAGCGAAGCTGCCGACTTCCGGGCGAATTGGCAACTTCGATTTCGAGTTAGAGAGGGAGCGAGCCCGGTCATCGTGCCCGAGGTGATCGACGCCCGTGAGGAGTGAAATCCACCAACAACGATTTCAACTCGACCTCTCGAACGCGGCGTGCTGCCTCGTCGGGGCTGACCCAAGCCAAGATGCGCTCGCCACGCTCCTTGAAGTTGTCGTGCGCCTTTATGATCTCGATCTGAAAGATATCGACGATGCACGGTACTACGTCGCCGTCACCCAAGAGCTTGAGATAGGTGTACCTGCCGACTGGCTTCTTCCTAACCTTCCCACGCGCGCCCGCTTCTTCCCACGCTTCGATGGCAGCCGCCTCATGCGGCTCCTTACGCTCCATGGGCCATCCTTTTGGGATGATCCAGCGTCCACTGTCGCGCGACGTGACGACCAGTATTTCGATGGTTGTCTCGTCATCCTTGTAGCGGAAGCACAGAGCCCCATACTGCTGACGAAACTTACCCGCGAAAAGCTTCTCCGGCCTGGCCGCAAGCTGTTGTAGAAGTGATTTTGGTTTGCCCGGACGGGCCTGTTCCGGTTTCTTTTTCGGCGTCATGCTTGCTGCCATTATTGGTATGCAGCATTGCAGGCAAGGATGCTTCCGGCGATTTTTACAGCCGGCCTCATGATGCGAGTGTTGGCTTCGGCACGCTCGTGAAACATCCGCTGGACGCAAATTCGAAACAACATCATCAACAAGCATGATGCCGKTCAATTGCAGACGATGCAACGGCGAGAGATCATCCAGGATCGTACGCGCTAGGGTCAGGACCTATTAATCTGGCATTAACTGGCAAGAGCAATCGCTTTCGGAATAGGCCACGAACGGCAACTTCCCGCCATTATGAGATTTAGACCAAGGTCTCAAAAGCGTGGCAGCCATACCACGCATTTGCCTCGGTCACAGAACCCTTCTTCAATACCGACTGTCTCGTACCGCGCAAACGGATCGACCTCTTTAGCTCTTACGATCCCTGCGGGCGGGTATCGTCACTCCCCTGATTACCCCGAAAATCGCTCCAAACATTCCGCCAATGACGATCCCTGCGGAACCTCCCGCCAACGCCGCAATGAAGCAGTAGGCGATCCAAGAGCCAACGCTTGATGCATCGCCCAGCAGCACCGTGAATACCACCCCGATCACCGCACCAAAGATGCCAAACACAATGCCCACCCCCGTAACGGACTCCGAGGGGTCGATGATGCGAATACGCGGGCTTTGAGTGGTGCCGGAGGCACCCGACGGAGACTGATGATCCGTGTCTTCCATTCGAACCTCCTTCAGAGTGTTTTACAATCGTGGTTTCAGCCGCCGAGAGGCTTGTCGTCCTTCTCGAACAGTATCCTCTCTGCTGCGCCATCCAGGTCGTCGTATTGGCCGCTGCGCAAACACCAAAGAAAAGCGCCAAGCCCGGCGATACCCATCAGGACGGCTACGGGAATGAGAAACGACAACGTGCTCACTGTCTTGCTCCTACCAACTCACTTATCCGGCCCAAGTTCCGCGCTTGTGGCGTTCTATCGATCTCAAGCCTTATCGCATTCGCGACGACAAGTATGGACGATGTGGACATCGCTATCGCGGCGATGAGCGGGTTTACATAGCCGAGCAATGCCAGCGGGATGCTGCAAGCATTATAGATAATAGCCAAAGCAAAATTCTGACGAATCAGTGTAGCCGTGCGCCCTGCCGTTGTTACGGCAATCTCGACCCCGTCCATGCCTCCATTGAGCAGAATGAAATCGGCGGCACTTCGACCGAGGTCGCTTCCCGACGCCGGGGCCATGGCAACATGCGCGGCCTTGAGCGCCACCGCGTCGTTTATTCCGTCACCGATCATCATCACCTTGCGTCCACTGTCGCGTAACGCTTCGATCGTCTTGGCCTTGTCCTTAGGAAGGGCGGCTGATGTTACCGTGTCGATTCCAACCTCCTTTGCCACTGCACGAGCCGCTTCCGAGGCGTCGCCCGTCAGCATCTGGACGGCGATGCCGCGGCCCTTCAGGAACTGCACCGCCTGCGCCGACCCCACCTGGACGCTTTCTCCGAAAACGAAGGACGCGAGGATTTCTCCCTGTCGTGTCAGGACGACCGTGGAAGCTGCGGCAGTCCGATCCTCTCCCTGGCCACCCTTCGCCCAGGCCGCCCGTCCGAGTCGATAGATTTGCCCATCGAAAGATGCCTCGAGACCGTTGCCTGGAACCTCTCTGACGTCATCGAGCGCGAGGGCCTGCGGCTCGCGCCGTGAGGCGTAGGCCGCAATCGCATTCGACATCGGATGACTGGAGAACCGCGCCAGCGAAGCTGCCAATGAAAACTCCAACGGTCCGACCCAGTTCCCGGTCAGCAGCGTTGGCGCATATTGCGTCAGGGTGCCGGTCTTGTCGAACACGACGGTGTCGATTTCCGCCAGACGTTCCAGCGCCGAACCGTCCCGCGCCACGACGCCGTGCTTGAACAACTTCCGGGCGGCGACGACCTGGACCATCGGAACCGCGAGCCCGAGAGCGCAAGGGCAGGCTATGATCAGGACGGAGATCGAGGTCGCCAGGGCGAGGTGGACGTCTCTCGTCGTCACGAACCACAGAATGAATGTCAGAACCGAGAGGCTATGGACAATTGGAGCATAGAGGCGCGCTGCCCTGTCCACGAGCAGCCGATATTGGGATCGGCCGCCCTCGACGGCTTCCAGCATCCCATGTATCTCGGCGAGCATCGAATCTGCGGCCATTGCGGTGGCTTCGACAGTCAGGGGATGGCCAACGTTCAATTCGCCCGCGCGAACCTTTTCGCCTGGTCCGACGCTCGTCCATCGGCTCTCTCCCGTGAGCAACGAGCGGTCAAGCTCCGTGAGGCCGGAGAGAATGGTGCCGTCAGTCGGAATTCTGTCGCCAGCGGCAATCAGAATGTGGGTTCCGGGCGCGATTTCGTTCAGCGGAACATACTCGATCCGTCCGTCAGCGCGTATCACATTTGCGCCTTTCGGCATCATGTCGGCCAGCGCCGTCGCCGCCGAGTGTGCCTTCCTTCGCATCAGATGATCCAGCGTGCGTCCGACGAGCAAAACGAAGAGTAGCGAGGTACTGGCCTCGAAGTAAGCTTGCCGCCCTCCGACAAACGTGTCGTATAAACTCAGACCGAAGGAGAGCAGGACGCCGATGCTGATAGGAACATCCATGTTGGCCCGACCGTGCATGAGTGCCAGCCAGGCCGATCGGTAGAACGTCGCTCCGCAGTAAAGCACGGCTGGAAGAGCGAGCCCCGCCGACATAATATGGAGCGCCTGACGCGTCGCAGAGTCCGCGCCCGACCAAACCGATATGGACAAAACCATGATGTTCATCGAGCAAAAGCCTGCGACAGCCAGTGCTCGCAACAGGCAAGACATCTCGCCGTTCAGTAGGTCGCTGGTCTCCGTCGGCAAGGCGGCGGTGTAGCCCATCTCTCCCATCAGCGCGGCGAAGTCCGGAGGCGTGCCGTTACCGGCCTCCCAGTTGATGGTCACCCGCTTTCCCGTCAGATTGGCGCGCGCCAGTCGAACTTCGGGTACCTTGCCAAGGGTCGATTCCAAAAGCGCCATACATGCGCCGCATCGCATATCCGGAACCGACAAGGTGATCTGCCGAAGGCCATTGCCCAAATCCCTGCTTGCCAACGCGATCTCGTCCACCCCCGGCCTTCTGGGTGCGGGATCGTAGAGCGACGAGGCAATTGACGTGCAGCAGGTCATTGTCCGTCCCTCGTTACCTCATTGCCTTGTACGCATGCCATGTGGCATGGCCCAGCAATGGAAAAACGATGATCAGTCCAACAAATCCGGTCAGCAGACTGGCGATAAAGAGGGCGAGCACGATCGCACCCCACACCAATGACGGTCCCATATTGTTCCAGACCATTGCAACGCTGACACCCATCGCCGTGAAGGCGTCTATGCGCTCATCTAAAAGCATCGGGATGGAGAACACTCCGATCGCGAAAGCGAACCCGGCGAACAATGCGCCGACGCACAAGCCAACGACCAGCATGCCCCAGCCCGACGGGGTGGTGACCAACAGCCTTGCAACGCCATCAAGACCTGGGAACGGGTTGACACCGAAAAAGAGCGCGTAGATGATGACCGCGGCCCTCATCCAGAGGAGCATCAGCATGCACAGCAGCATGCCCGTGAAAAAGACTTGCCCTCCGGCTCTCGGCCGGACATTCAGCATCGCATTGAGCGTAATGCGCTCCCCGTTCGCCAAGGCTCGGCTCTTGACATAGAGCCCCGCGGCAAAGAGCGGTGCGACGATCAACACTCCCGCCAGCGCCGGAAAAAGCAGATAGTCGCGGCCGAATCGAAACAGCATCGCGGCGGTCGTCAACGCGAGTAAGAACACTGCGAATCCATAGGCCAGACTTGGCCAGGGTTGCCGGATCAGGTCTCGCCAGCCTTGGCCAAGCCAACCGAACGGAGCGCCGAGCCGCAGATGCCGCTGGAACTTGGGATTCATCGTCTCCTGTATTCCTGATACCTCGCTCCGATATCGGCCGGAATTGTCCTCCTGCGGCATCTGATCCTCCCTGTGCGTTCAGCAAGCTGAATCGGCGGCCCTGAATTGGTTCGGTTGTTGGCCCTTTTCCTTGATATGTTCGATGCAAGCGGGTTGTGTGGCGATCGCCATGTAAACAAGATGCGCGTTGGCCCCGACGAAGGTCGCGCCGATCATGCCAATCAGCAGCCACTTGAAGGCTCGTGGTATAGGTCTCTTCGCTTTGGCTATCACGGCTGCCTCCCGCCCAGCTTGTTCACATAAAGCGCCAGTATCTTTATCTCAGCGGGACTTAGGCGTTCGTCCCACGTGGGCATATGTCCCTGCCGTCCGCCGTGGATCGATTGGACGATCCGTTCGATACCCCCGCCGTAAATCCAGTGGCCATCGGTCAGATTCGGCGCGCCGACATCCTGTTTGCCTTTGGCATCTTCGCCATGGCATGCCACGCAGGTTGCCAAGAACACCTGGCGGCCCGCAGCTATCTGGCTGGCGTCTACGGCTTCGGCGGACGAGTTGCTCAACGAATAGACATAGGCTGCGACGTCGCTCACTTGTTTTCGGTCGAGCATTTCGTCTGCTCCGAACGCAGGCATTTGCGAGACACGGCTTTGGGAGTGCGTCGTATTTACTCCCACCGTCATCGTCTCGACGATTTTTTCCGGTTCGCCACCCCAAAGCCAGTCGCCATCAGTAAGATCGGGATAGTCTCGTCCGCCCTTTGCATCTCTGCCATGACAGGCGGCACAGTTGTCTCCGAACAACTGACGACCGCTGGAATTGACCTTTTCCATCAGTTTTTCGTCTGCACGGATTTCGTCGAAGGAGCTGGTCTCGATCTTCTTTATCCATGGCGCGCGCGAAGCATCAGCCTCTACGATCTTTCGCTCTACCGCCTGTTTTTGACCCGTCCCGATCAGGCCTCTCGTATAGGTGCTTCCAAGCGGCCAGGTCGGATACAGTATCCACCATAGAACGGCGAACAGGTGCGTTACGATCAGAAAGAGCAGAACTCCGCGCGGCACCGGAGTATCCAGCTCCTTGATGCCGTTCCAAATGTGTCCCGTCGTCTTCCGGCCGGTTACGGGATCGACTTCCTCTATCGCCATGGGGTGTCGTCCTTGTCGAATATGTCTGTTTCCGCCCGATCGAAACGCGCCTTGTTGGAAGGCCAGAAGGTGTAGACGATCACCCCCACCGAAAACAGGATGAGATAAAACAGGCCCCAAACCTTGGACAGTTCCAACATGGTCTCGTGGGTTATGTCCATTTCAATCCCCTGAGGAATCAGTTGTTAGGGTTTGGCATCCGCTCCGGTGCCGCAGTGTTCTGATAGGCAGCCTTCGTCAGCCGGCCGAGCACCTGCAAATACGCGACCATGGCGTCCATTTCCGTCACGCTGGTTTTTACACCGTCAAACGCAGAGACCTGCGTGTCTTGCCCATAGCGTTCCGTGACGCCTGAGGATTGATCGCTGTCTGGATTGGCTTGTCCAAAGGCGTCTGCGGCCGCGTTTGCGACCATGTCGTCCGTATAGGGCACGCCCACGGTTCTAAGGGCCGCCAGTTGGTCCCGCAAATCGGCCAGATCGAGCGGGGTTGCCGCTAACCATCGGTAGGAAGGCATGTTTGATTCCGGGACGACGTCGCGAGGGTTGATCAAATGGGCCACGTGCCAGATGTCGGAATACTTCCCGCCGATGCGCGCGAGATCGGGACCCGTGCGCTTTGAACCCCACAACATGGGATGGTCGTATTTGGATTCGACCGCAAGAGAATAGGGACCATACCGCTCGACCTCGTCACGCAGCGTCCTGATCATCTGGCTATGGCAGGCGTAACATCCTTCCCGCACATAAATGTTGCGGCCCGCCACCTCGAGCGGGGTGTACACTCTCATGTCGGGGGCATCCTCGACCGTCTCGTGGATCGTGAACAGCGGGGCGATCTCGACGAGCCCGCCGACGCTTCCCGCCGCGACGATGGCCAACATGAACCCGACGGCCGTCCGTTCCAGTCTTCTGTGCAGCGGGTCGCTCATCTCTCACTCCGCTGGCACGTTTTCGACAACGCCCGAAGGCAGGGGCGCGTCGTGAGATGCTTCCACGGCCGCGGGAGCCGTGCGGACGGTCATCCAGATATTGAAGCTCGCCACGATCGTCCCAAGGAGAAATAGCAGCCCGCCGAAGGCGCGGGCGATGTAATAGGGATACATTGCAATTAGACTGTCGACGAATGAATAAACCAATGTGTTGTCGGCGGAATATGTGCGCCACATCAAGCCCTGGATGATGCCGGAATTCCACATCGCGAAGACGTAGATGAGCGTGCCTGCGAGCGCCAACCAGAAGTGCACTTCAACCAAGGTCGAAGAATACATCCTTCCGCGCTTCCATATCGATGGAATGAGCGTGTAGAGCGAGCCGAACGTCATCATGGCCACCCAGCCTAGCGCGCCCGCATGAACGTGGCCTACTGTCCAATCGGTATAATGCGACAGCGAATTTACGGGTCGGATCGCCATGAACGATCCTTCGAATGTCGACAGACCATAGAAGAACGCCGCCATCATCATGAAACGGAGAGTGGCGTCATCACGAACGCGGTGCCAAGCACCGTTCAAGGTGAGCAACGCGTTTCCCGCGGACGCCCATGACGGAACAAGCAACATTACGGAGAACGTCATTCCGAGATTTTGCACCCAGATCGGCAACGCGGTGTAGTGGAGATGGTGGGACCCTGCCCACATGTAGAAGAAGGTGATCCCCCAGAAGCTGAGAATGGACAACCGATAGGAAAAAATCGGCCGCTCGGCGCGGATCGGCAGGTAGTAGTAGAGCATCCCCAGGAAGCCTGACGTGAGGAAAAACGCCACGGCGTTATGCCCGTACCACCACTGCACCATCGCATCCTGTACGCCGGGCCATATAGTGTAGCTTTTCGCATGCCCTAACGACACGGGCACCGCCAGGTTGTTGACGATGTGGAGGACGGCCACGACGATGATAAAAGCGAGATAGTACCAGTTGGCCACGTAGATGTGGGGTTCCTTGCGACGTGCCAAGGTGCGTATGAAGAGTACAAAGTAGACGATCCACACGATCACCAACCAAAGGTCGGCGTACCATTCCGGTTCCGCGTACTCCTTGGACTGGGTAACACCCATGAAGTACCCGGTGACCGCAATTAGACAGAAGAGGTTGAAGCCGAAGATCACGAACCAGGGCGAAAACTGATCGGCCAACCTTGCGCGCGACGTTCGCTGCACGACGTGGAAAGAGGTCGCGATCAAGGCGTTTCCGCCGAAGCCGAAGATCACTCCGGTCGTATGCGCGGGGCGTATGCGGCCGAAGCTGGACCAGGCCGTATCAAAGTTGAGGCTCGGCCAGGCGAGCTGGGCTGCCGCCCAAACCCCGATGAACATCCCAAAGATCGCCCAGCCGAGTGTGAGCGCCACGCCGACTTTGATCGGATCATCGTAGTAGCTGGAGAAGCGGGCGACATCCGGCTCTTTGCCGAACGCGAGAGAAAGGATGTAACAGAGCAGCGCACCGCAATAGGCGGCGACAATACCCCCATGTATCCCGATGGGGTCAAAACGACCTGCGACGGCCATGGCGACCCCGACGACAATCAGCGCGATAAGTATGGCTGCAGCGAGGTCCCGTTCGCCAGTCGTGAGCTGTCCCATTGTTCCCCATCCCCGGCTGCTGCCCATCCCCCAGGCCGCGTGGATTATGCTGCGCCATAAAGTTATGAAAGGCAATCAGTTCTGGGAGCATGCAAGTTCGGGCAACATAGAGATAGATCATCCATCGAGGCTCTGGACCCAACGTTTTACACGAAACAACTAAGTCTGCGCCCAGGACTCATTGATCAAAGCCAGAAGATGACTGCTGCTGCGATGCAGATTGCCGAGAAAAAGGTGTGAGCACATCGGTCGTAGCGCGTCGCAATGCGCCGCCAGTCTTTGAGCTTGGCGAAAAGGTTTTCGACCTTGTGGCGCTGACGGTAGAGGACCTTGTCGTAGGCGAAGGGTATCTTGCGACTCTTCGATGAGGGGATGCACGGCTCGATGCCTCTGGCCTCGAGTTCTTCGCGGAACCAGGTGCTGTCGTATCCGCGATCGGCAATCAGATGATCGGCGTGAGGCAAGGCGTCGAGCACGAGACGTGCGCCCTGATGATCGCTCATCTGACCTTCCGACAGAAGCAGGATGAGCGGCCGTCCGTCTCCGTCGCATACGGTGTGGAGCTTTGAGTTCAGTCCTCCCTTGGTCCGCCCGATACGACGGGGAACATCCCCTTTTTTAGCAGGCTTGCGGCGGTGCGGTGGGCTTTCAGATGCGTGGCGTCGATCATGATACGCTCGGGCTTCGGCCCTTCGCCGGCGAGCCCGGTGAAGATGCGGTCGAACACGCCCAGCCGGCTCCAGCGTATGAAGCGGTTGTAGAGCGTCTTGTGCGGACCGTAGCCCGACGGCGCATCCTTCCACTGGAGGCCGTTGCGGATCACGTAGACGATCCCGCTCACCACCCGTCGGTCGTCAACCCGCGCAACCCCATGTGAAAGTGGGAAATGCGGCGATATCCGCGCCATCTGGCGCTCGCTCAGCAAAAACAAATCACCCATCACGGCCTCCTTATCGGAAACCGTGAATCACATCTCAAATCAAATTAATAGGTCCTGAGCCTAGTCGCATTTTCGATGAACGCAGGACGGCAGCTCAACTCGCGCACGACAGCTCCCTGACGCCCATTGCGTAGTTCCAAGTAGGAGCCGGTTGGAATTAAATTTGCGAAAAAGGATTGCCACCATCTTATTTCAAAGCGTCGAGTTTTCAGACGGTCTCCAGGATTCCTGCGACAGCATTGCTGCAACCCAAGGGTGGGCGGTGCAGTCACCGAGTTCGTTGTACAGAACGCCCTCCCATCCGAACGCATTGGCGGCCTCCACAACCGCCTCTGAATCATCAAAAAAGAGAGGCGGCTCGCCTTGAGGACCAAGAATGTTCGCAGCGCGCTCGAAGAATGCTCGATCGGGCTTCAATGCGCCAAGTCGAGCGGCGTGGAACATATCGTCGAATAGGTTCTCGAAACCGTGTCTGTTCCAGAGGTGGAACGCGCGCATGTCCTCTTGATTGGTAGCGACATAAAGGCGGATACGCCCTGTTCGCCGAAGATGGCGCACGACGTCCAACAATTGCAAGTTGAGATGGCCGTCGCGATTGAGCCAGTAGCTGGCGACGACAAAAGGAGAACCATGGAAGCCTAATTGCGGAAGGGTTTCCTCAAGAGCTGGGAGAAGCGCCTTCCTTCCTGTCAAAACTTCTTTCTCAAACACTTGCTTGATGAAGAGGTCACGGAAAGCCGAAGGATCAATGCCAAGGTCGGCAAGCAGATGTTCGTCCCATCGCCGACGGCGCTCCACCTGTCCCGTATAGCCATGAACTAGAACGCCATCGACATCAAAGAGCACCGACCTCAACTCATCACCTCTTGTCTTGAGAATCCCAATGAAGGAAAAATTCGTCGCTAAACATAGAAGATTTGCGCATGTCAGAATGAGGTCGCCTGCCTCGTTGACAACACAAAAATCGCATGTAGAAATTCACCTAGGCCTTGTGCAGCCCGCCGCTCACGCCAGTTTGGTTTGGTGAATGCATTGAATGATACCGTTCGACGTCCAGCCCTTGCGGCAATCGGTCAGCAATGTGAGCTCTGATGCAATGATTGCCCTGGAGGAACTGGAATGCTGAGAACGCATGGTATTAAAGGCATGGCGAAAGCCCTGCGGCAGGCTCTGAAAGATCGCAATATAGACCTGTCCCACAGCGATTGCCTGGAGCTGATCGCCAAACAATTCAACGTGAGGGATTGGAACGCGCTCTCTGTGGTGATCGGTGAGGGCGGTGCGGAAAAGCCCCTCGCCTTCTCGATCTCTGGCGAAGAGATGAAGCTGCACCGGACGACCGAAAGGCTTGATGTTAACGACGCCGATCTGTCGGGATCGAGATTCAACGATGCCAACCTCTCGGGAACATCATTCAACCAGATCAACTTTTCTGGCGCCAGATTCAACGACAGCAATATGACCGGCTGGCTCGTGAATGACGTGAACCTCTCCGGCTCGCGGTTTCAGTACATCAATCTCTCCGGCGTCGCTTTTTCCAACTGCCGCATACCGGGCGCCACGCTGGACGGAGTTCCGCTCGACGAGATCGTCGAAGCCTATCGAAAATCGCAGGCTGTCTGATCTGCCATGAGCCATCAGAAAAGCGAATTCCCCTCGCTGGTCACCGAAAGGCTGACCATGCGCGCGCCGAAGATCGACGACGGCGACGATCTGTACGCACTGCTGCTCCTTCCGGAGGTCACGCGCTTCTCCAACTTGCCGGATGGGCCGACACGGGCATACATCAAGCGCGTGATGAAATGGATGTGCGAGGTCCATGCCAAGGGAAAGGGTTGCGCATGGACCCTGGAAGACCGGATCTCCGGCCGGTTCCTGGGAGCGATCCGTTTCAACAGTATCGACACCCGTTCGAAATGCGCCGAGATCGGATATGAGATCCATCCCTCCGTTTGGGGCAAAGGGCTGATGACCGAAGCGGTGACGACAGTCACCAGATGCGGGTTCGCGCACTTTTCCCTGAACCGCATCGAGGCATGGACCCTGCCGGGAAATACGGCATCGGATCGTGTTCTGGAAAAGGCCGGCTTCCGCTATGAAGGCACACTTCGTCAGAAAGCATGGTTCAAAGGCGCCTTCCATGATTTCCGCATGTTCGGCTGCATCACCGGCGAAGGACCTGTGACGTCGCAAATCTCATAGAACTATCGCGACAATACGGTCCCTAGAAGAGAACCGAAGCAGCGATCCGTCATCAACTGCCTCCTTACCACCCCAAAAAAGGCCGCCCTGATTGCCATGCACGAACAATATCGCTCCCGTAGGCGCGATAGAGGACTGCGCCTGGAATAGTTCAACCGCAGTGCCATCACCCGATCAATGATGCGTCGCGTTACCGTCGACATCGTCCGCCACCGAGTTGAAACCGTTGTGCGAGGACACGAAGTCATGACATCCTGTCAATGTCCGGTCTTGGCGCTACCCTGCCGAGGTCAGTTGTCGGGCCCTTCGTGGACGCTACCTCTCCAGTGCCTCAATCATCTCTACCCGCGTCGCATGTCGGCCGGCCTCGAAACGGGCGGTCAGGAAGGCATCCACTATATCGAGCGCCAGCCCTTCGCCCACCACACGCACGCCAATCGAAAGCATGTTGGCATCGTTGTGCTGGCGGATCATTCGGGCTGAGAATGTGTCCACGCAGACGCCGCAACGGATGCCCTTAACCTTGTTTGCCGCCATCATGATGCCCTGGCCGGTGCCGCATAGAATGATGCCAAACCGGCAATCACCGGAGGCGACGAGCCGCGCCGCCGCTTCGCCGTGCTTAGGATAGTGCGTGCTGCTCGGCGTCGTGGGTCCGATGTCGACCACCACCCAGCTTTGCGCCGCGATATGAGCGGCGATGGCCTGTCGGAGCTGAATGGCGGCGTGGTCGCTGGAGAGGACGATKCGCTTGTTGGCTGTCATGGAGAAGTACTCCTTTTCCCAAGGCAATTTCGAAACTTGGCCGACTTGGATCAGGTGCCCTTTGTTTCATCAATTTTTCCGGTTTTCGAATGATAGCATAGGCCTCGTTGACGGTTCGATACCTGCTATCCCGATCTTTGGCGATGATCCCCTCGAGGCAGTGCTCGACGGCAGCGTTAAAGATCTCACCGCCATCGCCATCGATCTCCTGTGAGATCTGAATCGCGCCTCGCTCATTTGCGCCTGACGATTCCAGAAGATGCCGGCAGCCGGAAAGCTCCATACCGCGTGTGTCGTGGCCGTCGAAATAGAGAAGGTCGAACGCGAAGAGGACCGCGCTTGACGTCAGCTTGCCGCCACGGCCGCCGCAGGCGGGTGGCACAGGGAGTTCATAGAGAGGACGCTTGGCATTCAGGGCGGCCTTGCGAAAGATACGTGAGGAGAGAGGGAAAGCCCGAGCGTATCGGTCCAGAGGAAACGCTCGAACAGATAATGAACTGGGAAATTCTCTTCGCCGTCTGCAAATGCGAGCATTACAGCGAAATCAATGTGCGCCATCTTAAAAACAAATCGGGCAAGCTGCCAGTACTGCGCAATCTGGAGCCGAAGCTGAAATGCAAGAAAATGGGAACGGCTGCGTTCTTCGCTATGAAAATGCCAAGGTGACATCATGGCCGTAGACGACAAGACGAAGCAGACCGACAGCATGCACGTGAACCATTTTTGCTGCTGACTGGCTGCGGTAAATGGGGAGGCTTCGGCCTCGTGTCGGCGACCAGCGTCGAAACACGCTGGTGGTGCTTGGAGCATTCTCCGCACAAAGAGATGCCGCGCCGATGAAAGGGAAAGGCATCGCCCTATGTTGGCCCTATCGAAGCACTCTTGCGCGATGTTCAGCACGTACAAATGCCCCGCCACTTTTGGCGGGGCGTTTTCGCGATCGGACCGGACGCGTGTAGGTCGGAATCTTCCCAATCATTTGAAGTATTACTATCGGATCGCGTCGAGCGGAACTGCCGAAACTCCGCTGCAACCCGATCGTCTGAAACCCGGTGTTCATGTTCGAACGCAGGTCAACGATGTCCTTGCCTTGGTTTTCTACCCGCTCGCTAAGTCGGGCCGATGATGCCATTGGGTCAAGCTGGTTACCGCTGCTCATTTCATTATCCCCCGCCAACCCTCTGCCCTTTCAATGCGCATGCGTGCGGAAGTAACCTTACCGACTAACCATCGATCGAGGTTCAAGTTGCCTGTTGGTCTGCCCTTGTTACCTTCGTCGCAGCGGTATGGAGGCAGCCGTGGTCCGAGGGGTCGGATCGGTATGAGCCCGCCCTAGCTGGGGCCGGGGCGGGCTTTTTCTATTCGATCGACACTCACCAGCAGCCCTGCGAAGAACCGGAAAGATTGTGGGGCGCCCCCTGGTTGGCGAACGGCCGATCAGCTCGTATGTTGTTTGTCACCCCACTCTGCAATATTTGGGAATTGCCGGGATCAAGCGGGAACTGTTGCGAAAGGCCAGGAATTCAAGGCTTCTGGCGAACCAGAGCGGAATAAGCCGCGCTCACTGTTTGTCACCCTCGGCTMTTGGAAACGCCTCACACTTCTCGCCTCGGCGTTCGATAGGGCCGCCGGCTCAAATCGAGCCTGAAAAACCTTCGAGCCGACTTTGAAGGCCTTTAAACTACTGAAAAATAACGGCAGCGCTGGTTGTCCAGTTTTTAGAAGAGGCATGAGCGGCGATCCTGAAACCGCCGAATGCCAATTTAGATTTCCACAAACGGATGGAAATTTCCCACGCAAGCAAAAAGGCCGGATTTGCGGGAGATCGGTGGTTCGTACTAGCTATCGACGACGCAAGAGATTTCCACACCGAGGGTCGCGAAGATCCGGAATTCGGCGGCAAATGCCACCAATGGCAGGTTTTTGGTCCGACGGAGACATTCGGTCGCCAAGCTGCCGGTAGCCTGATAGCATGCGGCCAAGCTATGCGAGGCAGCGCCATGCCCAACAATCCGACTCGGGATCACCTCTCCGCAATGGAGGGAGACGGCTTCTACAACCGCCATTCTGCAATGCAGGCGGTCGGCATCGCTGCCTTGCTTTCGCTTTGGGAGGCGGCATGCCGGACGGTTCCCATTGACGAGGCCCCATTGACGATCGTCGACTATGGTTCTTCCCAAGGCCGGAATTCAATGGCCCCGATGCGCGTGGCGATTGACATACTGCGCGATCGGAGGGGGGCATCCGTCCCCATAGAAATCGTCCATACCGATCTTCCATCCAATGACTTTTCGGCCTTGTTCAGCGCGCTTGCTTCAGACCAGGGCAGCTACATGATCGGAGCGTCCAATATCTTTCCCTCTGCGATTGGCCGGTCATATTTCGAGCCGTTGCTTCCTCCGCAGCGTGTCCATCTGGGCTGGAGCACTTGGGCGTTGCAGTGGATGAGTGCCTGCGCAATTGATGCGCAAGACCATGTCCTTGCGGGAATGAGCGCCTCGCCAACTGTGATTTCTGCCGTCGCAAAGCAGCAGACGAGCGATTGGAAACGCTTCCTGCAGTTGCGCTCGCAGGAAATGAAGCCCGGTGCGAAACTCGTGGCGGGCTTTACCGCACGCGCAAGGAGCGGCACCGGGTGGGAATGGCTCTTGGGCGAGCTTTGGTCAGCCGTTGGCGAAATGCGAGAGCGCGGGCTGTTTTCGGAAGCAGAACAGAACCATCTCACGATACCGATCGGTCTTCGATCCCTAGAGGATATCAAAGCACCTTTCATTCAAACTGGGTATTTCGCTAACCTTCGGCTCGAGCATGTTGATCTCGTCAAAGTCTCAGACCCTTGCTGGGAAGAGTTTGAAAGGAGCGGTGACAATCGCGTGTTCGCCAAGCTTCATGCCGATATGACGCGAGCCTGGTCCGGCCCGGTGATCACCAGCTTGATTTCGCCCTCTCGTGAACGAAACGAGCTGGTCAGCGAATTGTTCGCGCGGTTTGAACGCCGTCTTTCGGAAAGTCCTAGGCCCCATGAACCCTACATGGCAGCGGTGGTCCTGTCGAAACGACCCTGACGAGCATCCGCTGCCTGGCGCAAAACCTCGACCAGTGGAATGCATTTAACGGCTGGTGGCATTGGCTGCCGAATAGCGCGAAGATCGCCGCGCGTTAACCTCAAATCTGACTATTAACATATCACCTGCCGCCGCACGCGGTGGCCATGTTGGCTTTCCAGGACGCTCGGCCGCTGGCTAATTAAATCCAAAACTCGACGTCGACGCGCTCGCAGCGCGAACGATTCTTTGCGCACCAGATTAGACAATCATGAAGCCGAGCGTTTCCCGGTACCGGGCTCGGTCGTCGCCGCTTCAAGCCGCTTTCTCAATCTATTTTCGATCCAGGGCAAAAGCGCCGCGACCTCGTCCTCGTCCCGGATATCATCGGCCTTGTTCTCATGAAGCCCTGACTACGGCGGGCGGCTTCCATGTACCGTTGCCCGCTGGAAGGATAGAGGGCGGTTTGGGATCGGGCCAGTAGAGGCGCATGACGAGGTAAATCGTATCGTTCGGCGCAGGCAGCCAATTGGCCTCCTTGTCCGCCCCTGGGCTGTCCTTCTGAATATAGAGCGTCAGCGATCCATCCGCGTTCTTTTCCATGGATGACAGCATTGGCGAATTGATCAGGTAGCGGTTGATCGGGTTCTTTACTAGGAATTGGCTCTTGCCGTCATACATGGTCACCGACCAGAAGGCATTCACTGGCGGCAGTTTTCCGGCCGGAAAGGTGATTGTGTAGTTATGTTTGCTACCGTCCAGGGTGCGGCCTTTCGAGTCCACACGCGTATAGGGGTAGGTAGCTTCAACCGCGTCATTGCCAAATAGGCCACCTTTCGCAGCGCCTGCACGCATCAGCCAATTGCCGTTGAAGAACGCTTCGTCTCCGAAAAATGCGCCGACATTCCAGCCATTGATCTTTTTCATCCCGGACGACAGGAACTTATCGACTTGTTTGTCGCCCTGCTTCATGGCGATCATGATGGCGGCCTTCTGCTCAAGGGACAGGTCCTTGAACTCGAAAGTCTTTCCGGGGCCGATGCCGATGCTGGCAAGCTTGGCGCGGATAGCCTTATCTTTGGACGTCTCAGGAACGAACTGTAGCGCAGCATCCAGGTATTCAAAAAAGTTATCTTTGATCCCGGCTGTCGTCGCTGGCAGAAAGTCAATCTTGGGTGCAGGAGGCGGGGCAGGTGTCTTTAAGAAAGCCGATAACGGCTGAACCTTGTAGCCAGCCTGAACCTTCTCGACGTTCGGCATGTCGTCGGGGTGGAAGAGTTGCGTCCTGATAAGCGAGAGGCTGAACGGTGTCGTAGATTTAAAAACCTTTTTAATTCCGGCGGGGGTAGCCCCTGTCCAGCCGGGGCCGACCACGAGATAGTCCCCTGCATCGTTCCCAGTGGCGCGACTGCCAATGTAGCCATAGTTGTAGGTGTTGCCGTCGATCAATTGAACTGAGAAATACCGCTGCTTTTCGACCGCGGGAACTGAAATGACCATCGGTTCGGCGCGCAGATCGAGCCAGGTCGAGGAATAGGGCGTGTCGCTGTTTGGCGTGATAACTGCCGTATCAGCGGGTGTGAACACCCGGTGCTCGTTGGCAATCTGATTGAAGGGCGCCTTAAACTGACCCGAGTTCTTATCGACCGCGAACTCCTGCATCACAGCGTAGTTCATGACGAGTGGGAGGCCGTACACAAATCCTTTTTGTGCAATATCCTTTGCCTCCAAAATTCCCACCCGACTTGGGTCCGCCTTTTCCGCCTTTGTCATAGGGTCCACTGCGCGAGCTGGAATTACCAGCGCGCTGGCGCACGCCAATGAGAGCAAGGTGGCCGCAGTGCTTCGCGTCAATGAAAGCCTGAACCTTTTGTAAGTAAGTGCTTTTGCCATGCGCCGTTGTTCCCTGCTGTGAAATGTACGCCAAATATCTACCCGTCACGGTAGAACAGCGTCCTGATCTAGCAAGTATATTACCGTATCATACGAGGCACTTACGCGCGGTAACGGCGCCAAGCGGGCAACCGGACAGTTAGTGGGTGTGCAGTGCGCAAACGTCGCCGGTCCACGCGGAGCCAACCACTCCGCACGTTGGAAGAAATGCGGCTTTCAAAATAAGCGTCTAATCACCATAACGTTGACGCCCCAGCCGCCTCCGGAAGTGTCTGATTTCATATAACCGGGAAGACCCGGCGCAGCCTCGCGGGTCTACTCGCCGCACCGGGGTGGATGCGATCCCATAGACTTGCCGCCAGCCGACCGCGGGAGCTAGGCCGGTCCTCGAAGGTGGTGAAGCGGAAGTTTCTTTCCACAGACACAGTCCCAATCTGGGTCACGAAGGCGCTGCTCCGCGCAGCCCAAGGCTGTGTTAACGATGTATTAAGGTGCAATTTGACGTAGCAGGTTTTTCTGCGATGTTCGCCCCGGGCAACTGAGGGGTAAAATCCGTGGCTTTAGGGATTTGGGCTCGGCGCATCGGCGCCGTGGTGATGACGCTCGCGCTCGCGAGCTGCACGACAACGCAGGCCGAGTTCATCAAGAAACCGGCGGCGGTGAGCAAGGCCGCTCTCTGCAAGACGGTTCTCGATACGCCGGATCCAGCATTTCAGCAGCAGCTATTCGCGGAAATCTCGCGTCGAGGTATGACAATCCCGGAGTGCCAATTGATGGTACAGCAGCAACGGGAGGCGGCCGCAGCGCTGGTTGCCATTGCGCTCGTTGGTACCGCCGTAGCGGTATGCGCGAACAACTGTGGAGGTGGGACCTACTACAATCCGCCACGACGCTATCCAGGCAATTGCCAATATGACTGGCAGTACGACGCCGCTGGCCATAGGTGCGGTAATCGAAGCGCGATGTCTCGCCCGGGAGGTTGGTAATGAAACGCGATATGGACGTAATCAGGGGCCTTCTCTGAAGCTCGAACAGATTGACCACGAGGCATGGCGGCTTTCGATCTATTTCTCCATGGGACCCGGAGGTTTCCATGGATGGTGTGGACGATTTCCGGTCACATGGACCTGTTGATTGATGCGGACTTCATCGACGCTGAAAACACCGGTGACTTCGACTATCGAAGGATAACTTGGAGCGGTCACGAATTTCTCGACAGCGTCCGCGACGACGAAGTATGGCGGCGCACCAAAGACGGTGCCTTGGCCGTAAAGGGTTTCAGCGCTGACCTTTTACTTGATCTGGCCAAAGGCTTTGCTCGGAAGAAATCCGCAAGCAAAACGGGGCATTGATCTGTTGGCCTGGGCGTTCCGAGATCACTTGGACATCAACGAGGGCATCGATGTTGGTCGAGCACACCACTTGACGCTTCAATCACACACGTTACATTTTCCTCATAGAATTCGTCTCTGACAGCTGACCACGGATGTACTGGCAGCCGTTGTCGAGACGGGTCGAGGAAGGTCGGTACGAGGTTTCGTCCCGGCCTTTTTCTTGGTAAGGGTCTGGGGTTCAATCCAACTGATGCGATGGCCATCGCGATCTGGCAAAGCTTATGGGCTCGCCAGAGCATGTTCACTTCAAAGAGATTCTCGACAAGAGCGTCAGCATCGTTGCGTGCGCTGATGCGCAGCAAGTTTCGGTTATTTCTCCGAAAATACGCGAAGCCACCCATAACGACAACGATGCCGAGGCCGCCGCGCCGTGGCGCAAGATAAACGAAGCTTTAGCGGAAGATAGGTGGACAGCCGAACTCCCCCTTCCTAAGGGCGGAGAGCTCATTTCGTTCTCAGGCAAAGTGAGGGCCTCGAAAACTCGCGCACCGCTTCCACCAGTTCGTTCGCTTGAGCGGCGACGGAAAGTGGAGTCGGAATACTGATGGTAAATGGTCTCTCGACAGCCTGAGGGCGACCTCCTTTGAGGTTCTGGAAGATGAGCCGCTTGAAGAAACCCTTGGCAAACTCAAGGGCCTGTTGGAGCCTGGCTCCGCTGAAGAGATCGTCAAGAACGTAGATGAGCTACGCCGCGCATGATTGTCGTCGATACGAATTTCTTGATTTTCATGATCGACCCGGCCAGCACGCAGGACAAAAATGGCTGCACCGATCGCGTCAATGACTTCACGAGGACCCTTCCGAAGAACACCGTCATTACGGTTCCAGCCCCTTCCCTGGCGGAATTTGTCGCTGGTCGAGCGTAGCGCGTAGAAGAGATGGTCGAGCCAATTCGAAAACAGAAAGGCTTCAGCGTTCAAGCTTTCGACGAAGTGATTGCGATCGAGACGGGCGAGCGCATTGCCCAAGTCATCGACAAAATTCCCGAGGACCAAAGATTGCCTGGGTGGCGAGTGGCTATGAAGTATGACGCAGTGATTGCCGCGACAGCCGTCGTTTGAGGAGCAAGCGATCTCTACACCGATGATCCGGGACTTGGAAAGTATCTGGAGGGAAGCGCGGTAACCTTGAGAATGATCGACGATCTTCCTCTGCCGCCAGAAGACCCGCAGCAGAGATTGCAGCTTTGATCTAAGCTCCGCTTGAAATGAAACAGGCCAGTATCACCGGCGCTTTTTCTCCAGATGGTGATGATCGCATCGCCGGCGGCAGGAACCGATCTTGCCGCCAAGCGTTTCTAGATAGCAACGCACGCCCCAAGAACGTTGCACCCGGCTGCGAACACCCTCTTGTGCAGCCAACGGGCTCGATGCTGGGTCCCTCCGGCATCGAGCCCGTCGTTCTTCTTGTCCCTTGCCGCTGTCTATCGCGCAGTCATTAAGCCGACACATTCGCGCACGCAGTCAGTCACCAATTCGATTTCCACATCGGGGAGAGATAGAAAAGACTGGAGCATGGTTCGGTCCTCCAACCCAAAACAGACCCGGCAACACCCCGGGGCTTTTTTCGGATGGTGGTAGCGATGAAACGAGAACAGGGGAGAAGCAGTTGGGCCATGCGCGCGAAGCGTTTGGAGGAAACCGATCGGACTGCCAAGGAAATGATCGAGGCGGCGGCGGCGGCAAGAAAGGAAAAGAGCGAGCGCCTGCTCAAGGCCCGTTTGACTGCACATCAGCTTGAGGCGCCGCCCTCCAAGGATTGATCAGGATCGCGTGGGCGTCGATGAACTTATTGAATATCCGCCCTGTGTAGGCCAAAATCTCACAGGCTGGAGGTACTGCGTTGGACACCCGCTGGAACATACCTGTTATGATCGCCTGCCCGCAACGTGGCGAAGTTTATACCGTTGCCACTACCCGGGACGCATTGACACTACTGACCACAGCCTGGCCTGTTGCCGAAGGTGAAGCCTTTTTGGCCGCACTGGGTGCCTGCGGAGCCGTCGTCACCGGCGCGGCAACCCCAGAAGAGGCGCGGCTTGCTTTTCTCGCTGCGGCAGACGAGGCAAAAGTTGCATACGAGCTTATCGCCCCAATACTGCCCATCTACCCAATACCGCCCATCTAGAGGGGGCACAGATGTCATTCGAACGGCTTCTTTTCGCTTCGGTTCTTGCTGTGAGTGTTTTGGCACCCCTGATATTGGCCGCCGCTCTGTGGTTTTACTTCGCCTAACAGGTCCCGTAAGTAGGACGGCGGCCAGCTTCGCGGTACCTGTTGTTGCCAGCCACGCCACTTCGGCCCACTCCCCGACATGAAGAGTATCTTGATCGCGCCTACCACACTGGTGAAGGCGATGATCATGCCCATCAGCCACATGCCGAACCGCCCGAAGCACTTCATGGTGCGCAGGCTCTCCAGGCTGTCGTTGATCACGGCGAGATCGGCCGTCTTGAAGTTCTTGATGATGAACTGAAGTGCCTGCCGCTCGTCCTCATCAAGGCTCGCGACCATCTTCAGATTGTCGATTTCGTCTTCTCTGACGGCCGCAAGAAACAGACGCATCTCTGGAGAAAGGTCTGGCAGTCGCAGTGGGAGCTGCGGGTGTGGGTCCATGTTCAATCCATCCATTCTCTATACTGCCCCTTTCGATGCGCATAAATGCCATGCTTGACCGGTGATGCCCGATCGACTATTCCGCCCGCCGCCGTGCTCGCATGAGGCGGCGACAGGAGGGTTCGGCCTGACGAGGAGGTCGGGCCCTTGCTGCTTATCGGCGCCACTTCGCCAGGATCTGCTCGCCGGCCTTGCCCGGTGAAGAGAGAGACGACGATGGCGCCCATCCAGTCGGAGAGCGGCGGCGGCAACGCGGCAATCGTCCATTCCTGCGGATAGGCAAACCCACGGCACCACAGGACGTTGTAGACGCACACCGCGCCGAACCAGAAGCCGGCCGGGGATGAGGAAGAGGATCGGGAACCACCACCCTCGCCCGGTGAGTTCCTGAACCTGTGCGTTGACGTAGCTCTGCACGGCTTCCGTCTTGATGCGCTCGCGCTCGGTGATGTTATCGACACGGTTGGGCTATCACGCCAACGTCTACTATGACGGGTTCGATGTTCCCCCGGGGAGGACACACTCAGCCAGGATCTTGGGACGGAGGAGGACTTTCTGGGTCGCGGTACACGAGGAGATTGGAAAGAGTACCAGTTCGATGTTGTTGTGAAGGAAATTGATACCCGTGCCTATAGTCCCAACCTCGACCAGGTGCGTAGCGCCGCAAGGCCGCCAAACTATCGCGGCGGACCGTCTGCGGATTATCTCGGACAACCCCACACCCAGATATTGCCAACTGACGGCGATGAGGCCAACATGTGGCGTGTCAGAGCGCACGAGGGGAATTCGGTCTAATAGATATCTTGCATACCAACGTGCGCGGTCTCGTCCGCGTGCGGTCGGGCAACACCAGCGTGGGGGGTCGATGAGCAGGATAGCTGGGTGTTGGTCGCAATTCGGACAGTTCATTCGCGCGGCGCGCTTCGTTCTGCCGGTTGTCCTTTTTCCGTTGATCGTGATTGTCCCGCAATCTGCAATTTCGGCCGACGCGACGCTGAAACTGCTGCTTTGGCAGGCTCCGAGCACGCTCAACCCTCATTTGGCGCAAGGTATCAAGGACCAGACCGCCAGCCGCATCGTCTATGAACCGCTGGCCAGCTTCGACCGGGAGGGACGTCTCGTTCCCTTCCTTGCCGCTGAAATTCCGTCACTCGAGAACGGAGAAGTGAGCGCCGACGGCCGTTCGGTCGTGTGGAAACTGAATCAGGGTGTAAAATGGTCCGACGGCCAACCTTTCACGGCAAAGGATGTGCTCTTCACCTACAACTATATCACCAATCCGGATGTCGGCTCCGCGAGTGTCGGTCCTTACAAGACGATCGACCATGTCGCGGCTGTTGACGACTACACCGTGCAAATTACCTTCAAGGACGTTAATCCTGCCTGGGCTTTGCCTTTCGTCGGCGTCCAGGGCATGATCCTGCCTGAGCATGTGTTTGCCCCCTACAATAACAAGGACGCGGCGACAGCGCCCGTGAACCTTGCTCCCATAGGTACGGGCCCTTACCGATTGAAGGAGTTTCAGACCGAGGACGTGCTCGTCATCGGTGAGGATGTCGTCAACACGGTCAATATCATCTTCGAGCGCAACCCGTACTATCGCGATGCCGAGAAGCTGAGCTTCGATGCGGTGACGCTTCAGGGTGGCGGCGACGCCGCGGTCGCTGCAAAGGCCGTGCTGCAGGCAGGCGTTGTAGACTATGCCTGGAATCTTCAGGTCGACGACGCCGTGCTCAAGGCACTCGAAGCGGGCGGCGTCGGCAAGGCGACGGTTTCCTGGGGGTCCTACGTCGAGCGCATCATGCTCAACTTCACCGACCCCAGCCGCGAGACCCCTAATGGGGAACGGTCGAGCGTGCAGTATCCACATCCCGCACTGTCCGACAGCAGCGTGCGCACCGCTCTTTCACTTGCCATAGATCGGCAGAAGATAGCGTCACTCTACGGCCGCGCGGGCCGAGCGACCAGCAACATTCTGGTTGCTCCAGCGATCTTCAACTCCCCCAACAGTGAATGGGCGTTCGATCCCGAAAAGGCGAAGCTGATCCTCGACGAGGCAGGATGGAAGGATAGCGATGGCGACGGCGTGCGCGACAAGAACGGCGTTCCGCTCAGTTTCCTGTTTCAAACGACCGTGAATTCCGTTCGCCAGCGAACCCAGGAGATCGTGAAGGCAAACCTTGAAGCAATCGGTCTCAAGATTGAGAACAAGATGATCGACTCGAGCATTTTTCTCGGTTCAGGGCCCGACAGCACCAACTCACGGAGGCACTTCTACGCCGATATGGAAGAATACGCCTACGGCAACAAGAGCCCCGATCCCGGCAGTTACATGTTTGGCTGGACATGTTCGGAAGCGGCACAGATGGCCAACAACTGGTCGGGGTCGAATTGGGCCCGATATTGCGACGAGGATTACGATGCTCTCTATCAGGCTTCGACCATCGAGGTTGATCCGGCCAAACGCCGTCAGATCCTCGTACGAATGGACGATTTGCTAATTCTGGACGCTGCGGCGATTCCGCTTGTGCACTGGGCCGACGTCAGCGGAGTTTCCAACGAGCTTGATGGTTTCGACCCGACACCCTGGGATTCCGAAACTTGGAACATCGCCGATTGGAGCCGCAAATGACGGCATCAAGCTGGAATACCGGTGCAATGCAACGCTTTATCGCTTTGACGACGTTCGCGCTGCTTGCAGTTGCGCCACAGTCGGCCTTCGCGGCTGATAGGACCCTGAAGCTCCTGTTCTGGCAGGCGCCAAAACTTCTCAACCCGCATCTAGCTCCAGGTGTGAAGGATCAGACCGCCAGCCGGATCATTTATGAGCCCTTGGCGAGTTTCAACAGCGAAGGGCGCCTGGTGCCGTTCCTCGCAGCGGAAATTCCGTCCCTGAACAACGGCCAGGTCGCCGGCGACGGCAAGTCGGTCATTTGGAAACTGAAGCCAAATATCAAGTGGTCGGACGACGCCCCGTTTACCGCGAAGGACGTAGTCTTCACGTATTCCTATATCACCAATCCGGAAGTGGGCTCTTCAAGCGTCGGGACCTATAAGTCCGTCGATAGGGTCGAGGCACTCGACGACCAGACGGTAAGAGTAACGTTCAAGGACGTCGATCCCGCCTGGGCGCTTCCCTTCGTCGGCATACAGGGGGCGATCCTGCCGGAACACATTTTCGCCCCCTACAACAACAAGGCGGCGGTGGACGCACCCCCGAACCTGGCTCCAATTGGAACCGGTCCGTACCGCCTCAAGGAGTTCCGTACGGAGGACGTGCTGCTTATCGGMGACGATGTCGTCAACACGGTCAAGATCATCTACGAGCCCAATCCGGAGTATCGCGACCGCGCCCATCTGGGGTTTGATGAAGTGACGTTGCAGGGCGGCGGCGACGCAAAGACGGCCGCCGACGCAGTGCTCGGCAAAGGCGTCGTCGACTACGCGTGGAACCTTCAAATCGGCGATGCCGAATTGCAGGAACTGGAAGCGAAGCAAATCGGCAGGATAGCTCTCTATTGGAGCTCTTACGTCGAGCGACTGATGTTAAATTTCACCGATCCCAACCGGGAGACCTCGGATGGCGAGCGAGCAAGTGTCGTATTTCCCAATCCGATCTTGACCGATCCTAAGGTCAGGCTGGCCCTGGCGAAAGCCGTTGACCGCAAGAAGATCGCAGTGCTTTACGGCAGAACCGGTCGGCCTACTGCAAACCTTCTGGTCTCGCCGGTTCTCTACGACTCTCCCAACACGACTTGGGAATTCGATCTCGAAAAGGCGCGCGCGCTCCTGGACGAGGCTGGCTGGCGTGACACCGACGGTGACGGCATCCGTGATAAAGATGGTGTCCCGTTGGCGCTGTCGTTTCAAACGACGGTCAATTCGGTTCGCCAGAAGACACAGACGATTATCGGCGCCGATCTGACCGCAATCGGCATCAAGGTCCAGGACAAGCAGATCGACTCGAGCGTATTCTTCTCGGCTTCGCCAGACGATCTAAACACGAGTCAACACTTCTACGCGGACATCGAGGAATTCGCGACCGGCAATAAGAGTCCCGATCCGGGAAGCTATATGGTCAAGTGGACCTGTGCGGAGGCTGCTCAAAAGAAGAACAATTGGTCAGGACTGAACGAGTCCCGCTATTGCAATGCCAAATATGATGCGATGTTCCACGCCTCTGAGGTGGAGATCAATCCAGAAAAACGGCTCAGCCTCTTCGTGGCGATGAATGATCTTTTGATTGCAGAAGCCGCCGTTATTCCAATTGTCGTCTGGGCAAATGTCGCCGGACTTCGCAATGATATACTAGGCTTCAATCCCACACCTTGGGATTCCGAAACCTGGAACATCGCGGAGTGGCGGCGCAAGCAATGACGGCCGGAATGGGTGACACGGAGAATAAGGAGCCCGTAGTCGCAGGAAATCGCCCGTTCTATGCCGTTCCATTGCATGCGCTCGTTCGCGCGGCTTCGCCGGCTCTCAGAAATCTCAACATCGGCGGCAAGCTAACCGTCGGATTCGGCATTCTGGCGGCGCTTACCTTGCTGGTTGTCGGTCTGAACTATATGGGTAGCCTCGATGCGGTCACAAGCATCAACAGAACCACCAACCTGAGCGCCCCGAGCGCAGTAGCCTCGGCGCAGGCGCAGGCTGACCTACTGAAAATGCTTAGCGCCGTGCGTGGCTACCTTGCGCTCGGCGAGGAGACTTACCGCGACGACTACATGGCGGCGAAAACCGCTTTTCTCGCGGATATGCAGTCGCTCGAACTTCTCCTCCAGGAAAGAGCGAGCGCAGAAGTCGACATCCAACGGGAAATGCAGGAACTCCACGAGAAGCTCGCCTCGTGGCAACCGTTGACTGACCAGCTTTTCGACCTGCGTAACGATCAACTCCGGCGGGAACCAGCCCTTAAACTGCTTGTGACGGACGCCAATCCGATGATTGCCACGATCGTCGGGACGGCCAAGGCATTGATCCTGGCGCAGCAAAAGCGTGACGCGACGTCAGAGAACATGGCGTATCTAGCCGACCTCGCGTCTTTCCAGAGTTCCTTCTATGCCATGGTCGCAGGGTTGCGCGGTTATGTGACGACCAGACGAGACGGCTTCAAGTACGAATATGAGGCGAACCTGACGATCAACGATGCCGCCTGGAAGAACATAACGGATGCGAACGCCATACTCACGCCGAACCAGGAAAAGCTCGTTGACAAGCTGTCGAAGACGCGTGCTGCCTTTCTGCAATTGCCAGCACAAATGTTTGCCGCGGTCGAAGGCGAACATGCGCGCGAGGACCTCTTCGTATTCCGCACACAAGCCGTTCCGCTCGCTGAAGGAATGCTCCAGATTCTGGACGAAATCGCAAAGGTCAAACAGCAGAGACTTCAGGCGGATCTCGCCAGCGGTCGCGACCAGCTCGAGGGGGCGCAGCGTGTCATCATGATCGGCGGCGTGGCTGCCGCTATCCTTGGCCTGATCTTGGGCATGATCTTCCGCGAAAGCATCGCAGGGCCGATCCAGCGCCTGACAGGCATTGCAGACCGTGTTCGCCAGGGCGATCTCGCCGCACGAGCCCGGGTCGAATCGGGCGATGAGATCGGCGCGCTCGCGTCAACATTCAATGACATGACGGCGCAGTTGGGCGCCAATCTCGGCGACCTCGAGAACCGCCGCAGGGAGCAGGAAGAGCTCGCGTTGCGATTTCGCCGCCAGAGTGAATATCTGACTGCACTGCACGATACGTCGCTTGGCCTGATCGCGAGGTTGGATCTGACCGAATTGCTTTCGGATCTGACGACCCGCGCTGCAGGTTTGCTGGGCACGGAGCATGGCTATGTCTATCTTGTAGACGAAGCTGGCGAGTGCCTTGAACGCATGGTCGGCGTAGGCGTTTACGCGAGACAGCCGGCTGGCCAGCAGCTCAAGAGCAAGGAAGGTGTGGCGGGCACCGTCTGGCACTCTGGCGAGGCGCTTGTCATAGACCAATATCAGACATGGCCGCGGCGTGCGGCTGCCGCGGCACAACTCGACGTGACGATAAGGGCGATCATGGCGGTACCGCTCACATCCGGCGACAAGGTGAGTGGCGTGCTCGGCATTGCCTACGACGACGATTCGGCACTCGAGTTTGGCACCGAGGAGGTTGAGCTTCTCAAGCGCTTCGGGCAGCTCGCCTCGATCGCCCTGGAGAACGCGCGGCTGCATACTGCGACGGAATCTGCCAAGAGCCAGGCAGAGGAAGCCGGAGCGCGGATTGGCGAGCAGAACCGGACGCTGGAAGCAGTATCGAGCAAGCTATCGAAATACCTCTCGCCTCAGGTCTTCGCCTCGATCTTCTCTGGCAGGCAAAACGTCGAGATTTCGTCTGCCCGAAAGAAGCTGACGGTTTTCTTCTCCGACATCGCCGACTTCACGGCGACGACAGACAAGCTTGAGTCCGAAGAGCTTACAGACTTGCTCAATCACTATCTGACTGAGATGGCGAAGATTGCGTTAGACCACGGCGCGACGATCGACAAATTCATCGGCGATGCGATCCTGGTCTTCTTTGGTGATCCCGAAACCAAAGGTGTGAGGGAGGATGCGCTTGCCTGTGTTCGAATGGCGATCGCCATGCAAGCGAGGATGCGAGAGTTGCGCGCCGAATGGACCGAAGCGGGCTTTGCGCTACCTTTCCATCTGCGAATTGGCATCAACACGGGTTATTGCACCGTGGGTAATTTCGGTAGCGAAGATCGGATGGACTATACGATCATCGGGGGGGAGGTGAACCTCGCATCGAGACTGCAGAGCCACGCCGACCTCGGCGGCATACTGCTAGCAGGCGAGACTTTTGCCCTAGTCAAGGACGAAATCGAAGCTGAGGAGTTGCCTCCATTGACCGTCAAGGGCTTCTCCTATGACATCAAGACCTATCGGGTTATCGGCCCTCGCATCGATCGAGAGAATGCCACGCCTTCGGTCCATGTGGGCGACCTAAAGTTGGAAATAGATTCCGCCCTGAGGGGCGCCGATCGCGTAAAGGCGATCAAGGCGCTCGAACATCTTCTGGCAACCTTACGCAATTAGAAACTTTCTTTGTCGCCGTCGCCAGCAATGTCTGTTTGCGGGAGGGAGCGAAGCGGTCTCTACGGCCGAAACGGGGGCGCAAGGCAGCCGTTCCGCGATGCAAACCTCTATGTCCGCAATGGGCTCGTCCATCCATAGTGCGGTAAAGGCACAGTTCCTAACCGCACGGCTCAAGCTCTCGCCGAAAAGGGATTGGCCCGGGTTTCGTGGCACAATAGCGGAATGACCTATTGGGTCATCACTGACAAGGGCCGAGAAACGGTTGCCGCCCACGGCCAACCCCACCGCCCCTGAAGAATGTGGTGGGGACTACTCCTGCCGCATCCGATCAAACTCTTCAGGCGGCAGAACAGCCTGACGAACGGCATCAACCTGCGGAAGATACGACTTCCACATCGGCTGCCCCTCAAACTGAATATTCTCTGGATGTCCTTCCAGACGGCAAAGAGCGCGAGCAGCAAGCTCACGCGGGCTTCTCTTCAGATTGCTCATCGTCAGATCATACCACACCCGCAGAACATGGTGCGCAGTGATGGCCAGTGGTGAAATCAAGCGCCGTCGCGCCGCTGCATATCGCAAAGGTCTCGAACATGCTGCGTTGCAGGCCGCAAGGCTGGTAGATGCTGCTGTGGAAGAGCGCTGGGAGACCGGAAGGCCATGGCGTCATGGCGGCTCTGGCGCTCGATATCCGCGCCTTGACCCCGGAGGTGATCGGGTGAGCTTGCTGCCTCCAGATCCAGGCTGCTTGATTTTGTGGCAAAAGCTGACGCGCGCCGCGACCGTGCGCGCGACGCCAAGGCGAATGAGGAACTGACATGCAAGGCAAACGAGCGGCCATCTACGCCCGATTCTCCACAGATCTCCAGAGCGAAAGGTCAGTTGATGACCAGATCGCCCGGAGCGGCGCCTGCCGTGGCGAGTTCAAGCTCGGTGACGGCCGATACTGTTACCCGCTGACGGTCACCGACCAGGCGTCACGCTAGTGAAGCCTTCGAATCGACAAAGGAGGTGGGGGTGTTCGAGGCGTTCCGCCGGTTGTTTGCCGAACATGGCCTGCCAAGCGCGATCCGCAGTGACAACGGCCTGCCGTTCGCCAGCCCAAACGGCCTCTACAATCTGTCGAAGCTGTCAGTCTGGTGGCTGCGGCTCGGCATCGCGCTCGAGCGCATCATGTCGACCTGGAGCAGAAGACCTTGCAAACCATCGACAACCCGTTCGGCACGAGGTTGTCACCCATGTCTTAGGTACGCTCTGTTACCTATGTCTTCGGTATGGACAGGCATTGAATGGTAGCGGAGGAGGGATTTGAACCCCCGACACAAGGATTATGATTCCTCTGCTCTGACCTACTGAGCTACTCCGCCACTGGTCAACGGTGCCGTTCGCAATGAGGCGGCCCGTGGGATGAGCGGCTTATAAGGTGCGGTTCGCCGTCATGTCAAGCGCGTGATCAAGAAAATGCACAGCCTGTTTTTAAGCGGCAACGGAGCTTGTGAGCAGCGCCTTCAGCGACGCTTCGGCCGCCGGTTCGCGCTCCGAGCGTTCGATGAAGCCCCCGCCGTAGACGCGAGCGTTGTCGCCTGGCGCCGAGTAGAGGGCGCAGGCCTGGCCCGGCGCGACACCTGCCTCGCCGACAGCCAGATCGACATAGATGCCGGTCTGATCGGCATGCAGAACGGCCGGCGTCGGCGCGCGGGTCGAGCGCACCTTGGCGAAGCAGGCAAAGCCCTCGCCCGAAGCCGCCTGCAGCAACTGCTCGTCGCCCAGCCAGTTGACGTCGCGCAGATAGACGCGATGCGTTTCCAGCGCTCGCTTGGGGCCGACGATGACGCGGCGCGAACGGGCGTCGAGGTAGACCACATAGAGCGGCTCGCCGGTGGCAACGCCGATGCCGCGGCGTTGGCCGATGGTATAGTGCAGGATACCCTCGTGTTGGCCGAGCACGCGGCCGTCGAGATGGACGATCTCTCCCGCCAGCGCCGCATTCGGCTTCAGCTTGTTGATGATGTCAGTGTACTTGCCCTGCGGCACGAAGCAGATGTCCTGGCTGTCGGCCTTGTTGGCGACGACGAGGCCCATCTCCTCGGCAAGCTTGCGGGTCTCGGCCTTGGGTAGACCACCGAGCGGAAAGCGCAGGTAGTCGATCTGCTCCTGCGTCGTCGCAAACAGGAAGTAGCTCTGGTCGCGGTCGGCATCGGCCGGGCGGTAGAGCGCGCGGCGCGCGGGGTTTCCTGGCTCGGGGTTCGGCCGCGAACGGATATAGTGGCCAGTCGCCAGCGCATCCGCGCCGAGTTCCTTGGCCGTCTCGAGTAGGTCGGCGAACTTGACAGTCTGGTTACAGGACACGCACGGGATCGGCGTTTCGCCAGCCACATAGCTTTCCATGAAGGGATTGATCACGGTGTCGCGGAAGCGCTTCTCGTAATCCAGCACATAGTGCGGAATGCCGAGCGTCTCGCAGACGCGGCGCGCATCGTCGATATCCTGGCCGGCGCAGCAGGAGCCTGCGCGGTGAACGGCGGCGCCGTGGTCGTAGAGCTGCAGCGTGATACCGAGCACATCATAGCCCTGGCGTTTGAGAAGGCCAGCCACGACGGAGCTGTCGACGCCGCCGGACATGGCGACGACAACGCGTGTATCTTCCGGTTTCTTGTCAAAATCCAGTGTGTTCACGGGGTGCTGCCAATTCTAAAGCGTATCTCGATCCGCCCTGCCATGCGCAGATCCGGCGGACGTTCATCTCTGCCGGCGGGATCGGCCGCAGGCACTTTCGTTGGCGAGGATATAGAAAAGATTGGGTTCGGGCGCAAGAGGCGGGGGGTGGCGAGGTCCAGACGGGTGTGGCGCGACAATTTAGATGGGAAGCGCGACGATCAGGATGAAGAGTCAGGTGGTCGCGATTTGGAGAAGATGGACTGCGGATCAGTGGGTTGCAAGGGTTATTTTTCGCCATTGTCGCGGCGCGTCAGCGGACCGGTTTTCTGGATTGTCGCGGAGCGTCAATCAGGATGAGAGATGTTTGTCGCGGGCCGSAGTGATCGCAGCAGARAGCCGGCCTCCGTTTGAAGCGGAAGGCCGGCYTTCAATTGTGCGACAATCTATGTTGATGTTTGTTTGTCGCGGCGCGTCAATCAGCGAGGGCTGAGGCCAGCGTTGCGGTGGCACCGTCGCTGTTTTCCGTCAAACGGGATATTGCAGTTTTGCGCCTGTAGCTCTCGACGTTCATCTCGAAGATCGTCGCATGATGAACCAGTCTATCAATGGCGGCCAAAGTCATCGCTTTATCTGGAAAGACCTTGTCCCATTCACCGAAAGGCTGATTTGCGGTGATGAGCAGCGAGCGGCGCTCGTATCGCGCACTGATCAGTTCAAAGAGCACACTGGTTTCCGCTTGATCCTTGGTCACATATGCCATGTCGTCGAGCACCAGCAGATGATACTTGTCGAGCTTTGCGATGGCCCCTTCCAGATCGAGATTGCGACGGGCGGCTTGCAGTTTCTGAACAAGGTCGGTGGTACGGGTGTACAGCACCCGCCAGCCATTCTCGATCAGCCCGGCGCCGATGGCGGCCGCCAGATGCGATTTTCCGCCGCCTGGCCCGCCAAACAGCATCAGATTRGCGCCGTTCTTCAACCAGACATCTCCCGCCACCAACGCCATGACCCGGGCCTTCGAGACCATGGGCACAGCCGTGAAGTCGAAGGTATCGAGGGTTTTTCCTGGAGGAAGACGCGCTTCGGTGAGGTGGCGCTGCATACGCCGCGTTTCGCGTTCGGCGACCTCGAACTCAGCAAGTGCCGCCAGCAGCCGAGAAGCCGGCCAGCCTTCCGTGTCAGCCCGCTCGGTGAAGCTGTGCCAGGCCCTGGAGATGCCCGGCAACCGCAGATCGGTCAGCATCAGGGACAGGCGCGCGATATCGACAGGATCATTGGGTCTCATGCCATGACCTCCGAACGAGTGCCGATAAGACTATCGTAATCGACCAGTTTACCCAGCTTGACGTTGACATGCGGAACACAAGTCGGGTTCGGCGCGAACCGGGTACGCATGCCGTCAAGTGTCGGCAAGGTTCCCGCATCGAGCTCGTTCTGGATGGCCTCGGCCAGTGCGGCCTCGACATTACGCTCATGGGCCAGGCTCAGCAGTTCCACCGTGAGACGGCAGGCATCGCGTTCCGGCAGCGCCTCCATGGCGGCATGGTAGAGATTGCGATAGGCATCCCTGGGGAAGAGCTGATCGCGATAGCCGAGTCTGGGCAAAGCTCCCGGCTTCTGGCGCAGGGAATGAATGACGTGACGGTAGTTCACGACATGCTGGACGGGGCCAAGCTGGCCTCTGACGCGCGGCAGCTTCATCAGGGACGTGCCGCCGAGGAACAGTTCGATATGCTCCTTGAAGAGCCGTGCGCGCAGCCGATGGCCGATCAGCCGGGAAGGAACGGTGTAGAAGACCCGGCGAAGGGTAAAGCCTCCGCTGCTGGTGACGTAGACGATCTCGTCTTCGCCTTCGGGCTGGCGCTTGCGCGGCAGCGCCAGCAGGCTTTCGCGCTCAATGGCGATCTCCCTGGCCCGACGGGCATTGCGCTGGCCGACGACCTCATCGATGAAGGCGGCAAAACTGCTGACGTCGGCAAAGTCCCGCGTTCCGCGCAGCAGAAGAGCATCTTCCAGTTCCCGCTTCAGATCGCCATGGGATCCTTCGACCGCGCCATTCTCGTGGGCGACGCCGCGATTGTTGCGGCTGGCCTTCATGCCGTAATGGGCGCAAAGCGCGTCATACCGATCTGTCATGTCCTGCGCGGTATCGGCATTGAGATTGCGGAATGCAGCCGAAAGGCTGTCCGTGCGGTGATCGCGCGGTGCGCCGCCGACAGACCAAAGGGCGTTCTGCAAACCACTTGTCAGCGCGGCAAAACTCTCGCCGCCTTCGACAATCTCGGCATGCTCGAAGCCGCTATAGGCCAGCCGGAAGTGATAGAGCAGGTACTCGAAGATCACGCCGGCGATCATGACCTTGAGGCCCGGTGCGTGGGTAAAATCCGACAGCCCCATGCGTCCCGGCTCGTGAACCTGCCGGAACATCACCTCCTGATCTTCGCCATGGATCGCACGCCACGCGCGGATCCGGCGCTCAAGWGTGCGGCGAATACCAGAACCGAGTTCGGGRTGACGCTTGCAAAGCTCRCGAAGAATRCCGACAGGCCGCAAGCCCGGAGCGCTTTGCAGCAKGGGAACMACCTCTTCGGTGAATATCCCTTCCAATGGATCAGGCCGACGTCGTTCGTGTTTGGCCTTCTTCTCGCTTGGTGGACGGGGATCTGCTTCGATCCGATAACCAGTGGATGGGCTGAACCCTGATTTGGCGGCCGCGACAGGGACACTGTGCTTCTGGCGATTTTGCATGTAGAGCCTCGATTGTTGATCCGTGATGTGTCTGCCGGGCATTCATTCTTCCTTTGAGCGGGAAGAAGAAATGCACCCGACACATCGCGATCACCAGACGGCGTGAACCCCTATGTGGGTTCGCGCCGTCGCCAGGAACGTCCCTCCGGTCGGGCTACGCCCTCCCTCCGTGACGCTCCTGGCGACGCTCCCATCCTGATTGACGCTCCTCCCAAGTTGATTGTCGCGCCGCAGACGGGCAAGCGATGGGCAGGGATTGGCAGCTCTGCGGTGCCCCCCCTCGTCCCAAGATCGCGCGATTATGTAGGAGCCGCCTCCAAGCGCCAAATGCGGCATTGAGATCGGGTCTCTTGGCCAGCCCCT
Organism: Rhizobium sp. 05L419; assembly: GCF_056397845.1. Classification (NCBI taxonomy): domain Bacteria; kingdom Pseudomonadati; phylum Pseudomonadota; class Alphaproteobacteria; order Hyphomicrobiales; family Rhizobiaceae; genus Rhizobium; species Rhizobium sp. 05L419. Next base: position 62,838 of record NZ_JBFTOF010000005.1, read on the forward strand.
AACTTAAATGTGGAATACTATCGGCCGCAAAACAAAAACTTTCGATAGGTCGAGGTTGCGGCCAAGGACGGGTTCGAGCGTGTGGGGAATTTCGAGCCTTGGCGGTTCGTTTCCCGTGTCCGGCGCGGTCTTTTCACCGAGTATCCTGTATGGAGACTGCGCATGGCGTGGTGCTGACCATGGAGGAATGAGGTGCTGCCGAGTTTCCTGAGATTGAGGCGCGTTACGAGCGCCACCTTGCGAAGATGAAGCGCTGAAGTTTGCCGGATCGCGTCAGGCGAGCGCCGCGCATAAAACATGATATATAATTCATATTTACCTCACAAAATGTATCTCTATTCATCTCGTTTGATCTTGCCTGACTTAACAAAATGTATCGTAAATCATATTTTGACGCAGATATGGATTATGAGTCATGAGGCAAGGCATGTTCGCGTCGTTCCTAAAACAGGTGAAGCCTTTGAGGAAGGCTGCGTCGATGTCTCAGCGCGATCTGGGAGAGCTGATTGGCCTAGATCAGGGTTATGTCTCTCGCCTTGAGCGAGGAGTCATCAACCCGGAAGCAGCCACCTTACAGGCTGTGGCCGAAGCACTGCAGATGCAGATCGTCTTCGTTCCCAACCGGGCAATCGGCCGCGTCAATTCAATCATCTCCGAGTACTTGGCACCGCCATCCGGCCCTCACAAGCCCTACGAGGGTTCAGTGCTGGAAGATGTGTTCATCCCTGATGGCTATGATGGGGAAGACGACGAAACACCTACGCGGGGCGCGACAGCGGCAAAGCAATGAGCAACACGCTGTCCGTCTTTCTGAGATCCGGCAAGCCAGATACTCAGGTTGGAACCTTGATCAAGAAGTCGCCCGTACAGTCGAAAAGGCGGCCGACACCTGGGGCAAGATGATGGAGGATCTCCCACTGTCAGGCGAACACGCTCGGATAATCATGGATCGCGTGAAGACACTTCGACTCATCGCGGACACGAAAGTCGCGTTCTAGCCTCAGCGACCCGAAGCCGATCGACCCTGACAACTCGGTATGGTACGCACTTCCCATGTTCAGATTGATACGAATAGAGCTCCCACAACCCAACGCCTGATCGGCGAGCGCGCTCGTATTGTCCCCTTCAAAGGCCCTGAACATGGAAGATATCAACAATATCAACGTGCCTGCCGTATCCGAGATTTCCTTCAGCTCCGATGACCTGGAGGTCCTCCGGAGGGTAGAAATATTGGGGCAACCAGCACTTCCTGCTCTCGCCCTACTGCCGGACCTTCACGCTTAAGACCCTCCGCCAGGCACCGAGGAAGATACCTTCAAGACGTTTTGCCTGATCCGCTGGCCGGAGACTGGTGGCCGTCCCGTGTGCATCAACTGCGGGAACAAGCGCTGCCATCCGATCCGACGGCAGTGCTTCAAATGCCAGAAGTGCCGTCGCGAATTCTCGGTCACCTCGAAGACGGTCTTCGCCTTCCGGAAGATGCCGTTTCGCGACATTCTGACGGCGCTGTGGCTGTCCGTGAAGAGCGTGAAGGCAAAAGCGCCCTTCAACTCTCCCGCGAACTCGGATGCCGGTACAAGACCGCCTGGGTCTTCCTTATGAAGATGCGCGAGGCGATCGCCACCAGGCGTGAAGACACGTTCTCGAAGGCGAGATCCACATCGACGGCAAATATGCGCTATTCTGTGGCAGATGCCACCGTGACCGCAGCCGGCCCGAAGCGGACGAAACAGGCTCGACGGTCAAGCCTCTTCGACTGTGCGTCAGCGGAGGACCTCACCGCATAGCCTCTGCTATGCGTAGCAAGGCTGCATATATGATCTCCGGATCACTTGGTGCAACGGCATTTCGGGTCAGCACTTCGGCGTTAGCGACAATCTCGTGGGCCGCACGCAATGCCGACCGCCCGTCCGGCGTAAGTTCGGTAGCTAAGACCCTACCATGTACCGGGTGGGCCGTTCGCTTGATGAGACCGTCCCGTTCGAGTGTCGCTATGATGGACTGCATCGTCTGCGGTGTTACGAATGCCCGCCGCGCCAGTTCCGCACTTGACAAGCCCGCGCTGAACTCAAGCCCCGCTAGTACCGAGTACTGTGGGGTCGTCAATCCGATGTTTCTAAGTTCCGTGTCGAGACGGCCCCGCAGCGCTTGCTGCGCCCGCTTCAATGCATATCCGAGCGAGCGGTAGGTGTCATCTATCGGCGGATCAATCAGGCTGGACATATCAGCACCCTTATATTATATCAGGGCCCTGACGATACTGCGTCAGGTAAAAAAAGGAAAGATAGCTCATGCCTCGCCTCATTGGACCGGATTTCATCGGGATACAGACGAAGGATCTGGACGCCGCACGGACCTTCTATCGCGACATTGTCGGGCTTACGCCATCGGCAAAAGCCCCTCCGGGCGCGGTTGTTTTCGAAACGCACCCCATCCCATTCGCCGTCCGCACGCCGATCGAGGACTTTGACGACACCGAGAAGCTGGGGGTTGGTATCGCGATCTGGTTTGGCTGCGACGACGCTGACGAATTGCACGCTCATCTGTGCGAGCGCGACGTGCCTATAGCTTTCCCGCCGAAGGACGGTCCGTTCGGACGCTATTTCGCCTTCGTCGATCCATTTGGCTATACGATAACTGCGCATACCGTCCCAACAAAGTAGTTGAAACCGCGTCTGCATAGAACGATTTGACCCTAACGATCGCGGCAAAAAGGCGGTCCAGAAGGACCCGCCACTGTTCCGCGTTCCCGCCAATCAGATACGAGTGATCGGTCTGAGCCGACCGACCACTGCTTGGCGGGAAGCGGCACCTTTGGGACTAGGTGCATGACATGCCAACAGGCTGTTAGCGTCGACCGAGGCAATCATATCGAAGGGTGGGGCCGGCCCCCTAGAAAGCGCGGACAGCCAATGACCGCAATTGGACCTCGAGAAAGCGCGTCCTAATCAATGTCGGTCACCGCGATGCGGCCAGCATTACGTCCGCACCGTCCATGACATAGGTCGCATAGCGATGGTCGCGGATCAGGCTTATCTTTTGCCCCAGCCATTCGAGCAGCATGAAATATGAAGGACCGCCCGACGGTTCGGCTGATACCAGCAATATTTCCCGGCCTTCCAGCCAAGCCGGTTCGATTCTGACCGGTGGATATTCGGCATAAAAGGTGAAAAATCGACCGACATTGGCGGCGTCAGAGATTTCCGGCCGGCGCGCCTGACGAAGCCGAACATCCTGCGCCAGCATGCGACGCAGAGCATCCCAGTCTCGGGCGTTGAAGAGCGCTGCAAAGTTCAGGACCTCGGGACTCGGCGGTGGCGGAACCTCGGACCGCACGTCGGAGATGGCGCGCAATCTCGCCCGACCGCGCGACAGATGGGCCTTGACGGCATCGACACTCAGTTCCAGAAGCGCTGCGATGTCCGCAAGTGACTCTCCCAACACATCCTTGAGGATCACCGCGCTGCGTTGCGGCACCGGCAATTCTGCAAAGTGGCCCAGGGCGACCCGCACCGCGTCCTGCCGGATCAGCGCGTCCTCCGGGCCGACGGCGCTGATATCGGCCAGATCGAAAGCCATCTCAAGTGGCTCCGATCGGCGCGTACTGCGCTGGCGCAGGGCATCTATGGCTCGATTGTGGACAATGCGAAATAGCCAGGGTCGCAGCGGCGTGCCCGGCGGGATCGAGCCAGCCGTCGTAAATACCCCGGCAAACGCGTCCTGAATCACATCCTCGCCGTCGATCACCGAACCCACCAGACGAGCAGCATAGCGGTGCAGTTCGGGGCGAAGCGCGTCCGCTTCCCTGGCCAGGGCTGCGAGCAGCGTTTTCCTCTCTTCGTCTTCGAGAGCAGCATCTTCTGTCATTCGATGACCGTCACACCCGTATCTCCACGCACCGCGTAGACCATGGCCTCGGCGAGGCCTGTCCTGCCGATCAGGTCGGCGACCATATCGCCAAAAGCCCGCGGCGTCATGTCCGGCCAGGTGGCGGCCTGTTCGGCAAATGTCCGACCCGCCGCCGCGGCATAGGCCGCGATGCCGGTATCGCCCACACCGGTTCCGGCGAAGATCTGCCGGGGAACGATGACCCGGAAGCGCAGACCCAGGCCGAGTTCCGCCGACAGGCCCTCGGCATATTTTGCAATGAACCACTGCGCGCGCTTGGCTCCCGCATAACCGCCCGATAGCGGCGACCCCTGCACGGCGGCTCCGCTGGAGACCAGAACGACAAGCCCGCCCGGCGTCATCGGCAACGTCAGAGCAGCCTGTACCCAGTGCAGCGCGGCCTTGACGTCCACATTCCAGTTGGTCGTGAATGCCTCCCAGCCAATCCGGTCGATCCGTTCCATGGGCGGTTCTGCACCGGCATTCATGATGACGAGATCGGGTCGCGTCTGCTCCATGATCCGCCATGCCGTGTCGACATCGGTTGCGTCAGCCGATATCGCGGTGACGGCCGGTTGCTCGCCTGGCCCCTGCACGGCCGTCGCGTTTCGGGCTACCACGGTGACTTCGGCCGCGCGAGCCACAAATGCCTCGGCGAGCCCCCTCCCCAAGCCGCGGCTCCCGCCGACGACCACGATTCGCTTCCCTTCCAGATCCATCTCTCAGTCCTCATTTGGGTCGGATTCGACCGCTCGACGACGGTCGCAACTACGACGTTCCAACGAGGTGAAAAGAGTCATCGCCAACAGCGATTTGTGGGGGCCAGCGTCTAAAAGTCTGACTCGACCGAAATTCGACGGTGATCGATTTCGGCCGAGAACGGATCAACACGGACCAGCGAGTACGGCTTGATCCTGCGATGCTCACTTCGTGGACAGACAGGAACGGAGGTCTTATCGTCGTGGCTATGGTGACGGCATCACTCAAGGTGTCGCACCGAGCGCGGACAGTCGGTTCAGAAATCGCACCAAACCCGCGACATGCTTCCAGCGTTTCGGCGTGCGTACAAGGCTGTCGATGCCAGCCGCCTGCGGCGCGCGCATGTCGGCGCTGGTTTCGGCTCCCGTCCGTTCGTCGAACCGGTCGGGAGGCGGTGAATAGATCTTGCCCTGGTCGAGCGAAAGAATGGTCAACGCTGTCAGCATCGCGAAATCTCCTTGCGGCCTGCGCCCGGTGGCGCAACGAGGAGTACTCTCGATGAAGCGAGCAATTTGTGTCCTCAAGCAAGGCACAAAAAACTCCAAAATGTTCCAAAGGAATCTGCAGCCGGTCAGCTTTCGGGGAGGCCGGCGAGCCGCAGGCCGGCAAGGATGGCGGCGAGCCGGCTCGGATCCTTGGCGGGTTGCCCGGCCCTTATGCTGGCGATAGTCACGCCCGGAGCCATTCTCGTCAGCTCGCCGAGGAAGTGATGCGCCTCTTCGATGCGTCCAAGATGCGCGTTTGCGGCGATCAGCATCCAGTATGTCGGATCGAAGTTCGGATTGACCGCGAGTGCGCGCGTGGCCGACTCCAGCGCCTGTTCATAGTTGCCGAGGATCACCTGCGCGTGTGCCGTTCCGCAGAGCGAGATGTGCGCAAAGAGGTCGAGTGGCGAGAGCCTGCTCGCGCGATGGAACAAAACCAATGCGCTGGCCACGCTCCCGCAATGGAGGCTGGCGACGCCCGCCGCTGTCACGACCTGCATGTTGTTCGGATTGGAATCCACCGCCGCGGCGAGCACTGCCATTCCCCAGTCGTACTCCCTGGCCACCTGCACCAGCGCCATCGCGCAATGCGCCATCACCGTCGGATCGCCAGCCGCCTTCTCCAGCCCACGCCGGGCCAGCTCGAAACACTTTTCCCGGTCGTTGGCGCCGACTGCCGGCCATCCCATCGTAATGCGGTGCTCCAGGCGCCCAGGCCGCATGGGCAAGCAGGTGTGCATTGTCGGGCTCCAGCACCAGAGCCTTGGTGAGCAGTTCATAGGCAAGAGCGTTCTCGCTCGCCGATTCCGCGAGTATTTTGGATAGCGCATTGAGAGAGGCGTCGTAGGCCGCAATGCTCCCCGGCCGTTCCCGCCGCGAGCGTTCGATTTCCGCGGTCCTGATACGAGGCTCGACGACCGTTGCGACGTTTTCGGTGATCCGGTCCTGGAAATGGAACACGTCGTCGAGCGCGCCGTCGAAGGTTTGCGCCCACAGATGCGCGCCGCTGCCGCCATCGATGAGTTGCGCCGTTATCCTGAGTTGTTGTCCCGCGCGCCTGACGCTCCCTTCGAGGACATAACGGACGCCGAGTTCTTTGGCCACCTGCCGCACGTCGACGCTGCGCCCCTTGTAGGCGAATGTGGAGTTGCGGGCGATGACCGAGAAGCTTCTGAAGCGGCTGAGCGCCGTGATGACGTCGTCCACCACGCCATCCGCAAAATACGCCTGCTCGACGTCGCTGCCGAGATTGGCAAAGGGCAGAACAGCGAGCACCGGAAACGGAGCGTCCGCCGCCTCCGCCGCAGCACCGGTACGAATAAGGCGATAACCGACGCGCGGCACCGTCACAATCCATTCCTGCCCTTCTGGTGTCTGTCCAAGCGCCTCGCGCAAGGCAGCAATTTGGACGGTCAGATTGCCTTCCTCGACGATCAAACCAGGCCAGCCTCGCTCCATCAGGTCAGACTTGGAGACAATCCTTCCATCGGCGTCGAAGAGTGCTTCGAGCAGAGCCAGGCCGCGTTGGCCCAGAGCCACGGCCTTGCCGTTCCGCTGCAGCAGGCCGCAAACGGGATCCAGGACAAACGGACCGAAAGAAGGGCGCGCGTGCATCGTGCGGACAATATATCCGCTGGCCCAACCCATGGAAACTGACAATCTCGCAGCTTGGCGGCTGGCGGGCAGCTTGGGCTGATAGCGCTACGACTGAGACGGATTTGCGTTGGCCGACGCAACCGCACTTACCCGGTGATGCGGAATCCAGTCGGGATCTCCGCGAGCGTCGTCCGTTGCGTCTCCACGCGGGAGACCGATGCACCGGAGGGTCCCCGCCTGAAGCGCTCGGTCATGGTCGAGATCGCGGTATCGGCTCCCGAGATCAAGGCGACGACCGACCCGTCCGCTTCGTTGCGAACCCAGCCCGTCAAACCGAGTCGCGCCGCCTCGTCGCGCGTCCACACGCGGAAACTCACGCCCTGTACCTTACCCGTTATTCGCACCAGAACGGCCTCGTAACCATCGGACATAGCTGCTTCCCACCAGGCACCAACTGTAAGATGGAACGATCCGAAGCGCATGCAAGGGACGTCGGGGCATTGTGCCAATCGGAATGCCCATCCGCGTGTAGCTTAAGGTTACATACTTGTGCATTCGCAATCTAGGCGCACCATTCCATCATCAGGATTGCCGCCAAGGGAGGAATGCCATGAACATGACAAAGCGCGATTTCACCAAAGGCTTGGTTCTGGCTGCGGGCTTCCTCGGGTTTGCGCCGGCGAAGGGCGGAGCCGCTGTCCAGATTTCTCGGCAAGCCAGCGCCCAAAGCCGCGCCCGCTGCTGAATTCGTCAAGCCACTCTCGCCGGACGAAGAGAAGACGTCGCCCGAGTTTTTCAACATCCTCAACTGTATCTTGCAATACTGCCCAACCGATCCTTCGGAAATCGAACTTAGAAAACGCTTCGCCACTATCGGCGTTGAGGCGGTCAAGGCCTTCGACGCGAACAAGCTCTCTCCCGAAGTAAAAACGGCTGTCGAGCAGGGAATGGCAGATGCCTGGATCGATTTCGCGACCTTGCAGAGGGAGGAAATCGACACCGGGAAAGTGACCTCCGGTGATCTGTTCGGCACCCGGCAGTATCTGAAGAACAACTACCTCTACCGCATGGCAGGCGCCAGGCTCGGCATCGGCGCTGACGGCTGGCGAGGGCGAGGTCATCGCCGATCTGGATTTCACGCTGATAGACGCGCGCAAACGGCTCATGGACTCGCGCGGTCACTACAGCCGCCCCCAGCTGCTGAGTCTGCTTATTGATCGGTCGCCGATGGGCAGGACTGCTACAACTTCTTACAAAACTCGCCCGCGCGGACACGTCGCAGATACATGCATGCGGTTCAATCGCCTTGTGATCGGCAAGGCTAGGCAAGCATTGGCGGTGCAGCATTCCCCCGCGGGGAAACCCAAAGCGGGTGGCCACGTAAAACAGGGCTCACAATTCCGGCCGCAACACGGTTGGTGGAACCAGAGATTGAGGAAAAGCGACATGACGATGAAACGAGTGATGACAGCGGCGTTGCTGATACTGGGCGGCGCTCTTTCCGGGCAGTCTGCATACGCACAACAGCTCCAACGCACGGATCTTCTAAGAAGCGACCTCAGCGTCGCCGAACGCGAAGTTTTGCAAGTGCGCGTGGACTTCGAGCCCGGCGCGGTCTCGATCAAGCACAGGCACCCAGGCGAAGAGGTGGCCTATGTCCTTGAAGGCACGCTCGAATACCAGCTTGAGGGCAAGCAGCCCGTCACGCTCAAGGCCGGCGACACCTTGTTCATTCCGGACGGCGTGGCCCATCTGGCTAAAAACCTGGGCGATGGCAAGGCGTCCGAGCTTGCGACCTATATCGTCAGGAAGGGGCCGACGCTGGTCCAGCCCGCCGAGTGACCGGCGACACCTGAGGAGGTATGAAATGACAACGCTGCACCTTGCCAGGCTTACGCGCCGCACACTGCTTCTTGGCGGAGCGGCGGTTGCAGCACTGCCTGTGTTTGCGCCCGCCATGGCGGCCGTCCAACCGGCCACCGTCAACGCCCCCAACGCCGATATCCGGCCGTTTCGCGTCTCTGTGCCGCAAGAAGCCCTGGACGATCTCCGTCGCCGTCTCGCCCAAGCGCGCTTGCCTGAGGAGGAAACCGTCGGTGATCGCTCCCAGGGCGTGCAACTGGCCGAGCTCCAGCGGCTGGTGACGCGCTGGGCAAACGGCTACGACTGGCGCAAGGCCGAGGCGAAGCTGAACGCGTTGCCCCAGTTTCTGACCAGCATCGACGGTCTGGATATTCATTTCATTCACGTCAGGTCACGCCACCCGAACGCCATGCCGCTGGTCATGACCCACGGTTGGCCGGGCTCGATCTTTGAATTTCTTCAAGTCGTAGGTCCGCTCACCGATCCCACGGCTTACGGGGGAAGTGCCGACGATGCCTTTCATCTGGTCCTTCCATCGATGCCCGGCTTCGGCTTCTCGGAAAAGCCACGCGACACCGGTTGGAACCCGCAGCGTATCGGTCGCGCCTGGGACACACTGATGAAGCGCCTCGGGTATCAAGCCTACGTTTCGCAAGGTGGGGACTGGGGTGCGATAGTCTCGGATGCCATGGCGCGCCAGGCGCCGGCGGGGCTCCTGGGCATTCACGTGAACAGGATAGAGCGCTCCACGACGGTTCCGCCGGAGATTGCCAGCGCATTGAAGAACGGCCAACCCGCTCCGGCAAATCTGAGCAGCCAGGAAAAGGCGGTATTCGATCAGATAAGAGAGTTCCTGAACCAGGGGTTCGGATATGCCGCGATCATGGGGACCCGTCCGCAAACGATCGGCTACGGGCTGGCCGACTCTCCAGTGGGACTGGCGGCATGGCTTTATGACAAGCTGGCTGACTGGGTGTTCACGCGCGGCAACCCCGAAGCGTCGATCCCTCAGGACGATATCCTCGACAACTTCACCTTGTATTGGCTTACCAATACGGGTGCGGCCAGTGCGCGGATATACTGGGAAAACGCAGCCTCCAATGCCAAGCTCACTCCCATCACAATCCCTGCGGCGGTCAGTATTTTCCCCGGCGAGGTATACAGGCCGCCGAGGAGCTGGGTGGAGCGGGCCTACAGCAATCTCGTCTACTACAATGAGGTCGACAAAGGCGGTCATTTCGCAGCCTGGGAACAACGGGACCTGTTCTGCGCCGAGCTGCGCAGTGCCTTCCGCACACTCAGGACCTGATCGCCGTGCGCGTCTATGCCCCACAGGCGGCAATCCGGACGATCTCGTCCGGTCCTGCGGGAAAGCCGGCGTCGCGCACCCGTCCGATCAGCGTTTCCACGATGCCCGGATCCTCGAAGGTCTCCTGGACGCAGATGTACTGGGTCGACAGGCCGGGATCCAGCGACAGCGCCTGGCCGACGAGGGCCCGCGCCTCCTCGGGGCGTCCGCAGGCCATGTGGGCGGCGATCTGGTAGATCAGCGTGCGCCTGGTCTGGAAGGGAAGCGCGTGCGCGACAGCAAGCATGTCGTCGAACCGGTCGAGAACGTAGAGGGCAGCGACCCGCTCTTCAATGATCCAGACGGGCAGGAAGGGATCGAGTGCCTCGGCCCGGTCGAGAAGTTCGAGCGCCCGCAGCGCCTCGCCCACGAAGACGTAGAAGGCAGCGCTCCGCCCGATCATGTAGGCGTCGTTGGGGGCGAGTTCGAAAGCCCTGTTATGGTGAAAGCGCGAGGTTGCGAAGTCGCCCGATTTCATCTTGATCGATCCCATGATCCGATGGGCTTCCGGGTCGGTCGCGTCCAGGTCGAGCGCATGGGCCACCTGACTTTCGGCACGGGACAGATCAAATGACGGAAGGTTGCTCCAGGAGCAGACATGCATGGCGAAGGGCCGCCCGAAACTCGGATCGAGCCCCATGGATTTCTCGAACCACCGCATGGCTTCGTGAATGTGGTCGTCGGAAACGCCCGCCAGGCGATGGTGGTCGAGTCCCCTCAGGTAGTATTCGTAGGCAGACATCGTCTCCGGTCGTTTCAACCGCGCGGCGGACAGTTCCGATTGTTCGACCCGGCCGGAGATCGTTGCGGCGACGCGCGCGGTGATCTCGTCCATGACATCGAGGAGTTCCTGAAACGGTCTTCGGATGCGATCGCTCCAGATGAGATGCCCTTCGCTGGTCTCGGTGAGCGCGATGTTGATGCGCACGTCGGTGCCGGCCTTGCGCACCGAACCTCCGACGACATAACGCACGCCGAGCGCCTTGCCGATTTCAACCGGGTCGGACGTCGTCAAGGCCGTCGATGCCGTCCTCGAACTGACGAAAAGGCTCTTGAGACGGCTGAGCTCCAGCGTCAGATCATCGGTGATGCCTTCCGCAAGGAAGAGTTGGTCCTGATCCGCCCCCGGCGCGACGCCAAGGCGGGTGACCGCAACCGAATTTGCACGAAACGGCGCGGGCGTCTCCGGTTCCAGCCGTGTCGGGGCGACCTGATAGCCATGGCGATCCATCAGGGCGGCGACGCGATAGACCTGCACCGCCTCCGAGATGCCTTTCAACTGCCGCTCGCCGACGAAATCGAACTTGCATGGCGAGACGCGGCGCACCTGGTCGTAAAGTGCGGCCGATACCTCGATCGCACCGGGCTCGGCGGACGCTTCGATCCGTGCCGCGATGTTCACGCCGTCTCCGCGCAGGTCGTCGCCGACAACAACGACGTCGGCGATGTGCAGCCCGAAGCGCATGTCTTGCACCCCGACCCCCGGCACCTCGCTGACCCGATATCGCGCGTCGATGGCCGACCTCAGCGCATTGACCGGGCTGTCGAACTCGGCCAGCACGCAATCGCCGGCCGTGCCGAAAACGCGGCCGTCATGGCGCTTGACACATTGGTCTATGGCGTTGAGGCATGCGCTCACGCGCGATACGCTTGCCTCCTCGTCGACCTCCATCGCGGATGTCGATCCGACGTAATCACCCACCAGAATTGTTGCAAGCCGGCGGCGCATCGTGGACACCTCGGGTCGTCAGCGAAGAATGAGACAGCCAATCTAGCACATCTCGCGCGGGATGACGCTTTTGCCGTCAGTCCTTCGGTGTCGCCTCGCGGCGCTCGATCGCGGTCTTTCGGATGACATCGGCAATATCGGGATTGCTGCTCGACAGAACCTGGAAGTCCACCGCGTAGAGCGACAGCAGCGAGACCTCGGTCGTGGCGCTGACGGTCGCAGAGCGCGGCTCGCCCGTGATCAGCGCCATCTCGCCGAAGAAGCTGCCGGCGCCGAGATCCACCGGGCTCGGGGTGGCGACGCTGACATGGCCCTCGACGATGAAGAACATCTGGTCGCCGGCCTCCCCCTTGCGGCAGATGACGGTGCCGGCCGGCACGACGCGCGCCCTGAGCGCCCGTACGATCTCGACCAGAGCGGCCGAACCAAGCCGCTGGAACAGCGGGACGGCCGCAACCAGCTGCCAGTTGCGCACGAAATCCTGCCGGCGGACTTCCTCGTAGAAACCGGTGGCGAGTATGCCCGCCCACAGCGCGAAGATGCCGATGCCGCTCATCATCACCAGCCCGGCGAGCACGCGCCCGGCAAGGCTTTGCGGAATCTCGTCGCCGTAGCCGGTGGTCGACAGCGTCACCACCGCCCACCACATCGCCTGGGGAATGCTGCCGAAGCGGTCCGGCTGGACGTCTCGCTCGATCACATAGGCGGCGAGCGCCGCACCGAAGAGAACGATGCCGAAAATCGAGGTGACGCCGATCAGATTGCGCGCCTCGTTGCGCATCACCCGGCCCAGCAGCCGGAAGAAGGTGGAATAGCGCAGCGGCTTCAGCAGCCAGACAGCACAGTAGAGGCTCTGGTCCCGCCCGCCGACGAACAGGAAAGCCGCAAACGGGACGACGACGGCGAGCACGTCCACTGTGATCGACGGTATCCTGTCGTGAAAATCGACCGCCTGCGGCACGCTCAGCGTTTCGGCCAGCTGCAGCAGGTAGGCGGCCCAGATGCCGACGAGCAGGATCTCGAGATAGTGCCTGCTTCGCTCGGTCAGATCGGGTGTCGTCAGCGTGGCGACCGCAATGAGCCCGATGACCGCGAGCAACGTGCTCAGCAGCGCAGAAAACTTCCGGAAAGGCCGTGCCGACATTCAATCCTCCGAGCGGCCTGCCGCCCACCTAGAATAGATGCCTGCGGGCCAAGCGCAATGGGACCGGCAAGACATCCACGATACGTCAAGTTCCGATCGGTCCGCCTTGCCGCCGGGCGATCGCGGGACCAAATCGATTGGGGAGCACCGGAAGGGGTTCTGTGCTAGTTTGGACCGGCGAGGAAATGGCGCCATGAGCGAGACACGGAAGATTGCGGCGATCCTGGCCGCGGATGTCGTCGGATACAGCCGTCTCGCTGGTATCGACGAGGATCGCATCCTGGCGCGCCTGCGCGCGTTGCGCAGCGATCTGATCGACCCGACGATCGCCGTGCACAATGGCCGTGTGGTCAAGCGCACCGGAGATGGAAGCCTGATCGAGTTCCGCAGCGTCGTTGATGCCGTTCGATGCGCCATCGAGGTTCAGAACGCGATGATCGAACGCAATGCCGGCGTCCCGCAGGATCGCCGCATCGAGTTCCGCATCGGCATTCATCTGGGCGACGTTGTGGAGGAGAGCGATGGCGACCTCATGGGCGACGGCGTCAACATCGCCTCGCGTTTGGAGGGGATCGCCACACCCGGCTCGATCTGTCTTTCGGAAGACGCCTACCGTCAGGTCAAAGCGAGACTCGATCTCCATTTGACGGACCTTGGTGCCACTTGGCTGAAGAATATCGCCGAGCCGATCCGCGTCTATTCGCTTCAGGTCGGCGCCGCCGAGCCGGCCGCGGCCACAGTGCCGGCGAAGATCTGGGGTGCGACCCTCCCTTCCGTGCCGCCTGCCGTGCCCGACAAGCCTTCCATCGCCGTGCTTGCATTCAACAACATGAGCGGCGACGCCGAGCAGGAGTATTTCTCCGACGGCATCAGCGAGGACATTATTACCGACCTTTCGCGGTTGCCCCGATTGCATGTGATCGCCCGCAACTCGTCTTTCGTCTACAAGAATGCGGCCGTGTCCGTGCCTGACGTGGCCAAGACGCTCGGTGTTCGCTACGTGCTCGAAGGCAGCGTCCGCAAGGTCGGCAACCGGGTGCGGGTGACGGCGCAGTTGATCGATGCAAGCAATGGCGGACACGTTTGGGCCAATCGCTTCGATCGCGACCTCACCGATATTTTCGCGGTTCAGGACGAACTCACGCAGGAGATCGTTGCCGCATTGAAGCTGACGCTGACGACTGGCGACCAGGATCAGCTGGCACAGGCGCGTGCCGTCAATGTCGAGGCCTATGAATACTTGTTGCGTGGTCGGGAGCAGGCGTCCGCGCACACCCGGATCGGAAATGCCGAGGGGCGGCGGCTGGCAACGGCTGCTATCGCGATCGATCCCGGCTATGCGGCTGCCCACGCGCTTGTCGCCTTTACCCACGTGCTCGACTACATCAATGCCTGGAGCGACGATCCTGAGCATTCGCTGCAAGTTGGACGAGAAGGCGCGCAGCAGGCCGTCGCCATGGCGGAAAACCAGCCGAATGGCCATTTCGCGCTTGGCCTCGCCTGCATGTGGGGCAAGGAGCTGGACCGCGCGAATGCAGCGGTGCAGCGAGGGCTGGCGCTATCGCCCAACTCCGTGGACCTGCTCATGGCAATGGCCCATATCCAGATATTCGCTGGCGATCCTGCTGGCGCCATTGAAACGCTGGCTCTCTCCATGCGGCTGGACCCGCACTTTCCGGAGATCTCGCTCCAGTTTCTCGCCGATGCCCGTTTTTCCCTCGGGCAGTATGCCGAGGCGATTGACGCGATCGAGCAGCGGCTGGCCCGCAACCCGCAATCTGAGACCGCCTATGCCCTCCTCGCATCGTGCTACGGGCATCTTGGGCAACCCGAAAGAAGCAGACAGGCCTGGGCGCATGCGCTCGTGATCAACCCCAGCTTCTCCGTCGAACGCCGCCGTCGCGTTCTTCCATTCCGAAACCCCGAGGATTTTGAGCGCCGCGTCGAAGGGCTCCGCAAGGCAGGGCTGCCGGTCTGACGTCTTCAGAAACAGAGCCAGCTCCATTGCTAGTCCTGCAGGCTCGGGTCGGAAAACAGCGTACCTTCGACCGCACCGCATACGGTTCTTGCGGCGACCAGCAGCCATATCGCGGCGAGCGCGATGACCAGCGCGTTTCCGAAGAGCGCAATCGCTGCGACCGGAACCACTGTCGAAAGCCGGAGCGTCGCCAGCGCATAGACGCCGATCGGGAAGGTGTAGGCCCACCAGCCGAGGTTGAAGGGCAGGCCGTGCCTGAGGTAGCGCAGCGTCACCGCGAGCGCCATGCCAAGCCACCAGAGGCCATAGGCCCAGAGCAGCACGGCACCGAAGAGGGATGTGCCACTGATTGCCCCGGCGAGCGCGCCAAGTCCGTTTGCCTCCAGCACGGCGCGCCCGTTCATCGCAAACAGGGTAAGCCCCAGCGCGCCCGTGCCGATTGGCCCAAGCGCCAGAAAAGCGGTTGCCGCCATGCCGGCGGGCGGCAGCTTGTGCAGCGCCATGCGCAGGAAGAGGATGGTGAGAATGCCGAGCGCCAGCGGCACCGAACAGGCCCACAATACATAGCTTGCAAACAGCAGGGTCATCTGCGGCGCCGCACCGGCGATGTGCGGCAGCAGAAGCCCGCCGCTTGCAGCCGTCACCTCGCAGGCGACGATCGGCAGCAACCAGACGGCGCTCATCTCGTCGAAGGCATGCTCCTGGCAGGTGAACATCGCAAACGGAATGGCAAGACCTGCGAGCACTGCCAGACCGGCATCGGCCCACCAGAGAGCGGCCGCAGCGGACGCGGCAGCGGCGCCAAAGAGCGGAATGCCGAAAAGCGCCATCCCGTTGATGATCGTCGCGAGCCCCATTGGAATGCAGCCCAGAAACATCGAGACAACCGGATGTTTGAAAGCGCGCAATGCCTCGCGCGGATGCAGTACCCATTTTCCGACATAGAGAACGGTAAGGCCCGCAAAGAGGAGTATGTTTGCCAGCCAGAGCGCCTCGCCGGCCTTGTGTAGTGCCGGCATCGCCGGGAACTGCGCGAGGCAGATGGCGAGAATGCCCGTGCCCATCGTGGTGGCGTACCAGTTCGGCGTGAAATGCCGCATGCGCTCACGCCTGACGGTTTGTCCGCTGATTGTCCCGGAAACTGAAAATGCGCTCATGAATGCGATCCTTCTCTATGGATCACAGATACGCCCGCGGATATATCGATTCCAACGAATTGTAATTCTCATTTCATTCGATAAAATCGAATGAATCAGACGCGTGGATTCCGATGACACTCGAGCAGCTTCGCATATTCGCAGAGGTCGCCGCCCGGCAGCATATCACCCAGGCCGCGGCGCGGCTGAACATGACCCAATCGGCAGTCAGCGCCGCGATCTCCACGCTTGAGAGCCGCCATCGGGTGACGCTGTTTGATCGCGTCGGTCGCTCGATCGTCCTCAACGAGACCGGACGGCTGTTCCTCAAGGAGGCGCAGGCCGTGCTTGCCAGCGCCAAGGCTGCGGAAGCTGCGCTGATGGATCTTTCCGGCCTGATGCACGGCGAACTGTCAATCATGGCGAGCCAGACGGTCGCCGGCTACTGGCTGGCGCCGCGGCTTGCGCAGTATCGTCGGCTCTACCCCGGCATCGCCCTTGGCGTGCGCATCGGCAACACGCAGGAGGTGGCCGACGCAGTGGTCGAAGGCAGGGCGGAGATCGGCCTCATCGAGTGGCCGGACGAGCGCCGCAGCGTGTCGGCGCGAAAGGTTGCAATCGACGAGATGATCGTCGTCGTCGCACCCGGTCATTCCTGGGCAGACGGCCGGCCGCGCGGCGTTGCCGATTTTCCGCAAACGGCCTGGGTTCTGCGCGAGGCGGGGTCTGGCACACGCCACGCTTTCGAAAGCCTGCTGCAAACCGCACGGCTTGGGATCGGCGACCTTGACGTTGCGATGGCGCTGCCGGGCAACGAGACCGTGATCGGCCTGGTCGAGACCGGTCTCGGCGCGACACTCATGTCCCGCACCATCGTGGCACCACTTCTGAAAAGCGGTTCGCTGGTCGAGGCCAACGTCCAAGCCCTGCCCCGCCCGTTCTTTCTGCTGCGCCACCAGGAGCGCTACCGCAGCAAGGCGGCGGATGCCTTCGATGCGATCGCGTCAGCGGCGGACGGCGCAAAGCAGCCGTGATGCCCTGCCGTCGATCAGCGCCTCGGCCTCCGCCTGCGGCATCGGCCTGCCGAGCAGAAAGCCCTGCACTTCACTGAAGCCTTCGGCATGCAGCCATTGCAGCTGCTCTTCGGTTTCAACACCTTCGGCAAGCGTCGTCGCGTTGAAACCGGAGCCGATGCCGACAACGGCACGCACGATGGCGAGATTGCCGGGATCCGTCTCGATGCCGGCAACGAAGCTGCGGTCGAGCTTGATCTTGTCGAAGGCAAATGCGCGCAGGTAGCTGAAGGACGAATATCCCGTGCCGAAATCATCGATGGCGATGCGGATGCCGAGTTCCTTCAGCGCCCACAACAGCGGCAGGCTCTGCTCGACATCAGCGAGAAAGACGGACTCGGTGATCTCGATTTCCAGCCGCCCGGGATGCAGGCCGCTCTCATCGAGCGCCGACACGATGCTGGCCAGCAGGCTGTTGTGGCGGAACTGGCGAACCGAAAGGTTGACCGCGATCTTCAGATGCTTTGGCCATGCGGCGGCCGTGCGGCAGGCTTCGCGCAGCACCCACTCGCCGATCGGCACGATCAGGCCTGTTTCCTCGGCGACCGGTATGAAGTCCATCGGCGGAATGAGCCCGCGTTGCGGATGGTGCCAGCGGATGAGCGCTTCGAAACCGCCAAGCCCATCATCATCCAGCTGGATGATCGGCTGGTAATAGAGTTCGAACTGGTTCATCAGGAGCGCATCGCGCAGTTCGACCGTGAGCATGTGCCGGCGTTCGGCCTCAAGCCGCATCGTCGGCTCGTAGAAGCGGTATGTAGAACGCCCGCTTTCCTTGGCCGCGTAGAGCGCCAGGTCCGCATGCCGCATCAGCACGTCGTCGTCATCCGCATGGTCGGGCGCAATGGCAATACCGATGCTGCAGGTGACGTGTTCGTTCGCGCCGTCGAGGTTGAAGGGCGCCGACAGCGAGCTGAGGAGGCGTTCAGCGAAGCGCTCGATGCCGCCTGCTTGATCGAGCCGCACGAGGAGTGCGAATTCGTCGCCGCCGAGGCGGGCGACCAGATCGCCCTCTCCCGCCAGCTGCCTCAGCCGCGCAGCAACCTGACAAAGCAGCGCGTCGCCGGCGGCATGCCCCTTGCTGTCGTTGATGTGCTTGAAATGGTCGACGTCCAGGTAGAGCAGCGCGATCGCAGTCTCCGCGGTGGCGATCTTCGCCGCGCGCTCGATGTGATCGGAAAAGAAGGCACGGTTCGGCAGACCCGTCAGCGCGTCGTGCATGGCCATGTAGGCCAGCCGCGCCTCGACGGAGCGTTCCTCGGTCACATCCTGGGAGATGCCGAGCAGATAGCGCGGCAGGCTGCCATCCGGCGCCGGCAGCGCACGCTTCACCGTCCGCAGAATTCGCGACTCGCCATCGGTGCGGCGTATCGTCTCCTCCACGCTCACCGTCGAGTTCGCTGCAAAAGCCTTCCTATCCTGCGCCCAGAAGAGTGCGGCCTGGCTTCGGTCGAACATGCCCAGATCGCTTTTTCCAACGACATCGGCCGGATCGCGGCCGACGATGGTGCCGCATGCCTCGTTGAACAGGATATACCGGCCCTCCTCCGCCATGTCCTTGACGAACACGCCGACCGGAAGATTGTCGACGATGCTGTCGAGCAGCGAGCGCGTGTCGCTCACCTCGCGTTGCGCGGCGTTCACCTCTGTCCGGTCCTGAACGATCGCCAGAATGGCATCGCGCCCATTGAAGCGCACCGCCCGGCCGTAGGTCAGAACTTCCAGCATCTCGCCGCTTGCCTTGAGATGCGTCCAGCGCTCTGCCCGTTCCATGTCGGTACGGCCGTGCACGGCATTCAGCATGCGTCGGCGTTCATGGCCGGGGCGGATATCGAGCACGGTCATCCCTGCATAGTCCTCTCGGGAATAGCCGTAGAGATCGACCGCAGCGTTGTTGACAATCAGGAAGCCCAGCGTATCCGGATCGTATACCCACATCGGCGACGGATGGGTGGCAAACAACGACTGGAAATCGTCGTTGGGAGTACCAATCGAAACAAATGCTCTCTCAATGCCGGTCATGGTCAAATCACATCAAGTATGGGTGGCGGACCCTACCGGTATAGTGAAAAAAACTAAATAAAATCAGAATCATAGATCGCATATTCTTTAGGCTGGCAGCCTCTATATTGTGCAAACCGCGACGTTTCGTCCTCGGGTTGCTGTGTTTTCATCCCATCGGCACTGCAGGCGACCCCAAGAACCGCAAGAGCATCAGTGGTGCGAATGCGCGCATTGAGCGTGATCTGCGAGCACCTCGATCACCCGGCATTGATCGACGCGGCCATGGCCGCAGCCTTCGACCATCGTCTCCAGTTCCACCTTCAATGCCATCAGGCTTCGGATACGCTGCTCCACGTCCGCAAGTCGCGCCTTGGCTATGGCGTCGGCAGAGGCGCAGGACTGGTGAGGATCGTCCTGCAAGGTCAGCAAGGTGCGGATTGCATCCACTTCGAAGCCAAGCTCGCGGGCATGGCGGATGAAGACCAGCCGGCGCAGGTCGGAGGGTTCGTAGGATCGCTGGTTGCCCTCGCTGCGGCTCGGCTCCGCAAGCAGGCCGATGCTTTCGTAATAGCGGATGGTCGGCACCTTCACGCCGCTTTGCCGCGAAGCGTCGCCGATCGTGATCTTTTTCATGATTTTCCTCTTGCACCTCTAGTCGCTAGAGGATGTAGGGAGGATGCTTCTGAATGACAAGGAAGCTGACCATTGGGGAAGCTGACCAATAGGGAAGTTGATCATGGGCGAGACGATCGAGAAGCGATACAGGGTCGAGGGCATGGACTGCGCCGGTTGCGCGGCAAAGATCGACACCGCCGTGCGGCGCATGCCCGGCGTCGAGGATGTCTCGGTATCGGTGACGTCGGGCACGATGACGGTGCGCCACGACGGCAGCAGCGACCTTGTCGCGATCGAAAGGAAGGTTACCGGCCTCGGCTATGCCGTGGCCCAGCTCCACGCGGCCACGGCCACGCGTCATGCCCACGATCACCGCACCTGCGGCCACGACCACGGCCATACTCACGAGCATGAGCACGCGCATCCGGCTGCCCCCCCCGAGATCGAGGGGCTGCATGGCCATGATCATGCGCCGATGGCCGGCCCGTGGTGGCAAAGCAGGAAGGGCCGCCTGACCATTTTGTCCGGCGCCGCACTCGTTGCGGCCTACGCACTGGGCCATCTCGTGCCCTCGATCGCGACCTATGCCTTCGTCGCCGCTATGCTGGTCGGACTGATCCCGATCGCGCGACGCGCCGTGATGGCAGCGCTTGCCGGGACGCCCTTCTCCATCGAAATGCTGATGACGATCGCAGCGGTTGGCGCGGTCATCATCAACGCCGGGGAGGAAGCGGCAGCCGTTGTCTTCCTCTTTCTCGTCGGCGAGCTACTGGAAGGGGTGGCCGCAGGCAAGGCGCGTGCCAGCATCCAGTCTCTGACGACGCTGGTGCCGAAGAGCGCGCTTCTCGAAGTGGACGGTGCGACGCGCGAGGTTCCGGCCGAGAGCCTTGCCGTCGGCTCGACGATCCTCGTGCGCCCGGGCGACCGCATTTCTGCCGACGGCACCATTGTCTCTGGCGAAAGCGCGATCGACGAGGCGCCGGTCACCGGCGAAAGCACGCCGGTGCGCAAGGGCGAAGGCGACACGGTTTTCGCCGGCACGGTCAACGGCGACGCCGCGCTGCGCGTCAGCGTCACCGCCGCTGCGGCTGACAACACGATTGCCCGCGTCGTCCGGCTGGTCGAGGAGGCCCAGGAATCGAAGGCCCCGACGGAGCGCTTCATCGACCGTTTCTCCAGATATTATACGCCCGGGGTCGTGGTCGTTGCCGCGCTGGTTGCCGTGCTGCCGCCGCTCTTGGGCGGTGGCGCCTGGGACCTGTGGATATACAAGGGGCTCGCCATCCTCCTGATCGGCTGCCCCTGCGCGCTGGTGATCTCCACGCCGGCGGCAATCGCCGCATCGCTTTCGGCAGGTGCGCGTCGCGGCCTGCTTCTCAAGGGCGGCGCCGTGCTGGAGACGCTTGGCAAGATCGACGCCGTCGCGCTCGACAAGACAGGCACGCTGACGGAAGGCAGGCCCAAGGTGACCGACGTGCTGAGCTTCGGCCGGAGCGAAGGCGAAGTGCTGACATATGCGGCAGCCCTCGAGACCGGCTCCAGCCACCCCCTGGCGCTTGCGATTCTGGCAAGAGCTGCGGCCGGCAATATCCCCATCCCCGCCGCAACCGAAGCCAGGGCGCTCGGCGGCAAGGGCGTCTTCGCAATTGTCGAGGGAACGCCCGTCTTCTTCGGCTCGCCCAAGGCTGCCGGCGAACGCATTGCCCTGTCCGTCGAGCAGACAGCGCGGATTGCTGCGCTCAACGATGCAGGCAAGACCGTCTCCGTGCTGATCACAGGCAATACGCTCGCAGGCGCAGTCGCCATGCGCGACGAACCGCGCGAGGACGCGAAATCCGGCCTCAGGGCGTTGACCGATGCGGGCGTCAAGATCGTCATGCTGACCGGTGACAACCGCCGGACGGCGAATGCGATCGGCGAAGAACTCGGCATCGAGGTTCGCGCCGAACTGATGCCGGAAGACAAGCAGCGGATCGTCGGCGAGCTTCAGCGCCAGGGGTTCAAGGTCGCCAAGGTCGGCGATGGCATCAACGACGCCCCGGCGCTCGCCGCGGCCGATGTCGGCATCGCCATGGGGGGCGGCACCGACGTCGCGCTCGAAACCGCCGATGCCGCCGTCCTGCACGGGCGTGTCGGCGACGTGGCGGCGATGATCGCCCTGTCGAAGCGCACCATGCGCAACATCGCCCAGAACATCACCATCGCGCTCGGCCTGAAGGCGGTGTTCCTGGTGACGACGATCGCCGGCATCACCGGCCTGTGGCCGGCCATCCTTGCCGACACGGGAGCCACGGTGCTGGTCACCATCAATGCACTGCGGTTGCTGGCCGCGCCGCGGTAGGAACGCAACCGCAGGTGCAAAATTGTGGGGAACGACGGAACATAACGCTCGCCGAAGAGTTATTGTTTCGGAGGAGGACTAACATGACCAATGATTTCAACCGACCCAATACAGTGAAGACCCCCTCGCCGAGGTGGTCTTCGAAGACAATGTGGATTGTCCTGGCGGTCGCCGTGGTGGTAGCGGCCTTGGCTGCTACCTATTGGCCGAGGTCAGAGCCAGCATCGACCACCTCACGAACGACAGCTCCGGCGACCGAGCCGGCCACGCCGCCCGCTGCAACGCCCCCGGCGACAACGCCGCCGGCCGCTACGACACCACCGGCAGCAACACCCCCGGCAGCCGAGCCTCCGGCAGCAACGCCGCCTGCGACAGCTCCGGCAACGCCCGCAGCGCCGGCCACTCCGGCTCCGGCGACACCGCAATAACATAGAAAGCCCGCCAGAAATCAACTGACCCCCGAAAGTTGGACATCAACCTTCGGGGGTCGTGCGTGTCTGAGTACAGCTTGGCGTTCAAGCAGTCCGTCGGCTCAATTGGCGCCGGCCTTGAGCACGCGATGCGTACTGGCATCGAGCGCCTTGCTGGCCTCCCTGCCATCCTTCGCCAGGCCATTGGCGGTGTTTGCACAGGATGAAAGTGCCAGAAGGGATGTGATCGCAATGGCGATTGCAAATCGTGTCATCAAAATCTCCGCATTGATCTCCGGGGCATGACTTACGCCAAGGACGATAGCTTTGTGCGGTGAGCGGATCAACACCGGGATTGCTGCAGCCGAACGGTAAAAAACCCGGCGCAGTTTCCCGCGCCGGGCTTTTTCATGCTTCCTTGGGAGAAGTCTCAGTCGATAGCAAATACGAGCGGCTTGGCCTGCCGGATTGCCGGGTTCGCGGTCAATTGTCCGAGAACGTCGTCGCCGATCGGTCCGTCAACGTAAAGCAGCGCGATCGCATCGCCGCCCTGCTGGTCGCGACCGAGCTGGAAGTTGGCGATGTTGACACCGGCGGTGCCGAGCGTCGTGCCGATGAAGCCGATCATGCCGGGAACGTCGGTGTTGGTGATGTAGATCATATGGCTGCCGACGTCGGCGTCGAGGTTGATACCCTTGATCTGGATGAAGCGCGGCTTGCCGTCGGAGAAGACCGTGCCGGCGACCGAGCGGGTCATCGATTCGGTCTTGACCGTCAGCTTGATGAAGCCGTCAAAAACGCCAGTCTTGTCGCGCTTGACCTCGGAGAGGACGATGCCCTTTTCCTTGATCATGATCGGCGCCGAAACCATGTTGACGTCGGACACCTGGGTGCGGATCAGGCCGGCGAGCAGCGCGCTGGTCAGCGCCTTGGTGTTCATGCCGGCGGTGATACCGTCATAGAGGATTTCGATCTCTTTGATGGGCTCTTCCGTGACCTGGCCGACAAAGGCGCCGAGAACGTCGGCAAGACGGATAAACGGTTTCAGGATCGGCGCTTCCTCAGCGGTGATCGACGGCATGTTGATGGCATTGGAAACGGCACCCTTGACGAGATAGTCGGACATCTGCTCGGCAACCTGCAGCGCAACATTTTCCTGCGCTTCCGAGGTCGACGCGCCGAGATGCGGCGTGCAGACGACGTTCGGCAGGCCGAAGAGCGGGCTTTCCTTGGCGGGCTCGACTTCGAACACGTCGAAGGCGGCACCGGCTACATGGCCGGACTTGATCGCTTCGGCCAGCGCCGCTTCGTCAACGAGGCCGCCGCGGGCGCAGTTGATGATGCGAACGCCGGGCTTGGTCTTTGCGAGGTTCTCGGCGCCCAAAATACCGCGCGTCTTGTCCGTCATCGGCACGTGAAGCGTGATGAAATCGGCCTTGGAGAGCAGTTCCTCGAGCTCGACCTTGGTGACGCCCATCTCCTCGGCACGCTCCTTGGAAAGGAAGGGGTCGTAGGCGACAACGTGCATCTTCAGGCCGATGGCGCGCGAGCAGACGATCGAGCCGATATTGCCGGCACCGATGACGCCGAGCGTCTTGCCGGTGATCTCGACACCCATGAACTTCGACTTTTCCCACTTGCCGGCCTGCGTCGAGGCGTCAGCCTGCGGCAGCTGGCGGGCAACTGCGAACATCAGGGCGATGGCGTGTTCGGCCGTCGTGATCGAGTTGCCGAAGGGCGTGTTCATGACGATGATGCCGCGGCGCGAGGCAGCCGGGATATCGACATTGTCGACGCCGATGCCGGCGCGGCCGATGACCTTGAGGTTGGTGGCGGCAGCAATCAGCTTTTCCGTCGCCTTGGTGGCCGAGCGGATGGCAAGACCGTCATAATTGCCGATGATTTCGGCGAGCTTGTCCTTGTCCTTGCCGAGCTGCGGCTGGAAATCGACTTCGACGCCGCGATCGCGAAAGATCTGGACGGCGGTTTCCGACAATTCGTCGGATACGAGAACGCGAGGTGCCATTGGGGGCTTCCTTCAAAAGTGTTCAGCGATGACTGTAATAGGGATGCGAGGCTCCGCCCGTTCGGCGGAGCCGGATGCGATCAACTCAGAATGCGATCAACTCAGGCGGCAGCCTGGGAGAGCGTCGCCTTCTGCGTCTCGAAGGCCCAGGAAAGCCAGGGCATAAGCTTCTGCATGTCAGCGGTTTCGATCGTCGCACCCGCCCAGATGCGCAGGCCGGACGGCGCGTCGCGATAGTGGCCGATGTCGTAGGCGACACCTTCCTTGTCGAGGAGGCTGACGATGCCCTTGGCGAAATTCGCCTGGCCGTCGGCGTCGAGTGCCGCAACGTCCCTGTCGACGATCTTCAGGCAGACCGAGGTGTTCGATGCGGTTTCCGGCTTCACCGCCAGATTGGCGATCCAGTCGTTGGCGGCAACGAAATCGGCAATGACCTTGGCGTTGGCGTCGGCGCGGCCCATCAGCCCCTTGAGGCCTCCGACCTGCTTCGACCACTGTAGCGCATCGATATAGTCCTCGACGCACAGCATCGACGGCGTGTTGATCGTCTCGCCGGTGAAGATGCCTTCGATCAGCTTGCCGCCGGAGGTCATGCGGAAGATCTTCGGCAACGGCCATGCCGGTGCGTAGGTGATGAGGCGCTCGACGGCACGCGGCGAGAGAATGATGACGCCATGCGCGCCCTCGCCGCCCAGAACCTTCTGCCAGGAGAAGGTCACGACATCGAGTTTGGCAAAATCGAGGTTCTGCGCGAACGCGGCCGAGGTGGCGTCGCAGATGGTCAGGCCCTTGCGGCCGGCCGGGATGAAATCGGCGTTCGGAACACGGACGCCCGAAGTCGTGCCGTTCCAGGTGAAGACGACGTCGCGGTCGAAATCGATGGTCGAGAGGTCGGGAAGCTCGCCGTAGCCGGCTTCGATCTTTCTGACGTCCTTCAGCTTCAGCTGCTTGACGACATCGGTGACCCAGCCGGCGCCGAAGCTTTCCCAGGCGACCATGTCGACGCCGCGCTCGCCGAGCAGCGACCAGAGCGCCATTTCGACGGCGCCGGTATCGGAAGCAGGAACGATGCCGATGCGGTAATCCGCCGGCACTTCCAGAATGTCGCGGGTAAGATCAATGGCCTGCTTGAGCTTGGTCTTTCCGACTTTCGCGCGGTGCGAACGGCCAAGCGGCGCGTCGGAAAGGGCTTCGAGCGACCAACCGGGGCGCTTCGAGCAAGGGCCAGAAGAAAAATGGGTATTTTGCGGACGTACGTCCGGCTTTGCGGTCTTTGCCATCTGCTATCCTTCCAGATAGATAGCTCCTCGTTGGGGAGGAGTGTCCCGCCGCCGTGGATACAGATGGCGTCGGACATAGTCAACGGCGAATTGTCGCTGGTGGAGGATTTTTTGACGCAGGTGCGACGGACGGGCGTCGAAAGCGGGACGCGGTGCATGTCGAAATGCACAAAGCCGCCCGGTGTGGGCGGCTTTGCAGGAGATCGTGCTCCGCTCTCGACGGGCTTACTTGTAGACCACCGGTGCCGGCGGCGGCTCGTAGGGGGCCGGGGCGCAACCGCCGAAGAGATAGCGGGCACCGATGCGGGCTTCGTGAACGTTGAAGCCCCTGTCGCGGCCAGGGCCACCGTTCAGGTTGTAGCCAAACATATCGCCGCCGTTGACGTGGAGGAAGCGATAACCGACATCGGCCTTGACGTTGCAGGTAACGTCGATCGAGGCGCCGGCCATCAGCGCGTAGCTGAACCGCCAGTTACCATCGCCACCGTGTGTGACGGTGGGATCGCAGTTGCCCGGGTTGCCCGTTTCGCACGACGTGTTTTGCAGGTCTTTCCACTTGACGTAGGTGCCGCCGATGCCCGCGCCGACATAGGGAGTGAAGTATCCGTAGGTGCCAAGGTCGACATAGGCGTTCGCCATGAGGCTCCAGGCAGTCAGCGAAGAAATGTCGCTTGAGGTGCAATCCAAGGCGACACCGCAGCCGCCGACAGTCGAACCGTTGAAGTCCGACTTCGCAAGGTAGTCCAGCGTGACATCGGTACGCAGATAGCTGTTGATCTGGTAACCGACACCGCCGCCGACCGTGAAGGCATCACGCAGATCCGCGGTGGTGAAATCCACTTCGTTGGCATTGCTGCCCTGGAAGTAGCGCGCACCGCGCAGATCGGTGAAACCGTAGCCGACGTCGCCGCGAAGATACCAGCCGGTCGCTTCGGTGACGGTGACCTCGGGCATTTCCGGGATCGGCTCCGCAGGAGCAAGGTCCGCGGCATAGGCATTCGACGTGATCAGCAAGGCGGCAAAGATGCCGGATAGGCTTCTTTTCATGGATCCCACTCCAAAGTTCGTGGCATGGCAGGACCAATCGCTGCCAGTCGGACACGTTTCGGAATGGATAATGAAGTACAAATGTTAAAAGCTGCTTAACTACAAATATTTACCGTGTTTATTGCTGAATCCTAAACTACCCCTGCGACCGACGGAATGCCGTCGCGCCGCGTGACACTCCACGGCAGGCGCACAGCCGCCTGCGGGTGGAGATCGTGTCAATGTTTGAAATCGGGATTGCACATCGAGCCTGGTGGTCTGCACAGGCACCTAGAGCGCCCGAGGAAGGATATCTCGTTTGCTGCGAGCACCTGTCGCAAGTAGCGCCGCGGTTCTGGCGCACCATCAGCAGGAGGAGAACCCGGCGAAAACGCCGGGTTCGTCGTTTCAAGGCTCAGGCGGCCGTGCGGACGCTTGAGATCGTGCCGATCAGGTCGTTTACGATACGCTCGATCTGGCTGCGATCGTCGCCTTCCGCCATGACGCGGATCAGCGGTTCGGTTCCGGAGGGGCGAATGACGAGACGGCCGCTCTTGGCGAGTTCCGCCTCGGCGTCCGCGATCGCCTTCTGGACATGGATGTCTTCGAGCGGCTTGCCGCCGGAAATGCGGACATTGCGCAAGAGCTGCGGCACCGGCTCGAAACGACGGCAGATCTCGCTGACCGTCTTGCCCGTCCGCTTGACGGCGGCAAGGATCTGCAGGGCCGCAACCAGGCCATCGCCTGTTGTGCCGTAGTCGGAGAGCACGATATGCCCGGACTGTTCGCCTCCGACATTGTAGTTGTGCTGGCGCATATGCTCGACCACGTAGCGGTCGCCGACCATCGTGCGCACCAGGCCGAGGCCCTTGTCCTGAAGGAACCGCTCAAGGCCGAGATTAGACATGACGGTGGCGACAATGCCGCCGCCGCGCAACTGCTGGCTCTCGGCATAGCTTTCGGCGATCACGGCCATCAGCTGGTCGCCGTCGACAACGGCGCCATTCTCGTCGACGATGATGACGCGGTCGGCGTCGCCGTCGAGCGCGATGCCGATATCGGCGCGCACTTCGTCGACCTTCTTCTGAAGCGCGACCGGGCTGGTCGATCCGCAATTGAGATTGATGTTGGTACCGTTCGGCTCGTCGCCGATCGTGACGACGTCTGCGCCAAGTTCCCAAAGTGCGGCCGGTGCCACCTTGTATGCGGCGCCATTGGCGCAATCGATCGCAATTCTGAGGCCCTGAAGCGTGACATCGCGCGGCAGCGTACGCTTGGCGTGCTCGATGTAGCGATCGTGGACGCCATCGACGCGCTTGGCGCGACCGATATCGTCAGACTTGGCCAGCTGCGACGACAGGTCCCGTTCAAGCAGGTCCTCGATCTGCGCCTCGAGGTCGTCGGAGAGCTTGTAGCCATCCGGTCCGAACAGCTTGATGCCGTTGTCTTCGTAAGGATTGTGCGAGGCCGAGATCATGACGCCGATATCGCAGCGCAACGACCGCGTCAGCATGGCGACGGCGGGCGTCGGAATAGGACCGAGAACGAAGGCATCGAGGCCGGCCGCGGTAAAGCCCGCGACCAGGGCGTTTTCCAGCATGTAACCCGACAGCCGCGTGTCCTTGCCGATGACGACCCGGTGACGGTGGTTGCCGCGGCGAAAGATGGTTCCGACTGCAATGCCCACCCGCATCGCGAGGTCCGGTGTCATCGGGAACACGTTGGATTGACCGCGAATGCCATCCGTCCCGAAATAACGTCTTTTCATATGCACCCCTGTGCCTTGGGCGCGCCCCATGGGCAGCGCATCACAACTTAAGCAAGTCTACGCCATCAGGCGCATTACTTGGCTACAAAAGACCTGATTGAGGCCTCCTCATGTCAGCGGCATGCCATAAAACGCCGCTATCATCACGTAAATTAGCGAGAAAACTGAATATATCTCGTTACTGACTGCTGACGAAAAAGGCCGGGCACCATACCTGGTGCCCGGCCGATCCTTCATTTCCAAAGGAAATCAGTGTGGTTGTGGTTCCAGACCACCCTCGGTCTCGTCGCCTTTGGCAGACGGACGGGTACCGGCCTTCGGTACCGCCGACCCACGGCTTGTCGGTGCATCGTCGCCGAGATCACGCGACGGCTTCTCGCCGCGAATCAGCGCCTTGATCTCTTCTCCGGTCAGCGTCTCGTATTCGAGCAGGCCTTCGGCAATCGCCACGAACTCGTCGTGGTAATCGGTGAGGATCTTGCGGGCCTCGGTATAGGCCTCGTCGATCAGGCGCCGCACTTCGTTGTCGATCGTCTGGGCGGTCGCCTCGGAGACGTTCTTTGACTGCGACACCGAATGACCGAGGAAGACCTCCTGCTGATTCTCGCCATAGGCCACCTGACCGAGCTGGTCCGAGAAGCCCCACTGGGTGACCATGGCGCGGGCTAGCTTGGTGGCCTGCTCGATATCGGAGGACGCACCCGAGGTGATGTTCTCCTTGCCGAAGGTCAGCTCTTCCGCGATACGGCCGCCCATCATGATGACGAGGCGCGACACCATCCACTTGTAGCTCATCGAATAGCGGTCGCCCTCGGGGAGCTGCATGACCATACCGAGAGCACGGCCGCGCGGGATGATGGTTGCCTTGTGCAGGGGATCGGCAACCGGCACCTTGAGCGCGGTGATGGCGTGGCCGGCCTCATGATAGGCAGTGAGCTTCTTTTCCGCCTCGGTCATCGCCGAAGAGCGGCGCTCGGCGCCCATCATGATCTTGTCCTTGGCGTCTTCGAATTCCGCCATGGTGACGACGCGCTTGTTTCGGCGTGCGGCCATCAGGGCAGCTTCGTTGACGAGGTTCATGAGGTCGGCACCGGAAAAGCCGGGCGTACCGCGGGCCAGAATCTTGAGGTCGACATTCGGTGCCAGCGGAACGTTGCGGGCGTGAACCTTGAGGATGCGCTCGCGGCCGACGATGTCAGGGTTCGGAACGACGACCTGGCGGTCGAAGCGGCCCGGACGCAGCAGCGCCGGATCGAGAACGTCGGGACGGTTGGTCGCCGCGATCAGGATGATGCCTTCGTTGGCTTCGAAGCCGTCCATCTCGACCAGCAGCTGGTTCAGCGTCTGCTCGCGCTCGTCGTTGCCGCCGCCCAGACCGGCGCCACGATGACGGCCGACGGCGTCGATTTCGTCGATGAAGATGATGCAGGGCGCATTCTTCTTGGCCTGTTCGAACATGTCGCGGACGCGGCTTGCGCCGACACCGACGAACATTTCAACGAAGTCGGAACCGGAGATCGTGAAGAACGGAACATTGGCTTCGCCGGCAACCGAGCGGGCGAGCAGCGTCTTGCCGGTGCCCGGGGGGCCAACCAGAAGAACGCCGCGCGGAATCTTGCCGCCCAGACGCTGGAACTTCTGCGGATCCCGCAGGAATTCGACAATTTCTTCAAGATCCTGCTTGGCTTCGTCCACGCCAGCGACGTCGTCGAAGGTCACACGACCGTGCGCTTCCGTCAAAAGCTTGGCCTTGGACTTGCCAAAGCCCATCGCACCGCGCGAACCGCCCTGCATCTGGCGCATGAAGAACAGCCAGACGCCGAGGATCAGCAGCATGGGCAGCAACGTGCCGAGATAGCTCAGGAAGCCGGAAGAACCGTCGGTTTCGGGACGGGCGGAAACCAGGACATTCTTGGTCTGCAGGCGATCGAGCAGATTGGAATCGATCACAGGAGAATAGGTCTGGAAGGTGGTGCCGTTTTCAACATAGCTGCCGGAGACGCGGTTACCCGTGACGACGACTTCCTTGACGCGGCCCGCATCCACTTCGCGCAGGAACTGCGAGTAAGGGATATCGCGCGAGCTGGTCTGCGCCGGCGACGTCTGGAACATACTGAAGAGGGCAATCAGCAGAAGCGCTATAATTGCCCACAAGGCGAAATTACGTAAATTAGGGTTCATCGAACTCCCCAGCACTGGAACGACCGCCTCATGGCGACCGTCTTATTTGCCTCTAACATAGGAGTGCGCCAGGCTATTGCCAAGGCAAACCGGTCCGTTAGATGGTTTTTCCGTCAATAAGACCTAAAGGCGGTTTTGGATAGGGGCGTGCTCCAAAGGCAGCCGCAAGGCTGTCGGCGAAGATGAAGTCGAATCGTGTCAAAAAACGGTCGAAGAGCGCGAAATAGGGCTCGATCCGGATTTGATTTGGCAGGTCCGTTGAAATCGCCGATGCCGAGATGTGCGGTTGCGCCGCAAGTGCGCGTCGAAGGGCGCTTTTCGGCAGGCGCGAAGTCTCCTCCACCCGCAAATTGCCGGCAGCCGGTCCCCCTCCTCCCTCATTCCTGTGCCTGTCACAGGAGCCCAGCGCGCCCAGGTCCTTGGGCGCGAGAGGGTCCTTCGCGGCGCCGCCGCGCCGCGGCTGGGCTCCTGTGACGAGCACAGGAATGAGGGAGCCTGTGGGCGCCGCACCCTCCAGAGCAGACACCACAATATCCACCTCCGAGCAATTGTTCACCACATACCGGCCATCCCAGACGCCACGCTCGCCCGCCGCAAGGGCAAGCGGCAGGATGCCACGCGTCTCCCGCGCCAGGTAAAGCCCATCGCGTCGCAAATCGAAGATCACGCGCCCGGCCGTCACCCTCCCGGGTCTGCCTGCAGCGACAAAATCTAGAACGCTTCCCATCGGCTCCCGCCCGAGCGCAAAGGGCTGGCCGCCGAACACCGCCGCAAGCCGCGACAGCCCATGGCCGAGAAGCACCCTCTCAACGGCAAGCCCGGCCTGCGACAGGTGCCCGAGCATCGCGCCATGCACACTGACATGCGCATCGAGCCACCGCGCGGCACCGGCGGCAAGCGCTTGCCGGGCTGCCGCCATCATGGCGAGTTCCTCTAAGGAGATCCCCCGCCCGGCGAGCTTCTGGCGCGTGCGCACCCGTTCGTATGTCGGATCGTCATTGCTCGGATCGTCAAACCAGGTGTTCTCGCTGCGGCGCAGGCCGTCACGAATTTCCTGACGCAAACATTGAAGAAACGGCCGAACCACCCAGACGCGCCGGTCGTACAGCACCGCGTCGGCAATGCCCGTCATGTTCGCGGTCGAGCGCAGCCCGCGCATGACAAGCGTCTCGCGCTGGTCGTCGAGCGTATGCGCGGTCACGATGATGTCGGCGGCAAGCTCGGCCGCCGCCTCGGCGAGCAACGCGTAGCGGGCATCCCGCGCAGCCGCCATGATGCCGGCTTTCGGCTTCGGCCCCTGCCAGACCTTGGTGACATGCGCGATACCGAGAGACCGGCAGAGAGCGGCGACCTGGCGCGCTTCATCTGCTGATTCGGCCCGCATCGCATGATCGACGGTGGCGGCACAGAGGGAGATTCTTGAACGGGGGGCGGCCTTCAGCGCATCCGAGAGCGAAAGAAGCAGGCCGGTGGAATCGCTGCCGCCCGAAATCGCGACGAGAATGCGCGAAGGCTGGACCAGCGAATCGAGGAAGCGGCGCGCGGCCGTTTCGGGAGAAATGGTGCCGTCCGGACGCAACCTGGAAGGCCTTAGCAGGAGAGACGCTTCTGTTCGCTCGCAACCTTGGTTATGACGGCGCGCGATGCCTTGGGATAGCGCTTCGACACTTCCCTGAGCGTCGCACAGGCAGTTTCGGTATTGTCGAGCGCAGCAAGCGACATGCCGAGCTTCAGCAACATTTCAGGCGCCTTTTCCGAGCTGCCGTACTTCTTGTGCGCGTCCAGAAAGGTCTTGGCCGCATCGTTGTACTTGGCCTGCGAATAGAGCGCCTCGCCGAGC
Source organism: Rhizobium sp. 05L419 (assembly GCF_056397845.1). Taxonomy (NCBI): domain Bacteria; kingdom Pseudomonadati; phylum Pseudomonadota; class Alphaproteobacteria; order Hyphomicrobiales; family Rhizobiaceae; genus Rhizobium; species Rhizobium sp. 05L419. The sequence continues at coordinate 95,328 of NZ_JBFTOF010000005.1, forward strand.
CAGAAGTTTGCGTCGGCGGCTCGTGCGCTGCCAGGGTACTGCGCAATGTACCGCGTGAACTCCTGCTCGGCCGTGGAGTAGTCGCCGGAGAGCACGTGGCCGTAGGCAGCCTTGTATTGGTCCGCTTCGCTGCCGAGCGACGCCGTCTGCGAGGATTGGCTCCCGTCGACATTTGGCAACGGGCCGGAGCCGACCTCCGCGCCCTGGTTGACGGAGCCGCCAACCGGATTCCCGCTCTGGTCGAAATCGATCGAACCGAGCTGCTTCGGCGGCTGGCCGAGGCCATCGTTCGCAGGAACATCGGTCGAGGGAGCCGTTTCGGCTCCCCGTGTCGCCTGGATCGTGCGAGCGACATCATCGCCGCCCTGGGCAGTCTGGCCCGAAGCAGGCAGATCCGCCTCGCTCTTCTTCATCGGCTTGCTGCTGCCACCGGCGCTGCTGCCGCCGCCTTTTTCCAGTTCCTGGAAGCGGAATTCGTTGTCTTCCTGCGCCTTGCGGATCGTTTCCTGCATTTGCAGGAGCTGGAAGCTCATCTCCTCGATGCGGCCGTTCAGCTGGCGAAGCTGCTCCTCGAGCTGCTGGACGCGCACTTCCGCGCCCCCTGCCGCCTGCACGTTGACGACGGGCGCGTTCTGCTGCCGCTCACCGGCATTCTCGCCAATGCGCCAGCCGAATAGCGACGTCGCATTCGCCGACTGCTCTGTCCCGGCCAATGCCGCGAGGCACAGCATGCCCGCAACGACAAGTTTCTTCATATGGTTCGTCCTGTCCCAGTGATTCTTCGTGCCTCGATGGCACGAACGGGAGATTTTTCCAATTACTTTCAAAAAGCAACGGAGTCTGGCCAAAGTGTGTTCAAAAAGAAAAGGCGGCCCGCGAAGGAGCCGCCTTTCCAAATTGTAACAAACCTCGGCAATTCTGTGCCGAGCCGGCACTTACATGCCGGCGCCGCCGAGAACGGTGACGGCGCGGCGGTTCTGCGACCAGCAGGAAATGTCGTCGCAGACGGCGACCGGACGTTCCTTGCCGTAGGAGATCGTCTTCATGCGCTGTGCCGGAACGCCGCGCGAAGCGAGGTAGTCCTTGGCGGCAGCTGCACGGCGAGCGCCGAGAGCAAGGTTGTATTCGCGGGTGCCGCGTTCGTCGGCATGGCCTTCGACCGTGATCGCATACTTCGGATAGCGACCGAGCCACTGAGCCTGACGGTCGAGCGTCTGGGCGGCGTCCGCACGGATCGAAGTGGAGTCGGTGTCGAAGAAGATGCGGTCGCCGACGTTGACCGTGAAGTCCTGGGCGGAGCCCGGCGTTGCGGCGCCGGCGCCAAGGCCGAGATCACCGGCGCTGTTGGCCATGTTCTTCTTGTTGGCGCAGCCAGCCAGGGCAAGACCGGCAACGAGCGCGATCATGACGGGGTTGCGGGCGAAACTCTGCATGCGGCTCATTGCCGGGGTGTGAATTCGGCTCATGGCCGGTCTCCTTGCGACTTGATTAAGGTTGCCGGACTGTAACCGTACTCGGTTAATCGGCATTCAAGAATTATGGTTAACGAATGGTTGATTTGTCCCTCTGCCGCCCCAATCCAGGATTTTTGAGGCGACAACAAGGCACGTCCACGGTCTTTCCTACTCCAGAAGCGGCGACCAGGCCGGGTCCGATGCGAAGTTCGGGGTCTTGATCAGCTGCTCGTTGTAGCCGGTCAGATCGATCGAGTAGAGCTGGGGACCACCCGCTCCTGCCGCCTGGCGGAAGAACATGATCACGCGGCCGTTCGGCGCCCAGGTCGGGCCTTCGTTGTGGAAGCCCGTCGTCAGGATACGCTCGCCCGAACCGTCCGGCTTCATCACGCCGATCGAGAACTTGCCGCCCGACTGCTTGGTGAAGGCGATGAGATCGCCGCGCGGCGACCAGACCGGTGTCGAATAGTTGCCGTCGCCGAAGGAGATACGCGTCTGGCCCGAGCCGTCGGCATTCATCACGTAGATCTGCTGGTGACCGCCGCGGTCGCTTTCGAAGACGATACGCCCGCCATCAGGAGAATAGGAGGGCGAGGTGTCGATCGCCGCCGTCGAGGTCAGGCGCGTCGTCGTGCGCGAACGCAGGTCCATCGTATAGATGTTGGCGTTGCCTTCCTGCTGCAGGCTCATGACCACCTTTTGACCGTCCGGCGAAAAGCGAGGCGAGAAGGTCATGCCGGGGAAGTTGCCAACCACTTCGCGTTGTCCGGTTTCCAGCTGCAGCAGGTAGACGCGCGGCTGCTGGTTGGCAAACGACATGTAGGTGACTTCCTGCCGGTTCGGCGAAAAGCGCGGTGTCAGGACGAGGTCGCTGCCGTTGGTCAGCATGCGGACGTTGAAGCCGTCCTGGTCCATGATGGCGAGCTGGCGCTTGCGATCCTGCTTGGTGCCGGATTCGTTCACGAAGACGACGCGGGTGTCGAAGTAGCCTTCCTCGCCGGTGATCTGCTTGTAGATCGCATCGGCGATGATGTGCGCCACGCGGCGCCAGTTTTCCGGCTGCGTGTAGAACTGCTGCCCGGTCATCTGCGTGCCGGCAAACGTATCCCAGAGGCGGAACTCGGCGCGAAGGCGGCCATCGCTTTCCTGCGTCACGCGGCCGGTGACCAGCGCCTGCGCATTGATGACCTTCCAGTCCTCGAAGCGCGGAGCGGCATCGGGATTGGAGATCTTCTCGATGAAGGCGTTCTTGTTGATCGGCGCAAAGAGGCCCGAACGCTGAAGGTCGGCTGCAATCACCTGCGACACCTGCGCGCCCATGTCGCCCTGCAGGAAATCGGTGATCGCGATCGGCAGGGGCTCGACATTGCCCTTGTTGATGTTGATTTCGACAAGCGCGTTCGCAGGCGTGGCGATAACAGCAGTGGTTATCATGCCGACGGCGACCATCAAGGCGCGGATGAGAGAACACTTGGTCATGGAGGACAAGCCTTTCAGCATTTTAAAGGGCTAGATCGCTGGGATCGAAGTTGACGATGACTTCGCCCCAGGCGTCATATTTGTCTTTCGGAAGGTTTGTGAACGGCGACGACTTCATGACGGCGCGCTTGGCACCGCTCGCCAACGCCATCCGCGTTGCCTCGTTGGTGCCGCCGACCGCTTCGACCTCGGGCGAGCCGATGATGTTGCCATCCGGGTCAAGCTTCATATGGACCTTGATGCGAACGTCGCTCGCACCTTCCATTCCCGGGATAACGGACCAGTTGCCGGCAATCGCGCTGCGCAGCGCATCCATCTCGCTCATCGACAGCTTGGAACCACCCGTTGCCTTCTTGGCGCCGAGCGATGCCACTTCGGTCGAGCTCTTGGCACCGCCGTTCGACGGGTCCTGCTTGTTGAGCAGGGCCGCGATCTCGTCGGAGTTGAAATCGGACGACTTCGAGGAGGAGGCCTTGGCCTTTTCCTGCTTCTTGTCGGCCTTCTTCTTGTCGGTCGGCTTTTCGTCCGTCTGGGCCTTGTCTTCGGTCTTCTTCTCAGGCGGCTTTTCCGCCGGCTTCTGTTCCGGCGGCTTCACCTGCGGCTTGACGACGGGTGTCGGCACCTTGTCAGGCAACGCCTCGGCATCGGGCTTCGGCGGCTCGGCCTGTTCCTGCGGCTTTTCCTCCGCCTTCTCAGGCGTCGGCGTCGGCGGCGTGATCTCGGGCTTCGTGATCGACGCAACCTGCTGCGGCTCGACGTCCGTCTCTTCCTTCATGATGTCCTTCACCTCGTTCGGCACAGGATCATTCTGGGGAAGCGGCTTCTCGGAGGCCTTCTGGGCGGCAGCACTTTCGTTGTTGTTCGGCTTGGCGTTGGGGATCGGGGGCGCCTTCAGGTCGACCTTGTTCTCGCCCATGTTCTCGGCGTTTTCGACATTGGTCGGCTTGGCCGTCGGCTTCGGAGCCGGCTTTTCGCTCGGCTTGGCCGTCTTGTCGCCCTGCTGCATCTGCGTCATCTCTTCGACAGGCACGAGGTCGACGGGCATCGCCTCGAAGTCCTCGACCTTGAACTGCTCCGGGGAGCCGATCGAGATCAGCGCCCAGGCAAGCAGTGCACAGTGCAAAGCAGCAGATGTGACGATACTGGCCTTCATAGCGTTCGCTATTGGTCCTTCTTCTGCTGCGTCACGAGGCCGATATTCTTGAAGCCTGCACCCTGGATGCGGGCCATGACATCGGCAATCACGCCATAAGGCGCCGTCGCGTCGCCGCGAACGAAGATGCGTTCATTGTAGCCGGTGGTCGCGATCGCCTCGAGCTTGGCGGCAATTTCCTCGACCGGGATCGGTGTTTCCTGAAGGAACGCCGTTCCGTCGTTCTTGACGGAGATCGTGATCGGCTGCGTTTCTGAGTTCAGCGCCTTGGCCTGCGTCTCCGGCAGGTCGATCGGCACGCCGACCGTCATCATCGGTGCTGCGACCATGAAGATGATGAGAAGAACAAGCATGACGTCGACGAGCGGAGTCACGTTGATCTCGGAAATGACGCCACCTCTGCGTCCGCCACGACGACGGCGTCCGCCGCCGCCTCCGCCACTGCTTGGAGCACCCATGCCCATGTCGTTTACTCCGTTTCCGTGCGTTTACTGCGCAGCCTGACGCGGCTGCAGCTTCTCATCGATCTGGCGCGAAAGGATGGCGGAGAATTCGTCCGCGAAACCTTCCATGCGACCCGATAGCTTGCCGGCGTCGGCGGAGAACTTGTTGTAGGCGATAACCGCCGGAATAGCGGCGACAAGGCCGATCGCGGTGGCAAGGAGCGCTTCGGCGATACCGGGTGCGACGACCGCAAGGTTGGTGGATTTCGAACCGGCGATCGCCTGGAACGAGGTCATGATACCGACGACAGTACCGAAGAGGCCGATGAACGGACCGGCAGAACCGATCGTCGCAAGCGAGCCCAGGCGGGCGGAGAGGAATTCCGATTCACGGGCGAGCGTCACGTCCATGGCGCGGTCGATACGCATCTGCAGGCCGATCGGCGAGCGTGCGCCGCGCTCGAACGACTTCTTCCATTCGCGCATGGCGGCGACGAAGATCGAGGAGAGGCCCGTGTTGTTGCGCTCGGACAGCGAGCGGAAGAGTTCTTCCAGCGACTGGCCCGACCAGAACACCTGCTCGAACTTGTCAAACTGGCGCCGCGCGCGGCCAAAGGCCAGATATTTGTCGATGACGATCGCCCAGGTCCAGACGGAGGCTGCGATGAGCCCGAGCATGACCAGTTTGACGACGAGACCTGCCTGCATGAACAGCGACCACAGGCTCACGTCCGTCGCTGCTGCTGCCAATCCTACTTGTTCCATTGATCCAAAATCCCCGAATCCAAACGCCCGGCACTTGACCGGGCGGCACGAAGTGATCTCGCAAGAAGTGTCTGGCGGCCGCCGCCCAAAGCCCTGGTCAAGCTTCCAAGCTCTTATCCGCTTTCCTTGCCGTCAAATTTGGTCAAAGGAAGGCGTGCACCGCACAAACTCTGACAATCCGAGTAAGACACCATTATGGTTAACAGTTCGTTAGCATCGGACAATGACAGCGAATCTATCTGCGGAAAAGAATCATCCTTGGATTACTTGGTCAGATCTGAGGTCGATGACCAAAACAGCGCTCATCTTGCAGCGCGGCAATTCCTTCACATGAAAGTCATGTTTTTGCAAGGATGAAATCCGCCACCCTTGCCACGTTTTGGCATAGGTGCGGCCAATGCGCGGCTGGGGACTTTCAGAGCGGCTGGCTGCCTTCGAGAAATTTCTCCGCCAAGGCCTCCGGCAGCCGCCGCGGCCGGCCGTTGGCGTTGATGACGGCGATGACGACCTTTGCAGCGATGAGCAGGGTATCGTCACGGCGGATTTCCTGGTTGAGCACCATCTTGGCGCCGCCGGCTTTTTGCGTGTGTGTCAGCACGGTCAAAATGTCGTCCATCCGCGCCGGCGCCTTGAAGTCGATCTCCATCCGGTGGACGACGAAGACCAGCCCCTCCTCGTCTGCGGTGATGAGTTCGCGCTGCTCGACGCCGAGGCAGCGGAGATAGTCGGTGCGGCCACGCTCCAGGAAATGCAGGTAGCGGGCGTGATAGACGAGGCCGGAGAAATCGGTGTCTTCGTAGTAGACCCGCTGCAGCAGCCGATGGCCCGCTTCCGTGAGTTCGCCCGAAATCGAAAAACCTTTGTCCGCCATAATCTTCTCCAAAGTCATACGCCCTCTTTGGCGCAAGACTTTCCGCCGTGCAAGCATTGAACAATCGTCATAGTTCCTAAGTAATTTCTCATCGACCTTACAGAGGAGGAGATGATCCCATGAAGATTGCGGTGATGGGCGGGGATGGTTTTATCGGCTGGCCGACATCATTGCATCTCTCCGACGCCGGCCACGACATCCACATTCTCGACAACCTCTCAAGGCGCTGGATCGACACCGAACTCGGCGTGCAATCGCTGACGCCGATGGACTCGATCCAGGAGCGAACCCGCATCTGGCACGCCGAAACCGGCCGGCGCATACACTTCAATCTCATCGACCTCGCCAAGGACTACGAACTGCTCAAGAGATGGCTCGCCGACAACAGGCCCGACGCGATCATCCATTTCGCCGAACAGCGAGCCGCCCCCTATTCGATGAAAAGCGACCGGCACAAGAACTACACGGTCAACAACAACGTCAACGCCACGCACAATCTGCTGAACGCCCTGGTCGAGCTGCAGCTTGACGCTCACCTCGTCCATCTCGGCACGATGGGCGTCTACGGCTACTCGACGGTTGGCGCAGCGATCCCCGAAGGGTATCTGCGGGTGGGCATCGAAACCACGAACGGCGAAACCGTCAGTCAGGAGATCCTCTATCCCTCCAACCCCGGCTCGATCTACCACATGACCAAGTGCCTGGATCAGCTTCTCTTCCATTTCTATGCCAAGAACGATGCGCTGCGCATCACCGACCTGCACCAGGGCATCGTCTGGGGAACGCATACGCAACAGACGCGCCGGCACGCGCAGCTGATCAATCGCTTCGACTACGACGGCGACTACGGCACGGTGCTGAACCGCTTCCTCATCCAGGCGGCGATCGGCTATCCCTTGACCGTCCACGGCACCGGCGGCCAGACCCGCGCCTTCATCCACATCCAGGATTCGGTCCGCTGCATCGAGCTTGCCTTGAAGAACCCGCCCGCCAGCGGCGCCCGTGTCGAGATCTTCAACCAGATGACAGAGACCCATCGCGTCCGCGATCTTGCCGAGATCATCGCGAAGATCAGCGGCTCTGATATCGCCTGGTTGCCCAACCCGCGCAAGGAGGCGCCGGAAAACGAGCTGATCGTTGAGAACGACAAGTTCCGACACCTCGGCCTCGACCCGACCACGCTCAAGGCCGGATTGATGAGCGAGATCGTCGATGTCGCGAGGAAGTTCGCCTATCGCGTCGATCGCGCCCGCATTCCCGCCGTCTCCGCCTGGACCCGGGATATCGCCGCAACGATCAACCACGATCCGGAAGGCAAGCGGCTGAAGTCGGTGTCGTGACCATGGTTGCGACGAACGCCCCGGTGAAGGAGAAGCGCCGCCTCATCCGATTGCCGCCACCGTCTGCCCGGTGGGCAGAAGAAAATTGTGGAGGCGCCTGAGCTCTATGACCTCACCCTTCGCCTACGTCACGCTCGTCACCAACGCGGACTACGCCATGGGCACAACCGCGCTTGCGCGCTCGCTGCGTTTCACGCAGACCGCAGCCGATATCGTCGTCCTTCACACCGGCAGCGTCGAGCCGTCCCACCTCCGCCCGCTGCAGCAGCTGGACTGTCGCCTGGTCGAGGTCGAGCACCTGCCGCTGTCCGACGCCTTCAACGAGCGCCACGCCCGCGGCAACCTGCATTCGGCCGCCCCCTTTACCAGGGGCCGCAAGCCGGATTTCCATTCGCCGCTCGACAATTTCTGCAAGCTGAGGCTCTGGGAACTGACGGAATACAAAAGCTGCGTCTTCATCGATGCCGACGCGATCGTCCTTAGGAACATCGACAAGCTGTTCCACTACCCCGAGTTTTCTGCCGCCCCGAATGTCTACGAAAGTCTTGCCGGTTTCCACCGCATGAACTCCGGCGTTTTCGTCGCGCGTCCGTCCGCGGACACGTTCCGACACATGCTGGCGCGGCTCGATCTGCCCGACCGTTTCTGGGAACGGACCGACCAGACGTTTCTGCAGGCGTTTTTCCCCGATTGGCACGGCCTTCCCGTCTATTTCAACATGCTGCAGTATGTATGGTTCACCATGCCGGCTCTTTGGGACTGGAAGAGCATTTCGGTCCTGCACTACCAATATGAAAAGCCGTGGGAACCAGATCATCCGAAAGCCGCGATGTTGCGGCCGCTGATCGACCTGTGGCACGCGTTCTACGCCGGCGATGATCTGCCGGAAATTTCGGCGATGGCCAATCCGGAAGAGGCAGCATGAAGGTACTGGTATCGGGCGGAACGGGTCTTGTCGGACGCTACATCGTCGAGGAGCTGCTGGCGGCCGGATATTCCGTCATCGTCGGCGGCCGCCACGCACCGCTTCCGCGTGCCTTTTCACGGCCCGTCGAGTTCGCGCCGTTGTCGCTCGACCCGGCGCGCGACCACATCGAGGCTTTCGACGACGCCTATTTCTTTGTCCATGCAGCCTTTCATCACCTGCCCGGGAAATACCGCGGCGGCGAAGGCGACGATCCGGAAACGTTCAAACGCCTCAACCTCGACGGCACCGTCAGGCTCTTCGAAGCCGCCAAACGCGCCGGCACCCGTCGTTGTGTCTTCATCTCCAGCCGCGCGGTCTATGGCGATCATCCGCCCGGGACGATGCTGACGGAGAGCACGCAGGAAAAACCGACAACCCTCTACGGACAGGTCAAGCTGGATGCCGAGCGCAGTCTGGCGCACCTTGCCGCCCCCGGCTTTTCGACCGCAAGCTTGCGGCTGACGGGCGTCTACGGCAACCTGCGCCCCAACAAATGGGACAAGCTCATCGACGACTATATGGCCGGCCGGCCCTTGCCCTCGCGCGCCGGAACCGAAGTTCACGGAAGCGACGTCGGCCAGGCGGTGCGTCTGATGCTGGAAGCCGAGAGCGCGCGCATTTCGGGCGAGAACTTCAACGTCTCCGACGTGACGGTGGATACATGGGACATCCTGGAACCCGTCCGCTGGGAGCGCGATTGCGTCAACAGGCTGCCCCTCGCTGCCGATAGATCCACTCTGACGCAGATGGACACGGCGAAAATTCGGGCGCTCGGCTGGACGCCGGGCGGCATGCCGCTGTTCGACGAGGCGATCCATGCTCTCGCCACCGCCGGGTAGCCGCACAGGCTCGCGCAAGCCGAGGGTTGTAGACAGAACCCGATGGTGCAATCCTGGGGGATAGTATGCAAGTCGGATCCACTTCGGCGCTCGATATTCTGCGCAAAACCTATTCTGCGTCCGCAGACAGCGCAGGCAGCACGCGCCTGAAGACATTGCAGGATTCGGCAAGGGCGCTCGAGACCCTGCGCCAGAACATGACCACCTCCGCCGAAGCGGCCAAGGAACGGGCGGCGCGGAAGCTGGAAGAAGCCAAGGCGCAGCTGGAGATGCTGAAAAGTGGCGGTTTGCCGCCTGAGGTGGTCGCCCGCCTTGCCGCTGAACTCGCCCACAAGATCAGCGCGGCGGCCTCCGAATTTGCCGCAGCCGTCGCTGCCAGCGCGACCAGCGCCGCTTCATCAGCCACGGCGGCCGTCGCGGATGCGGGAACAGGTGCTGCCGCCGAAGCAACCACCGCTGCACGCGCCAAGCCGAAATCCTCATCTGTCGAAGATGCTGATGCTGGCGCCGACACGTCCGAGGCAGACGAACCTGACAGTGCGACGGCGGCACGAAACGCCTACCGGAGCGTCGTCGAGGACGCAAAGCAGGCGTCTTCCGGCATCTCCGCCGAAGACCGAACGACCATGGAAAAATTCAAGTCGATTCTGCAGGAGGTCCGCCAGCTCATGGACAAAGCCATGCACGAACTGCGTGCCAGGATCGGCAAGGCGGGCTCCAATGCGGATGGCACGGCGCTCGAAGCGCAGGTCGGCGCCTCCCAGACACCGACCAGCATCATCATCTGACCGGCAATACCGGCAGCCAAAGGTCGCATTCACGCGTTGCAATGATGGGCGGCCGCTCTATGGTTCTGCCAAAACCAGCGCGGTGGATTGGATGACCCCAAAAGAACTGAAAGCCGAAATGCGCGCCGAGCGGCTGGCGCTTCGCGACGCCATCCCCGCCGACACGCGTATCGAGATGAGCCTGGCGATGGCCGAGCATGCCGGCGAAGCCGTCGCCTTCGACCCGGGCACGATCATCTCCGGCTTTCTGCCGATCCGCTCCGAAGCCGACACCCGCCCGCTGATGGCAAGGTTCCAGGCGCGCGGCGCGCGCCTGTGCGTGCCGGCCATCCTCGATCGGCAGACGATCGCCTTTCGCGAACTGGTGCGCGGCGCACCGCTGGTCAGCACCGGCTTCGGCACGTCGGGCCCAGGCCCGGACGCACCCGTTCTCGATCCCGAGATCCTGCTCGTTCCCCTCTCCGCATTTGATCGGCGCGGCCATCGTATCGGCTACGGAGCGGGTCACTACGACCGCGCAATCGACCGATTGAAGCAAAAAGGCATGCATCCGAAACTGATCGGCATTGCATTCGACTGCCAGGAAGTGGCACATGTGCCCGCTGAGCCGCACGACGTAAGCCTGGATGCCATCCTGACAGAAAGCGGCCTTCGCTTTTTTGCCTCTTGGATTGGATAGCAATGAGACTGCTTTTTCTGGGTGACATGGTCGGCAAGACCGGACGTACGGCGGTCTGGGATCGCCTCCCCGGTCTGGTATCGGACCTGAAACTCGACTTCGTGATCGTCAACGGCGAAAACGCCGCCGGCGGCTTCGGCATCACCGAGGACATCTTCCTCGAGACGATCAATGCCGGCGCCGACGTGGTGACGACGGGAAATCACGTCTGGGACCAGAAGGAAGCCGTTGGCTTTGCCGGCCGCCACGACCAGTTCCTGCGTCCGGCCAACTACCCGCAGGGGACGCCCGGCCGCGGTTCCGGGCTGTTCTACGCCCGCAACGGTGCGCGTGTCCTCGTCGCCAACATCATGGGCCGCGTCTTCATGCATCCGGAGCTCGACGACCCCTTCAAGTCGGCTGAAACCATCCTTGCCGCCTGCCCGCTCAAGGAACAGGCGGACGCGATCATCTTCGACTTCCATGCGGAAGCCACCAGCGAGAAGCAGTGCTTCGGCCACTTCGTCGACGGTCGTGCCAGCTTCGTCGTCGGAACGCACACCCACGTGCCCACCGCCGATCACCAGATCCTGAACGGCGGCACCGCCTATCTCTCCGATGCCGGCATGTGCGGCGATTACGATTCGTCGCTGGGCATGGACAAGGAAGAGCCGCTGAACCGCTTCATCTCCAAGATGCCGAAAGGCCGGATGGAGGCGGCGACCGGCCCGGCCACGATCTGCGGCGTCGGCGTCGAGATCTCGGACACGACCGGGCTCGCCGAAAAGATCGCGCCCCTGCGCCTCGGCCCGCGGCTTGCGGAGACCATTCCGGAGTTCTGGCGCTAGACTGGGCATCGGCCTGCCATGACGCAAAAGTGAGCAACGGCGCCGGTTTTGATCTGGACCGTTGCGACCCCTTGCCGCATCCTCGCTGTCAGTTTGATAGCGACGGAGGAAGTGGCATGATGCCACGCTTTCTTGTCTTCGCAGTTGCCTGCCTGCTGTTCCTCATCGCCGCGGAAGCCGCGGTTGCGCAAGAGGAGCGCCGCAATGTCAGCCAATGCCAGGCGGTCGCGCAATCGATTCCAAAGGCAACCTTCGCAAGCGTCGCCGGTCCGCCGCCGTTGATCTCGGCGGGTGCCACCGAGCAAACCGTGGCGCTGACCTATGTCGGCCATTCGACCTTCCTTATCGAAACACCCGGCGGCGTCTCGATCGCCACGGACTTCTCAGGCTGGTACACCCCGCCCCGAGCCCCGATGGTGGCGACGATGAACCGGGCTCATTCCTCGCACTATACGCTGGCACCCGATCCGGCCATCCAGTTCGTGCTGCACGGCTGGAGCGACGTGCCTGGCGAAAAAGCCCGAATCGACATGACGGTCGGCGACACCTACATCCGCAATGTCACGACGGATATCCGCGGCGGCTACGGAGCACCGCAGAAGGATGGAAACTCGATCTTCATTTTCGAGGTCGCGGGCCTGTGCATCGGGCATCTCGGCCACCTGCACTACGAGCTGACCGAGGCGCACTACACCGAAATCGGCAGGCTGGATGTGGTGATGGTCCCGGTCGACGGCGGCCTGACGATGGGAGCCGACAGCATGAGCCGCATCATCAAACGCCTGAGATCGTCGCTGATCCTGCCGATGCATCAGCCGAGGCCGTTGCAGAGCTTCCTGTCGCTGTTCGGCCCCGATTTCGATATCGCCTACGCGCCAACCAACACGATCACCGTATCGATGCGCACCCTGCCGAAGAAGCCGTTGATCTACGTCGCCAAGAGCATGCAGTGAACAAGGCCACGAGCTTGCGCCTTGCATTCAATGACTTGAATGCTCCTCATCCCTGTGACGAGTACAGCGATGAGGAGGTATCGCCGACCCATGGCAGCCGGACGCCCTTGCCGCATCAATCATATCAGCGGCATCGGAAAAGCCCGAGAGCGGATGTCACCCGGGCATTTTCTTTCGTCCGCAAGCACTCACGCAAAATGCAGGTGCTGTCTCACGCCGACGTCAGGCATCTTCTCGTCACCGAGATTGGCCTTTGCGATCTCCCAGCCGAATTTCAGCTTGCCGCCGGTGGAGACCCAGATCTCCGCGTCGTCGACATGCATGGCGAGCATCGTCAGCTTGGGGTCCTTCTTGCCGTCCTCGTACCAGGCGGCAACGACCGAGTTCCAGTATTCTTCGATCTTCGACGGATCGGCGCGGGCCTCGATCTGGCCTGCAAGGCACGCATGATAGTCGTGCTCCTTGCCAACGACGCAGAAATGCGCCCGCGTGCCGGGCTTGATAGCCCGCACGATATTGGCATCGGACTTCGTATAGAACCAGATCGTGTTGGTCTTCGGGTCTGCATGCGGCGCCATCGGCTGCAAGTGCATATCGACGCCGTCCACGCCGAGCATTCCGGCATGAATATCGTTGACCTGATCCCAGAGTTGACGTGCCGGGTGTTCCCGTGCCTCATTGAAACTAGCCATAGCACTTCCTTCCGTTTCGAGGGGCCGTGCTTTCAAACGTTGGCTTCCCGGCTTTGTTCCCCGATGGCCCCCGGTATGCTACGTTCGAGCGCACCTTGCACAACGGAGGATTTGATGAGGAACGCAACTTTGCCGGCCTTGGCATTCGCCTTGGCGTCGGCATCCTCAGGCATTGCGGCCGACCGGAGCTTCAAACCCGACGAGAGCGGCCAGATCGTCTTCGTCACTCCCTCGCTGAATATCGGCTGCACCTACATCCCGAAAGGCGGCTCCTCGATGTACACGCCCGATGATGGCGGGCCGGAGCTCGGCTGCGATCGCATCGAACCCCTTTACGTCCGCCTCATCCTTTCAGCCTCGGGAAAGCCCTTCATCTTCAAGATGGAAGGTGACAGCGCCTGCTGCAGCGACGCCAACGTTCTGCAATACGGCGAGCGCTGGCGGGCCGGCCCGTTCAGCTGCAGCTCGGAGCGAAGCGGTCTTACCTGCACCCGTGACGACGGTCATGGCTTCTTCGCCAGCCGCAAGAAATACACCGTCGACTGACACGCTGTCGTCATCGGCCGACTGCCGAACGCGCTGCTTTTCCCTTGAATGCGCCCCGTTTCGCTCCTATAAGGCGGCCCATTCCGACAATGAGACGTGAACAGGGGTGCCATGGCTGGCCATTCACAGTTTAAAAACATCATGCACCGCAAGGGTCGTCAGGATTCCGTGCGGTCGAAAATGTTCTCCAAGCTCGCGCGCGAAATCACCGTTGCCGCCAAGGCCGGTCTGCCTGATCCTTCGATGAACGCGCGCCTGCGCCTGGCGATCCAGAACGCCAAAGCCCAGTCGATGCCGAAGGACAACATCGACCGCGCCATCAAGAAGGCTGCAGGCAACGATGGCGAGAACTACGATGAAGTCCGCTACGAAGGCTACGGCCCGGGCGGCACGGCGATAATCGTCGAGGCGCTGACCGACAACCGAAACCGCACTGCCTCCAACGTCCGCTCTATCTTCACCAAGGCCGGGGGCGCCCTTGGCGAAACCGGCTCAGTGTCCTTCTCCTTCGACCACGTCGGCGAGATCACCTACAAACTGTCGGCAGGCGATGGCGACAAGATGATGGAAGCCGCGATCGAAGCCGGCGCCGACGACGTCGAGACCGACGACGAAGGCCACTACATCACCTGCGCCTTCGAGGCCCTCGGCGAAGTCGCCAAGGCTCTCGAAGAGACCCTCGGCGAAGCGGAAACCGTCAAGTCAGTCTGGCGCGCCCAAAACAACGTGCCGGTTGACGAAGAAAGGGCACAGTCGCTGCTGAGGCTTATCGACAGCCTCGAAGACGATGACGACGTCCAGAACGTCTACTCGAACTTCGAAGTCTCGGAAGAAGTTCTGGCCAAGCTTTCGGCCTGATCCTTCCGCCCGTTTTTTGAGCTCCCGGCCTGCGTTCGAAAGACGCAGGCTTTCTTTTGGCGGACGAACCCACATGCGCTACAAGCTTGCCCTCTTCGATTTCGACGGAACGCTTGCCGACACCGCCGACTGGTTCACTTCCGCGCTGAACGAATCGGCCGCCCGTTTCGGTTTTCGCCAGCTTTCGCGCGACGAATTCGCGATGCTGCGTAGCAAGGACAACCGTGAGATCATCCGCTATCTCCGCGTTCCCTGGTGGAAAATGCCGGCCATCGCGCGCGATATGCGGCAGCGGTCGGCAGCCAACGCCCACGACATGAAGCTGTTTCCCGGCGTCGGCGAACTGCTTGCTGATCTGCGCGGCGCCGGCGTGCGCATCGCGATCGTCAGCTCGAATACAGAATCCACGATCCGCAGCGTCCTCGGCGGCGACATCGAAATCGACTACTTCGAATGCGGCGCATCGATCTTCGGAAAGTCCGCGCGCTTCCGGCGCGTGCTCAGGCGCGCCGGCCTGAGCGTCGCCGATGCAATCTCCATCGGCGACGAGGGCCGCGACATCGAAGCGTCCCGTGCCGCGGGGATCGTGGCCGGCGCGGTCGCCTGGGGCTACGCGACCCCCGATTATCTTGAGAGCCAGTCGCCGGACATCATGTTCGGCAACGTCAGCGACATCAGGCGCACGCTCCTCCAGGCCTGATATCCGAACGAGAACATCTCATCTGCTGGGCCAAGCCTTCGGCTGTCTGCAGATTGTCAAAAAGCCTGCCAGGAAACGAGGCCGGCTTTTTCCGTTCGTGGATAGGCCGCCTTCGTTTTCACATCCCGCAGCCATCAGGTAACACGTTCGTTATCCACCGCCCCTCGTTAAGGTCTCGGTAACCCTCCCCGACTTGAATGCGCCGCATTCGCTCCAGCCGGTCTGTCTCAAGGCCTGCCTCTCTCACTCTCGGCGGGGAAACCACCTCATGAAAAGAATAGCTCTCGTACTCTCGTTCACGCTGTTCGGCGCGCTGTCGGCGAAAGCGCAGCCTGTCCTGGTCAAGCAATTCGGGGACTGGGGCGTCTATTCCTACAGCAAGGGTGGGCAGACGGTGTGCTATGTGCTGACAGTGCCGAAATCAATGCAACCGGCAAGCGTCGACCACGGCCGCAATTTCTTCGTCATCGGCAGCGCCCCGGGTTCGGGACACGAGCCGCAGGCGATCATGGGCTACGAGCTGAAGCCGGGATCGCGGGTCAAGGTCGAGATCGGCGACAAGGTCTTCTCGATGTTCACCAGGGGCAAATCCGCCTGGGTGGGCGAGGAAGCGCGCGAACCCGAAGTCATCAGTGCGCTGCGCTTCGGAAGCGACATGAACGTTCAAGCCCAGTCGCTGCGCGGAACCACGACGACCTACACCTATTCGCTGAACGGCGTGACCGCCGCCCTCAAGCGCATGAGCACGTGCAACTGAGGATGCGCGCCATCCCCCATGCCCCGAGCCGGACGCTTGCCGGCGCACGCAGGCCAGCACGCGGCTGGAAGCGGATAGTCGCGATCTCGTGCCTTGCTCAGGCCCTCGCCTGCGTGCCGGTCGCGGCCAATCCGCTGCAGCCGCAGGCACCTGTCGAGACAGGTCGCGCCAAGGGTCGCGAAACCGGGCTCCCGGTGCCGCGCTTCGTCTCGCTGAAATCGAGGGAGGCCCGCATGCGCGTCGGGCCCTCCCTCGATTACGGAACGCAATGGGTCTATCAGGTCGCCGGCCTGCCGGTGGAGATCACTGCCGAGTACGGCAACTGGCGCCAGATCAGGGATTGCGACGGCGTCTCCGGCTGGATGCACCGCGCCCTGCTTTCCAGCAATCGCACGGCACTTGTCGGGCCATGGATCGCATCCACGGTCCCGATCCGCGCAGCCCCGACGGCAACCGCGGTAATCCTTGCCAAGCTGACGTCGCGCGTGCGGCTCGCCATCCACGCCTGCGACGGCACGTGGTGCAGCGTCGAGGTACCCGGCCATCGGCTCGACGGCTTCGTCAGGCAGTCCGCGCTCTGGGGCGTCTATCCCAACGAGAAGATCATGTAGCGGGGACACTCATTGTGCCCCGCCGAGAAATGCCATCCGGGTGAAGATCGTATAATGCGCCTCCGACGCCATCATCGCCACGAAGACCAGCACCAGGACCGGCGGCAGAAGGATCGCATAGACCAGCGCCAGCCGCTCCCAGGCCATGTGCATGAAGATGGCGACGATCAGCCCCGCCTTCATGAGCATGAAGAGGATGATCAGGGTCCACCTCGGATAGCCCTGGATGCCGAGGTAATCGACGAGGTAGGAGAAGGTGCTGAGCACGAACAGCAGTCCCCAGACGACGAGGTAGAGCCTGATCGGATGCTGCTGGCCGGAATGCGAGGGAGAGTGGGTTTGCGCTTGTGCCATGATGCGACCTCACCAGAGATAGAAGAACGCGAAGATGAAGACCCAGACGAGATCGACGAAGTGCCAGTAGAGGCCCATGATCTCGACGATCTCGTAGTTGCCCTTTCGGCTCGTGAAAAACCCTCGCCTGCCGGTCTCGAAATCGCCCCTTAGAACCTTGCGCGCCGTGATCAGCAGGAAGATCACGCCGAAGGTCACATGGGTTCCGTGAAAACCGGTGATCATGAAGAAGGATGAGCCGAATTGCGCGGCACCCCAAGGATTCTCCCAGGGCCGCACGCCTTCGGTGATCAGCTTCGTCCATTCGAAAGCCTGCATGCCGACGAAGGAGGCGCCGAGCGCTGCGGTGAGCAGCATCAGCACTGCAGTCTTGCCGCGCTCGTGGCGATAGCCGAAATTGACCGCCATCGCCATGGTGCCGCTGCTGCTGATCAGGATGAAAGTCATGATCGCGATCAGGATCAGCGGAACGTCCTTCCCGCCGATATTCAGGGCGAAGACTTCGCTGGGATTGGGCCAGGGAACCGGCGTCGACATACGGGCGGTCATGTAGGCAAGCAGGAAGCAGCCGAAGATGAAGGTATCGCTGAGGAGAAAGATCCACATCATGGCCTTTCCCCAGGAGACGTGCTTGAACGCCCGCTGATCCGAGGAAAAATCGGCCGCCACGCCGCGCAGGCCGCTACGAGGCAAAAGCGGCGCTTGCTCGGCTTCCGTCCGTGTGAGTTCGGCCATCGTCCAGCTCCTAGCTAACCAGTTGGCGGCAGAGATCGACAAGTTCGTTCGCCCAGCCGGTGAAAAGCGCGAGAAGCACCAGCCAGACGACCAGCATGAAATGCCAGTATGTGGCGCATAGCGCGGTGCTCAGACGCAGCGCCGCCCGGGATGAACGGCGGTCCGCAAATGCCCTGACGCGGGTCCGGCCAAGGACGGCAAGGCCGCCCACTATATGCAGGCCGTGCAGCCCGGTAAGCAGGTAGAAGAAGCTGTTGGCCGGGTTGTCGGCAAGCACGTAGCCGGCGGCGGCCAGTTGGTGCCATGCCGCCACCTGCCCGATGAGGAAAAGGACCGCCGTCGCAAGCGCTGCGTCGAGTGCGATCCGCATCGGCTCGCCGCCGCCGCGCCGCGCCTCCACGGCTGCCCATTGCATCGCCGCGCAGCTGGCGATCAGCATCGCGGTGTTGACCCAGAGTAGCGGCGGCACTGGCGGCGACCACCAGTCGGTGCCGGCCATGCGCACGAGGTAGGCGCTGACCAGCAGCGAAAACAGGGCACCGATCACCGCCAGGAAGATGCCGAGCCCGATCTTCGCGGCAGGCAGCGGTGAACCCTGCCGCCCCATCACGTCGCCGGCCCTGCCGGCCTCGAGCCATGGCTTCGACATCAGCCGCTGCCCTGACATCCACCAGCCGACGACGGCCGCGATCCCGGCCATGAAGATCAGAATTGCACTCATGTCGCTGCCCTCGACAATCCGTCCGGCTGGTTCTGCGGCAGGAAATCTTCTGCCGCGCCCGGCACACTGTAGTCGTAGGCCCAGCGATAGACCACCGGCAGCTCCTTGCCCCAGTTGCCGTGGGCAGGCGGCGTCTGCGGCGTCTGCCACTCCAGCGTCGTCGCCCGCCACGGATTTCCGCCTGCCTCGCGGCCGCGGAAAAGGCTCCAGACGAGATTGAACACGAACACCAGCTGCGCGGCCCCGACGACCAGCGCCGCAATCGTGATGAACACGTTGAGCGTGTGTACCGAGGGCGGGATGAAGACCGTTTCGCCGAGTTCGTAGTAGCGGCGCGGCACGCCGATCAGGCCGATATAGTGCATCGGGAAAAAGATCGCATAGGCGCCGATGAAGGTCACCCAGAAATGGATCCGCCCGAGTATCTCATCGAGCATGCGTCCGGTGATCTTGGGATACCAGTGATAGATCGCGCCGAAGACGACCATGATCGGTGCGACGCCCATCACCATGTGGAAATGCGCGACGACGAACATCGTATCGGAGAGCGGCACGTCCACCACCACATTGCCGAGGAACAGGCCCGTCAGCCCGCCATTGACGAAGGTGACGATGAAACCGAGCGCAAACAGCATCGGCAGCGTCAGATGGATGTCGCCCCGCCACAGCGTCAGCACCCAGTTGTAGACCTTGAGAGCCGTCGGGATGGCGATGATCAGCGTTGTCGTGGCGAAGAAGAAGCCGAAGTTAGGGTTCATGCCGCTGACATACATGTGGTGTGCCCAGACGACGAAACTGAGCGCGCCGATGATGACGATCGCCCAGACCATCATCCGGTAGCCGAAGATGTTCTTGCGCGCATGCGTGCTGATGAGATCGGAGACGATGCCGAAGGCAGGCAGCGCCACGATATAGACCTCAGGGTGCCCGAAGAACCAGAAGAGGTGCTGGAAAAGGATCGGGCTGCCGCCCTGAGACTTCAGCTGTTCGCCCATTTCGACGATGGACGGCATGAAGAAGCTGGTGCCGAGCAGCCGGTCGAACAGCATCATCACGGCGGCGACGAAGAGCGCCGGAAAGGCAAGCAGCGCCATGACGGTCGCGGTGAAGATGCCCCAGACAGTGAGCGGCATCCGCATCAGCGTCATGCCGCGCGTGCGCCCCTGCAGCACGGTCACGACATAGTTCAGCCCGCCCATCGTAAAGCCGATGATGAAGATGATCAGCGACGACAGCATCAGGATGATGCCCCAGTCGCGCCCGCCAGGCGTGCCGGAAAGCAGCGCCTGCGGCGGATAGAGCGTCCAGCCGGCCCCTGTCGGCCCGCCGGGCGCAAAGAAGCCGGCGACCAGCACCAGGACGGCCAGCAGGTAGAGCCAGTAGCTCAGCATGTTGGCATAGGGAAACACCATGTCGCGGGCGCCGAGCATCAGGGGGATGAGATAGTTGCCGAAACCGCCGAGGAAGAGCGCCGTCAGCAGGTAGATCACCATGATCATCCCGTGCATGGTGATGAACTGATAGTAGTGATCGGCATCGATGAAGGAGAAATAGCCGGGAAAGCCCAGCTGCAGGCGCATGAGCCAGGAGAGCACCAGCGCCACGAACCCGATCGCGAACGCGGTCAGCGAATACTGTATCGCAATGATCTTGGCATCCTGGCTGAAGACGTAGCGCGTCCACCAGCTCCTGGGATGATAGAGCTCCACATCCGCGACTTCGGCGGGCGGGACGATGTCGCCGGCACCGGCTGGTATATCGACCATGGCATGCCCTTCTTTTCTCCTCCCGTCACGGGCCCGCGACGCCCGCGACGCCGGTCAACTGGCCGGTACCACTGATGCCATCAACTGCTGGAACGTCTGCTGCTGTTGCAGCCAGCCTTGGTACGCTTCCGCATCGTCGACGACGACCGAGCCGCGCATCTGCGGATGGCCCACACCGCAAAGCTCGGCGCAGAGAACCTCGAACGTCCCGGTCCGCGTCGGCGTGAACCAGAAATAGGTGACTGAGCCCGGGATCATGTCCATCTTCGCCCGAAACTCCGGCACGTAGAAATCATGCAGTACGTCGAGCGAGCGCAGGTGCACGCGCACCGACTTGCCGAGCAATAGATGCAGGTCGCCGCCCGAGATGATGATGTCGTCGAGACCGGCCGGATCGCTGCTGATGACGCCGAGCGGATTGTCTGGGGTCACCGCCCTGTTGTCGGCCCGCCCCAACTTTCCGTCGGCTCCGGGCAAACGGAAATTCCACTGCCACTGCTGACCGATGACCTCCACTTCGCCGGCATCCGGGGGCACGGTGACGAATTGCTTCCAGACGACCAGCCCCGGCGTCAGCATCGCCGCGACACCGAGCGCCGTACCGCCGGCGAGCCACCATTCCAGCTTCTTGTTCTCAGGCTGATAGGCCGCCTTGCTGCCGGGTTTGTGACGGAAGCGAAACACGCAATAGGCCACGAAGCAGACCACCGCGACGAAGACGAAACCGGTGATCCAGAAAGTGATGATGATGGTGTTGTCGATATAGTTCCAGTTCGACGCGATCGGCGTCCACCACCACGGGCTCAAGAGGTGGAAGGCCACCGACCCGAGAGCGATCAGAACCAGAACCAGCACGACAACCATGGGCTCCTCCCGAGCCGCACTGCCGGTTGCGGCCACAATCCGCAACCGTCGCGCGTTTACTTTAGTAATATCTCATAAATATGTGATGGCGGCAATTGCCGCTTCGAACATCATCGCCCTTGCACAATTGCCCGCATGCTACTCTTCTAGTTGGAGAACTGCTTCAAATAGGCGATGAGATTGGTGATGTCGGTATCGTCCTTCACTCCGACGAATGTCATTTTCGTGCCCTTCACCTTCAACTTTGGGTCGTGAAGATAATCGCGCAGCGTCGCGTCGTCCCAAACGAGTCCAGCCTTGCCAGCCGCCTGCATCGCCGGAGAATAGGAAAAGTTCGGATGCGTTCCGGCCGCCCGGCCGAACAGATGGTTGAGCGAGGGCCCCACCTTGTTCTTGTCGCTATCGGCGATGTGACAGACCGCGCACTTCTTAAAGACGGTCTCGCCGGCCGCGGCGTCGCCCTCCTGGGCGAGCGCGCCGGACGCGAAAAGACAGATGACCGACATCACAACTGCAAGATCACGGCAACGCATAGCAATCCTCCTCCCAAAGGTTGCCAACCAGACGGTGCCGACGTCCGGCCCGACCTGTTGTCCCGTTCACCCGCCCGCATCGGCGGGCAAATGACGCACACTGTCAGGTAAAGCTATGCCCCGGCGGCGCGAAGTCAATTCGTCCAAACAGCTGTGCGCCACACGGTCGCATCCGCCTCGATCGGCGGACAACTGTCGCGGCTCGACGACTAGGCGGCTGCGCGCATGAAGTTGCCGAGACCCGCAAACAGTTCGACAGACTTCAGCCGCGCCTCGATATCGTGAATGGGCATCGAGATGATGACCTCATCGGCCTGTGTGTCGCGCAGGAACTCGGAGAGCTTTGCCTCCGCCGTCGTCTGCGAACCGACGACCGCATAGCGCAGCGTATGTTCGACCGTCATCTTTTCCATCGGCGACCAGAAGCTCTCCATGTCGTGGACCGGTCGCGGGAACTGACCGCGGACATTGCGGCGCAAGTTGACGAACTGCTGCTGTGCGGAGGTGAAGTGATACTGCGCCTCCTCGTCGGTCTCGGCCACCGAGCCCATCACGCCAACCATGGCATAGGGCTTGTCGAGAACGGCCGATGGCTGGAAGCGGTTGCGATAGATATCAAGCGCGTCAAGCAGCGAATCCGGCGCAAAATGCGAGGCAAACGCATAGGGAAGACCGAGCATCGCAGCGAGCTGCGCGCTATAGAGGCTGGAACCGAGAAGCCAGATCGGCACATGGGAATTCATGCCCGGCACCGCAAGGATTGCCTGGTTTTCGACAGGCGCGCCAAGCAATTGCTGCAGCTCGACGACGTCGTTGGGAAAGCTCTGGGCACCGGCATCCAGATTGCGCCTGAGCGCTTGCGCGGTCCGCATATCGGTACCCGGCGCCCGCCCGAGGCCGAGATCGACACGTCCCGGAAACAACGCGTCCAGCGTGCCGAACTGCTCGGCAATGACGAGGGGCGAATGATTGGGCAGCATGATCCCGCCCGAACCGATCCGGATCCGTTTCGTCGCCGCCCCGACATGACCGATGACGACGGCCGTCGCGGCGCTGGCAATGCCCGGCATGCCGTGATGCTCGGCCAGCCAGAACCGCGTGTAGCCATACTCCTCCGCTTTTTGCGCCATGCGCGCCGAACTCTCGAGCGACTGACGGATCGTGCCGCCTTCGGGAACGGGGGAAAGATCGAGAATCGAGAAGGGAACCATGGCAGGGCCTGTCGGTAATTGGAATGACAGGTCTATGTAGGTGGCCGGTTTGGCGATGCCAAACGGCGAGGCAAAGAAAAGCGGCCTTTGCGAGATGTGGTCATCCCGTTCATTCCCCGCCGACCTCCACAGTGACGTAGTGGGTGAGTGTGAGAAAGCGCGTCATGCCAAGGGACTCGGCCAACCGGATCGACGGCAGGTTCGTTTCCTCAGCCTGGTAGCGGGAAACAAGGTTGCGGCGTTTCAGTTCGGCGAGTGCCGCGCGAACGACACGGCGAGCCAGACCGCGACCGCGCGCCTCGGGGAGAGTGTAGACGCCCCCGATTTCCCAAATTTCGCCGTCAACCTGGAAAGCAAAGCAGGCGGACAGGATCTTGCCGTCGTCCTCGGCTGCCGAGCTGAACGCTTGGCCGCTGTCGACAAGCGGGCGGAGCCACTCCGCGCTGTGGCCTTGCACCGCAAACAGGTGAAACGCCGCTTCGGCGGTCGTCGTTCCGATCGTTGCCGTCTCATCAAGCGGCTCAAGATCCGTTGACGTGTAGGAGAGGAAGGACGTGCGTCTCTCCAACGGAAATTCCTCTCCAACGACCGCCCAGTCATCGTCGGAGCAAAGTTTGAAGACCAAGCCTCGGTCCCGCGGCACGAACGTCAGCAGCCTCCGCGTGAGCTCTGGCGCATCACTGGCGATGATGGCCGACGCACTCGCGTCGGGATAGGTTTCAAGATCAAATTCGCTGAATGCGTGGTCGAGTACCAGAAGGGTTGCGACACGGTCACGCCGCACGAGCTGATAGACACTCGAACCCTCAGAACGGGCGGTCAGAAATTTCAAGAGCACGACGTTGCTGAGCGGCGCTCGGCGGAGGGTCGCCAATACCTTTTCTGGATCAGTCTGCTCCGACAGCATTCGCGGCACCTCTTGGAGCAGGGCAGGCAAAGCCCGCAACCAGGGATCTCCGGTTCCGTTGTCCGATCAGCCCTTGCGACGCAGCACGTGCACCTCGGCGCTCTGCTGATGCTGGCCCTGCGTCAGCGTGAAATGGGAGAGCTGTCGGTCCATTTCGACCGCCTCGGTGGCAAGCCGGTGGATGGCCGCCGTGGTCTCCTCGACCATGGCGGCGTTCTGCTGCGTCATCGCATCGAGTTCGGAAACGGCGGCGTTGATCTGGCGGAGCGTATCGGCCTCTTCCCGGGTCGAGTCCATGATCTCGCCGACCTGGCCATTGATCGCCTCGACATGGCCGCCGATGCCGTTCAGCGCGTCGCCTGCCCGCTCGACCAGCGACACGCCGGCCTCGACCTCGCGGGTGGATTTCTGCAACAGATTGCCGATTTCCTTGGCAGCGCTCGACGAGCGTTGCGCCAGTTCGCGCACTTCCATGGCAACGACGGCAAAGCCCTTTCCGGCCTCGCCGGCGCGCGCGGCCTCCACTCCGGCGTTCAGTGCCAGCAGGTTCGTCTGGAACGCGATGGAATCGATGACGCTGATGATCGAGTTGATCTGGCGGGATGACGCCTGGATCGCCTCCATGGCGGCAATCGTGTCGCGCATGATCTGGCCGGACCCGCTGGTCTCGCGCTTTGCCTCGCGCGCGATGCGTTCCGCCCGCTCGGCGCGTTCGATCTGCAGGCGAACGGACTGGGTGATCGCGTCGATCGCATTCGCCGTCTCGGTGATTGAGGTCGCCTGCCGCTCGGTCCGCCCCGCCAGCTCGTCGGCGCCGGTGCGCATTTCTTCGGAGCCGGCGCGAACAGCCATCGAGTTTCCGCCGATCGCGGTCATGGTTTCGCTGAGCGTTGCCAAGGCCTCGTTGAAATTGACGCGCAGGCCTTCGAGCGCGTTCGGGAAGCGGCGATCGATCTGGTAGGCAAGGTTGCCGTTTGCCAGATGGCGCAGCCCGTCGTCGATTGACTCGACGACCTCTTGCAGGCTCTTGGCTTCCGCCTCGCGGTCGGCCATGTGCTGCTGCCGGTCGCGGTCGGCGAGCGCCCGCGTTTCGGCACTGGCCGCTTCGAGTTCTCGGGTTTCGATCAGCGATTGCTTGAAGCGCGCGAGGGCCTTTGCCATCGTGCCGATCTCGTCGCCCCGGTTCAGACTGCCGATCTCGACATCCAGCTTGCCGTCCGCCACGTCGCGTGTGACGCCGGCGAGACGAGCGAGCGGCGAGAACAGCATTTTCGTTATGATGCCGGTTGCAATCGCCATCACCACAAGGACGCCGATCGCGATCATCGTCAGCAAGGTGGCAATCTCGATCGAGCCGGCGTTGATCTCGCTGAGGCGCACGCTTTCAACCACGAGGAACCGCGAGCCCTGATAGTCGATGCCCTTGACATAGGCGCGGGCTGCGCCGTCGGCGCGGTTGAAATCCGCGACCGTCATGGTGCTGCTGGCAAGTGCATCCTTCAGGAAGGTGAAGGGCGCAGTATCCAGGGTGACGAGCTGGCCGCTGGCGCTGACGGCCACGGCAGACCCGTCTTCCGAGACGATCGCTGCCTGCGCCGTGCTGCCGGAAACGATACCTCTTTCCAGGATGCTGGTAACAACGTCGTCACGCACCCTGAAGAGAATGACGCCCTTCGGCGCGCCGAGCTTGACGATCGGAACCGCGTAGAAGATGGCGGCCCTGCCACTCGATGCATCGACGCGCAGGCCGGAAAACCCGACGGGTGCGGAATCGTCGGTCGCCTTTGCGATATTGGCGATCGCCTTGGCGAACGCAAGCCCGACACCGGTCGACGTCCATGCATCGGTTTTAAGGTTTTCCGCGAAATCCTCGTTCTTCTTGTAGGAGTAGAGAACATGACCGTCGAGATCGGCAATGAGCAGATCGCTGAAGGCCGTGTTCTCAAGATCGCGAGCGACCTCGCTCTGCGTAGCCTCGTGGTTCGAATAGTAAAAGCCGCTCGGCGCCTCCGGCTTGACCAGCTTCTCACGCTGATCGGCCGGGTTCGGATTGTTGGTGATGAACACCTTCTTCAGTTCGGCGCGGGCATCGCCCGACGTTTTCTCGATCGTCTTCCAGCCGCTCTTCAGGCTGGTGATCGACATCTGCAGCGCCTCGATGCGCGCGATCGAATAGGCCTGGTTCTCCAGCTGTTCCAGCTGATCCTGCAGCATGTCGCCGCGGAAGATCAGTACGCCCTCCTTCGCCTTCAGCGCCTGCTCACCCGAAATGCGGCTGCTGGCGAAATAAGCGAGGCCGTTGATGACGGCGATGGAAAGTGCAGTCAGCAGTATGAATGTCGCAATAACTTTAAAGGACAGGGACTGAAATCTCTGAGCCATGAACAATGAACCCTTCCGGAACGGTATATGCCGGGCAGAGGCGTGAACGTCCCAGTCGGCTGACCTGAAAACAGAAAACGGGAGCCTTGCCTGTCGGGGCCCCTCTCACTTTTATGGATCAAAGCTCACGCATGGAGTTTAAATTGACGTAAACGGAACCTCTCAAATTAGGCAATGTTTTTGTTTTGTTCACATATCGATGGCAGTTATTTCGCGACTGCAATAGGGTGAAGCATGCAAAATACGATTCGCATCATCGGCATCGACCCCGGCCTGCGCCGCACAGGCTGGGGAATCATCGAGACGTTCGGCAACTCGCTGCGCTTCATCGCCTCGGGTACCGTCACGTCGGACGGCGACATGGATCTCGCCTCTCGTCTCTGCCAGCTGCATGACGGGCTCGCGGAAGTCGTGCATGCCCATCAGCCGGACGAAGCCGCCGTCGAGCAGACCTTCGTCAACAAGGACGCCGTCGCCACCCTGAAGCTCGGCCAGGCCCGCGGCATCGCCATGCTGGTGCCCGCTCGCGCCGGCCTGCAGGTCGCCGAATATGCGCCGAACGCAGTGAAGAAAGCCGTCATCGGCGTCGGCCACGGCGAGAAGCAACAGATCCACATGATGCTGAAGATCCTGATGCCGAAGGCGGAGTTCAAGGGCAACGACGCGGCCGACGCGCTCGCCATCGCAATCTGCCACGCGCACAATCGCGGCAGCAACCGCATGCGCCAGGCAGTCCTGACCGGCTGACGTGTTCTTGACTTGTTCTTCCGGTAATGATAATTCTTACTTCATTGTCGGAGATGCAAGATGCGCGTCACATCAAAAGGTCAAGTTACCATTCCACGCGACCTGCGCGAGCTCGCGGGCATCGAACTGAACAGCGACGTGATCTTCTCGGTCGAGGGCGGCAAGCTGGTTCTGGCTCCGAAGAACGGAAAGCAGGAGCTGGAAGATCGCGGCCGGCTGGGTCGCTTTATGAATGCTCTCGATCGTCTCGAAGGAACCGGCGACCAGACGGTCGATGCCGAAGCGCTCATGTCGATGACACGGGACCGCTGATGCCGACTTTGATCGACACCAACGTTCTGGTCGATCTGTCGATCCCGGCGTCTGATTGGCATGGATGGTCGCGCCAGCGAGCGCTCGATGCGTTCAACGCCGGCCCTGTGTTGATAAACCCGATCATCTACGCGGAGTTTTCCCTGCGGTATCGCGATATGGACGAGGTTGACCGCCTGCTCCCGCAGGAGGAATTCCGCCGCGAGAACCTACCGTGGCCCGCGGCTTTCGCCGCAGCCGCTGCCTTTAGGGTCTACCGCAAATCCGGTGGCGGGCGAGAAAGCATCCTGCCCGATTTCCTGATCGGCGCGCATGCGGCAATCCGCGGCTACGCCGTCTTGACGCGCGACCCCAAAGGATACCGATCCTACTTCCCTTCACTCGACCTCATCACGCCCGAAACCCATCCCTGACGGACCCCATACATGATCGGCAAGCTCAAAGGCACCATCGACGAAATCGGCGACGACTATGTCCTCGTCGATGTGCATGGCGTCTGTTACGTCGCCTTCTGCTCGGCGCGCACCCTGTCGCGCATCGGCTCGGTCGGCGAAGCCTGCATTCTCTTCATCGAGACCTATGTTCGCGAAGACCAGCTGAAGCTTTTCGGCTTCATGACCGCGCTCGAAAGGGAATGGTTCAACCTTCTGCAAAGCGTTCAGGGCGTCGGTGCCAAGGTGGCGCTCGCGGTCCTTTCCACGCTGACCCCAAGCGAACTCGCCAACGCCATCGCCCTGCAGGACCGCACAGCCGTATCGCGCGCCCAGGGTGTCGGTCCCAAGGTCGCGGTGCGCATCGTCACCGAACTCAAGAACAAGGCACCGGCTTTCGCCGGCGAGGCAGCGGCCAACATCGGCTTGAAGCAGGAACTCGGCGAGGGCGTCGCCGCAGCACCTGTCGCCGATGCGGTTTCAGCGCTGACCAACCTCGGCTACAGCAGGGATCAGGCGGCCAATGCCGTAGCGGCCGCGATGAAAACCGCGGGCGAGGGTGCCGACAGCGCCAAGCTGATCCGGCTCGGGTTGAAGGAACTGGCGCGGTAGCTTCATTGCTAACAGAACGCCGCCTTACTATTGTCAATATGCAAGGCAGATCGAAGTGGAGCAACGCCATGGGTTTCAACATCACGATCGCCTCCAAAGGGCAGATGACCATTCCCAAGCATCTGCGCGACCAGCTGAACGTCAAACCGGGCGACAAGTGCTATGGTTGGGTTCGAAATGGCGAGATGGCAATCATTCCGCACAACAAGCCGGTCACCGAATTGGCCGGATTACTCCGAAAGCCGCCGGCCGGCTCGCGTGCATCTCAAGACGAAATCGATGATACCATCATGGATGCGGCCGTAGAACGATATGAAAATGCCACCAGGCGGAGCGGTGGAGAATGACAACCCGTCTCGGCATCGATACAAACGTCCTGCTGCGCATCGCCATTCCGGATGATGCGGGGCATATCGGTGCCATCGACGGACTTCTGAAGCGGCTGAATGCAGACGATGCTCTCTGCGTCGATGTCTCAGTTGTTCTCGAAGCGGACCCGGTTCTCGGTCGCAAGTATCGTTACCCCAGAGATCGCATCCTGGACTTCATCCAGGCAATCGCGGAGCGACGCGAGTTTGAGGTTGCGGCGTATGAAGCAGTTGGCAATGCAGTCCATCTCTGCCCTATGTCGAACGTGGATTTTGCCGATGCGTTGCTAAGCGAAATGAATTGTATCGCCGATTGCGGCAAAACCCTTACCTTCGATAGAAAAGCCGCCTCGCGCGTCCCCGGAATGGAACTCCTCGCATGACTGAAGCCGCCCGCCTGATTTCCTCTGAGAAGCGAGGCGAAGACCTGGACGTGACGCTGCGCCCGCAGTCGCTGGACGAGTTCACCGGCCAGGCCGAGGCGCGCGCCAATCTCAAGATCTTCATCGAGGCCGCCAAGAACCGCGGAGAGGCTTTGGACCACGTCCTTTTCGTCGGCCCGCCTGGCCTCGGCAAGACGACGCTGGCACAGATCATGGCCAAGGAACTCGGCGTCAATTTCCGTTCGACCTCCGGCCCCGTTATCGCCAAGGCCGGCGATCTTGCGGCGCTCCTGACCAACCTCGAAGAGCGCGACGTGCTCTTCATCGACGAAATTCACCGCCTCAGCCCGGCCGTCGAGGAAATCCTCTATCCGGCCATGGAGGATTTCCAGCTCGATCTCATCATCGGCGAGGGTCCAGCCGCACGCTCGGTGAAGATCGATCTCTCGAAATTCACGCTCGTTGCCGCCACCACCCGCCTGGGCCTGCTGACGACGCCGTTGCGCGACCGCTTCGGCATCCCGGTGCGCCTGAGCTTCTACACGGTAGACGAGCTCGAACTGATCGTGCGCCGCGGCGCACGCCTGATGAGCCTGCCGATAACCGACGAGGGAGCCCGCGAAATCGCCCGCCGGGCCCGCGGCACCCCGCGTATCGCCGGCCGCCTCCTGCGCCGCGTGCGCGACTTTGCCGAAGTAGCCAGGGCCGAGGCCGTCACCCGCGAAATCGCCGATGAGGCGCTGACACGGCTGCTTGTCGACAACATGGGCCTCGACCAGCTCGACAAGCGCTACCTCAACATGATCGCTGTCAACTTCGGCGGTGGCCCCGTCGGCATCGAGACCATCGCCGCCGGCCTTTCCGAACCGCGCGACGCGATCGAGGACATCATCGAGCCCTATATGATTCAGCAGGGCTTCATCCAGCGCACGCCGCGCGGCCGCGTGCTCACGGCAACCGCCTGGAAGCATCTCGGCATGCAGCCGCCGAAGGACCTCGAGGCAGCGCAGTTCCGGTTGTTCCAGGAGGACGATTAATCGTTCAGCACGGCGTCCGACGGCAAGACAGGAGGAATCAACCCGTGGCCACTTTCGACCCTTCCCGGTCCTTCCGCAAACTTGCCTATAACAACGCACTGGCCAACCATCGCTTGCATGCCGCGGGCGCCCGGCTACAGCCCGGCGAGTTCGAAGCGCCGCGCACGGGCTTCTTTCCGTCGATCAAGGAGACCCTGAACCATATCATCACGGTCGACTGGTTCTATGTCGATGGTCTGGAAGGCGGCACGCTCGGGCTCAAGGCCTTCGAAGTGGACGAGCCGTTCGACGATATCGCATCGCTGGCCGAAGCGCAGGCGAAGGTCGACCGGCGCCTCTGCGATCTATGCGAAGCGCTGACGCCGGACAAGATCGTATCGACCGTGAACATTCATCGCGGCGAGCKGATACAGCGCGAGCGAATGGAGGACATACTGGGCCACCTCTTCCAGCACCAGACGCATCATCGCGGTCAGGTCCACGCGATGCTGGCCGGTACCACCGTGAAGCCGCCGCAACTCGACGAGTTCATCGTCGGCGACGACGCACGCTTCCGCAGCGGCGAACTCGCCGCCCTCGGGTGGAGCGAGGCAGAGCTGATGCGCTAGCGCATCGGCTCCAACTGAGCCTTGTAAGGAATGAGGGCCGACGCCTGTCATCCTATGTCGCTACGTCGGACCAGGAGGAAAACGCCGCGAACACGGAAAGCAACCTGCGGGTCGATCATGCCAAGAACATTGATACTTTAGGTCACCGGGCAAGCCATCCCCGACCTGTGGGGGCCCACATCTAGTCCTGCAGCCGCGACTTCAGGCCGTCGATGATCGTCTTGCTGAGAAGCTCGTAGTTCTCGTCGAAATGGTGGTCGCCGGCGAGCGTAATGACGTCGACGCCGGTGCCTTTCAGATCCGGGCAGGCCACTTCGTCATCGTCTTCCTTGCCGTAGATGCATTGGACGATCTTGGGATCGACCTTCTTCAGGTCATCCACCGGATCGCCGCCGGCCCCCTCGGTTTTCTGGCCGAGCCAGCCCATGACAGAGATCTGGTAGTCCACCGCGTGGGAGAGAGACAGAAGCGATATCTGCGCAACCGAGCTTTTGGGCGCCGGCTTCAGCAGTGAAAAAGCGGCGGGCACCACATCCGCACCAAAGGAATAGCCCACCAGCAGCACGTGCTTGACCTTCCATTGCTTACGGTAGAGTTCGATGATCCTGCCGAGATCGTCCGCCGTTTCCTGCGGCTTGCGCTCGGACCAGAAATAATGGAGGGAATCGATCCCGACGACCGGGATGCCTTGCTTCTGCAGCGACGCGCCGACTTCCTTGTCGATATCGCGCCAGCCTCCATCGCCGGAAAAGATCACCGCCATCGTGTCGAAGACCGGCTTGGCATCGAGAACGGTCAGCGGCAGTCCGAGTGGGTTGTCGGCGCTGGCGGAAGCCGCAATCAGCTCGTCGAGAATATCGCTGAGCGTGGTCTGCGCATCGTCTTCGGAATCGCGGATATCGATGCCCGCATGCGCTTTCTTCAATTCTTCCACATGAGCCCGGCCTTCCTTGCCGGCGGCCGGGGTGAAGGCCGCGATGACGGGATCGGGCAACGAGATATCGCTGAKGCCGTAGATCATCCGGTCGCCGACCGTCTGCTTTTTCGCCGGCGTGCAAAGTTCCTTCGTCAGCGGAATTCCTGCGAGCGGATCGACCGCGAGCGTCTGGCCGATGGTGGCATCAGGCGTCTGCGCGGCAATGGCAAGCGCAAGCGCTCCACCCTCGCCGATGCCGGCAATGATTGGCAGATGGTAGGGGCTGTTCCCGGCAGCACGCTGAACCTGCTGGCTGAGTGACTCGATGTCGGACACCAGGTAGATGCAGCCGTCGTTCTGGCTGACGTCGTATTGTCTCAGCGCCTCGATGTAGGACGGGAAATCGACGCCGATGACGACAGATCCCTCACCCACCATCCTGTCGGCTTCGGCCTTTTCCTTGTCGCCCCAGCCGGCAGCATCCGAGATCAGCATGACCGCGCCCTTAACGTCGCCTTGCGGCAGGAAGATGTGCGGAGAAGCAATGAGACCGGTTTCGAAGCTCTGCGTCGTTTCGCTTGCTGCCCGGGCCGCAGGTGCCGCAAGCGACAGCGCGCACACCGCTGCAAGAAGGTATCTTTTCATTATTTCCTCACGACCCCTTTCAATCCGCCGCCGATCAGGAACGTTGCGTCCATCAATGCGATCATCGGATTGCCTCCTCCGGAAACCGCAAGATAACGCGGATGCCATTGAGGGTGAAACTTGGATTTGAAGGCCCTGAGGCCCTTGAAGTTGTAAAAGCGCTCGCCGTGTTCGAAGACAGTGCTGCCGATGCGGTCCCAAACCGGCGCAGCCTCCCGCTTCGACATGCCCGAAAGCGGTGCCATGCCGAGATTGAAATGGGCAAACCCTTCGTTCCGCAGATACTCCATGATCTGCACGAAAAGGAAGTCCATCGAGCCTTTCGGCGCATCCGGCGAGAAGCGCATCAGATCGATTGTCCCCTCGTCCCTGGTTTCGGTGATCAGGATGTTCGCGAACGCAACGATCTTTCCCTCGCGCTTCAGGATCCCGACCGGCTGGCCGACGATATAGTCCGGTTCAAAAGCGCCTAGCGAAAAGCCCTTTTCCTTGGCGTTGTGATCCTGCAGCCAGGCGGTGGAAACCGCGGAGAGCTCGTCCATGACGGCGGGGACGCCCTCCGGTCCGATCACCTCGAATTCCAGGCCGTCGCGCTGGGCGCGGCTGGCGGTCTGTCGCAGGTTCGCCCACTTGCCGCCCTTCATCTCGAAGGCTTTGAGATCGGCCACAGCGAGCTCGCCCAGCTTGAAGGCGCGCAGCCCCGCATCGGCGCAGTGCGAAAGAAGCGCCGGCGAAATCTGATAGAAAACGGCGCGGCAGCCGGCTGCGCGGGCCGACTCGACAAAGCGCCAGACGAGCTCCGGGATAGCGCTTCGGTCGCCGATCGGGTCAAACAGCGCGATCCATGAGCGGCCCTGCCGGCCATACATGATGAAGGCATCGCCCTTTTCGGAAAACATGATGCTCTTGTCGCCCATGCGCACCAGATTTGCGTCGGCGTATCGTTGCTTGCCGACGATCCCGACCGCGCGTTGCAGCGCTTCGTCGGAGGCCGGTTCCGGCTTCGACGTTGCCGGTCGCAACAGGCTGAAGATAGCGATCGCCGAAGAAATKATCGTGATGCCGAGCACGGCGCGCAGGCCGCGCGGCGCCTCGTCGGCGAACTCGAACTGCCACCAGAGCTCGTTGCTGTATTCGACATCGCGGTAGACGAACAGCAAGATGACGATCGCACCGACGCAGACCACCGCGATCGCCGTCAGCCAGGATGCCGTCAGCGTCTGGTTCAAAAGCGATGCGTGCCGGCGGAAAAGGCGGCGGCTGACGAACAGGCCGAAAATCAGGAAGCCCAGGAAGCATGCCTCTACCAGCGCGATCGCCTTCAGGAGCGAAAGCGTCAGCGCAGCGGCGGCAGAAATGATGGAAACCCACCAGGCCCCGTCGAGCCTCTGTCCCAGGCCGCGGGCTGCAACGACCAGCGCCAGCCCGAGCAGGCTGGAAAGGAAGTGCGCGCCCTCCACGATCGGCAGCGGCAGGTAGTTGGCAAGGAATTCGAGATTGGAATCCGGCGTCGGCGTCACGCTCGAAAAGATCAGCATGACGCCGAGCAGCAAGGCAAGCGTCGACAACAGCTGCGGCATCAGCCGGATGCCGATCCTCCGGACACCGGATGCGACCGGATGATCGGCGAAGCGGCGGAGCTCGGTTGCCGAGACGGCGAGCACGGCGATCACCAGCGGCAGCACGTGGTAGATCAGCCGATAAAGGACGAGCGAACCGAGCACCGCGTCGATGTTCACCGCGCTGCCGAGCGAGGCGATGATGACGGTCTCGAACACGCCGAGACCGGCCGGCACATGGCTGAGCACCCCGAGACCGACCGCGATCGCATAGATCGCCAGGAATACCGGCCAGCTGATCGCCGTTTGCGGCAGAAGCACATAGAGGACGGTGGCGGACGCTGCGATATCGAAGGCGGCCACGAGGAACTGCTGCGACCAGGTGGCCGAATCCGGCAGGCGTATCGACACCGAACCGATGTGGAACACCTTGCCGCCGCGGCCAAACACCATGACCGCTCCCAAAAGCGCGACGATCGATCCGCCGATCAACCGGAGCAGCAAGCTGCTGACGTTGATCAGCGGAGCGATCTCGTCGGCGATGGCCAAAAGCGCAATCGATCCGACGCCGGCAAGCCCGAGGCCGAAAGCGACCGTGACGAACGCGATGACGCGACCGATTTCTTMCGGCGTCAGGCCGAGCCGCGAATAGGCGCGGTAGCGGATCGCTCCGCCGCTGAGCGCACCGAACCCGGCCGTGTTCCCAACCGCGTAGGCGCTGAACGCAGTCAGCGCGACCTGGGGAAAGGGCAGCTTCCTGCCGATATACTCGATGGCGTTGACGTCGTAAAAGACGAGCGCGAGGAAGCTCAGACCGGTGAAGAACAGCGCCAGGAGAATCGAGCTGGTCTTGGTATCGGCAAGAGCCTGCACGACGTCGTCATAGCGGACCTCGTTCGTCAGCTGTACGATCGCGAAGCCGACGATGCAGAAGACGGCAAGCGTCGCAACTGCCGTCAGATGTGTGCGGTATCGCCTGAAGAATCCGCGCAAGGCGGTCTCTTCCATGTCTTCTATCTCTTCCAAATTGCCGTGCCCCGACATTTCTTACCGTCGCGATTTCCATCTTTGCGGGAATCATGTTTCGAATGCGTAACATAACCGGCATGCACACCGAGCGTACACATGCACGCGCCACCCCAGCGCCGCTTACAGACGTCTGCTTCATCTCTAATTGGGGCAATTTTGGCGCAATCGGCGGGTTAACACATTGCATTTTCGTAAGCTCGGCCAGTCCGCCGGTCAGATCCGGGCAGCTGCCGTTGATTGCGCTCGCAGCAGCAGCCGTTGAACCGTCGTCATCTCATCATACTGCGGGTTCGCCGCCGGCTTCGGACCTCTGCGCGGCAAAGCGCGCAGCCGCCGCACGTGCTTCGGCATCGCGCCCCTCACCCGAGACCTGCACAGTCGGCACGGCAAACTCAATGCCGTTTTCCTTGAAGGCATTTCGGATCATGGCGAGCGCATTGCGGCGGATCACGAACTGCTCTCCGGGCTTGGTCATCATCGACAGCCGTATCTCGATTGCAAATTCGCCAAACTGCTCGACGCCCTTCATTTTCAGCGTTTCGATGATGTGTGGGCCATACTCCGGATTTTCCAGCAACTGCTGGCCAATCTGCTTGATGACCTTCTTCGCCTTCACGAGGTCCGTATCGTATGTGACGTTCAGCGAGATCTTGTCGATCGTCCAGTCGCGGTTGAGATTCTTGACGGCGCCGAGTTCGCCGAACGGCACCGTCGTCAGGGGTCCCCGATGGTGCCTCAACCGGACCGACCGCAGGCTGAAGGCCTCCACGACGCCCTTGTGGCTGCCGCTTTCGATGTATTCGCCGATGCGAAAGGCGTCGTCCCACAGATAGAACATACCGCTGATCACGTCCTTGACGATCGTCTGCGCGCCGAAGCCGACCGCCACACCGACCACGCCGGCGCCGGCGATGAGCGGCCCGATCTCCACGCCGAGCCCGGAGAGCACCATCAAAACCGCGATCACGGCGATGACGACAGCGAGGATGTTGCGGAAGATCGGCAGCAACGTCTGCAGCCGCGCCCTCCTCGCCTTTTCCTCGTCACTGGCAGCGCTGTCCAGTGCCGAGTTCTCCAGCCTCGAATTGATATAGGCCCGAGCCAGATGCCAGAGGAGATCGGCGGCAAGCAGGATGACGATGCCGCCGATCGAACCGCGGGTGATGCGATCGACCATTGTGTCGCCTGCAGCCATGCGATCGGCGGCCAAGCCAAGTATGCGCCCGAGCCACACGGCGGCGATCGCGATGATGGCGGCACGCACACCGCGATCAAGAAGAACCGCCGCGATACGGCGCTTGGCCAGGAACCCGGCCTCCGCCTGATGCAGGCAACGCACCGCGAGCGTGGCGACGCGCAGCGCACGCGGCAGAAGCACCAGATAGATGCCGATCCACAGCAAGAAGTTGAATCCTCCGACCCACAGGAGCCAGAGCGCCACGAAATAGATCGTCAGCAACCACGAGATCGTTGCACTTCTTTGCCCGCCTTCGGCAGGCCGCGACCAGACGGCCTCCGTGGCGATCAGGAGCAGCCCGATGCCGAGCGTGTAGCCGACCAGATAGCGCGATCCGCTGGAAAATCCGAGCGGCAGCATGAGCTGGATGATGACCCAGCCGAAGGCGAAATAGATGACGAAGACCGCGCTGCGCCGGAACCAGAACAGTGCCGCCGACCGGGACACCTCACGCTCTCCGTCGGCCTTCGCAAGCGTGATCAGAGCCACGAGCAATCGGCCAAACGAGATCGTGAAACGTGCCACCAGCAGCGCGATCGCGATTGCGATCGCCATCGACTGCGTGATCGGCGGCCATTTGAACACGACCAGCGGCACCAGCGTCGCGACGCCGAAGACCAGCGCCGGCACGATGCGGTAGGTCAAATTGGCCGCCGCATGGTGTGCGACCGTCACCACCTCGCCGTCCGCGCGCCGAATTCGCGGTTTCGGCACGAGCAGACGAAACAGCATTTCGGCAGCCGGCCCGGCCAGGAGCAACGCCAGAACTTCGATCGTGACCAGTGCCCAGCCGCTCGGTTCGACCTCGCGATCGACGATCGCCGACGCCGCTTCGACCTCGTGGGGCAGCTCCATCGCCGCGCCCGACACCAGATCGAAGTGGCGGCGCGCATGGCCGAGAAGTTCGGAGAGAACCGACATCTGGTCGGCGCTCGCTTCCCCGGCGGCAGGCATTGCCTGCATCTGCGTCGCCATCCATTGCTTGGCTTGCGGCGTCTGCATCAGCTGCAGCATCTGCCGCACCTCGGCGGGCGGCGCCGCGGCGGGCCCCGGCGCGGCTGGTGTCGGAGCGGCTGGTGTCGCGGGCGTCTGCGCGCCGGCGCTCGCTGCCGTCGAAATGGCCACAATCAGCAGCAGAAGCCGCAGCACGCTGCGCGCGCCAATTCCCACACCCATTCGCCGGTCCCTTCGATATGTCTCGCCCACCTTATATCGCGGCGTAGGAAAGAAAAGCCCGCACAGCTTGCGGCTGCGCGGGCCTAATATCCGTTTGTGCGGAATAGGTTACTCCTTGGGTTTCTCGACGTGGCCGCCGAAGCCGGCGCGCATCGCCGACAATACCTTGTTGGCGAACTCGTCGTTGTCGCGCGAGGAGAAGCGGCCATAGAGCGCAGCGCTGAGCACCGGCGTCGGCACGCTCTCGTCGATGGCCGCCATGATCGTCCAGCGCCCTTCGCCCGAATCGGAAACGCGGCCCGCATATTGCCCAAGCGCCGGATCGGCATGCAGCGCATCCGACGTCAGGTCGAGCAGCCACGATGTAATGACGCTGCCGCGGCGCCACACCTCGGCGACATCCTGCAGATTGAAATCGTAGCGATAGTATTCCGGATGAGCGAGCGGTGCCGTCTCGGCATCCGCCTCGTGGCTGTCCGAACCGATGTTCGCGCGCTTCAAAATGTTGAGCCCCTCGGCATAGGCAGCCATCAGACCGTACTCGATGCCGTTGTGGACCATCTTGACGAAGTGGCCGGCGCCGTGCGGGCCACAATGGAGATATCCCTGCTCGGCCGTGCTGCCTGGCGTGACAGGCCGGTTTTCCGAGGGCACAACCGAACCCTGTCCGGGAGCAAGCGAGGCGAAGATAGGCGAGAGTGACTGCACGATGCCCTTCTCGCCGCCGATCATCAGGCAGTAGCCGCGCTCGAGGCCGAAGACGCCGCCGCTGGTGCCGACGTCGACATAGTGGATGCCCTTGGTGATCAGCTCGGCGCCACGGCGGATGTCGTCGTGGTAGTAGGAGTTGCCGCCGTCGATGATGATGTCGTCGTCGTGCAGCAGCGGCAGGAGCTGGGCGATCACCTTGTCGGTGATAGCAGCGGGCAGCATCAGCCAGACCGCGCGCGGTCGCGAAAGCTTCGAGACCAACTCTTCCAGCGAAGCACTGCCGACGGCCCCCTTGGCGGCAAGATCGGCAACGCTTTCCGGTCTCGCATCGTAAACGACGCATTCATGGCCATCACGCATCAAGCGCTGGACCATGTAGTTGCCCATACGGCCCAAACCAACCATGCCAAGCTGCATCTCAAGTCTCCTAGAATATTTAATCGATATGATTGCGGAAACTAGCACTCGCATGACAGCAAGCAAGCGAAGTCTGCGTCACATTGAGGTCATGGCTTCATAGCTGCTGCGCAGTGCCGTCATGGCTGAAAAGCGATCACGACCCGTCCGCTCGTCGCATCCGCGACCATCCTTGCGACATCGCCCGCGATAGCCTTTGGTATCGCGAGCGTCAGCTGCGCGCCCGTGCCCAGAAACGCCTCGTCTGTTACGCGAACGCCCGCCGCAGCACTGAGCCGCGCCTTCACCAGCGCCAGGTCCGAAAAGCCGACATGTATCCTTGTCTCGGCCATGGGGATCAATTCGATGATGCCGGACGCCCGCAGGCATGCCGACGCCGTTCCGCCATAGGCGCGGATAAGACCGCCGGTGCCAAGCAGGACGCCGCCGAACCAGCGGGTCACGACCACGATGACGTTGTCGAGCGATTGCCCGTCGATCGCTTGCAGAATTGGCTTTCCCGCCGTGCCGCTCGGCTCGCCGTCATCGTTGAAGCGATAGCCCTGGCCGATCCGCCAGGCCCAGCAATTGTGATTGGCACCGGGATCGGCATGTGTCGCCAGGAAATCCTTGGCGTCCTGTTCGCCTGCGATCGGGCCTGCGACGGCGCGAAACCGGCTCTTCTTGACGATCTGCTCGAATGTCTCGATGCGTTCCAGTGAAAACATGGGCGTGGCATATCGCCTGCGCCGAGCGTTTCGCAAGTGAAACTGTCGCGGCGCGGTGCCGATCACCGGCGGCACAGCACTTCAAACGCAAAAACGCCCGCTGCAGTGCAACGGGCGCTTCATCCATCGGCTGCTCGCAAAGAGCAGCAACCGGGTGTGTTAGCGAACGGCCGCATCGCGTGCGACGCGCTGGATGTCGGCGCGGTCGATGCCAAGGTCGTGCAGTGCGCGGTTGGACATGCGGCCGAGTTCGGAAACCGTCTGACGATACTTGCGCCAGTTGTTGAAGGAGCGTGCTACGTTCATGATGATCCCCTTTCCTAGGGCTGTCAGCGTTCGGCAACGTTCTTGCTGCCGGTGTCTTTCTGTTGAGGTGAATATACGTCCGGACCGACATCGCGAAAAGCGCTAAGGCATCAGGCCACCAATGCATTCAGCGCATAGCTTTACAGGAAATGCACAATATTTGATCTCTTCGACGAGACCGGAGCGACCAATTCCCCGTCACGATCAATGGCGGGGCCGCCGGGGCGACTTCACCCCAAGGCTTGGCCCGCCATAGGAAGGATTTTGCAATACTGAACCGTTTGATCCGCAAACAAGACCCCTCCGGCTCCCAACCACGGGTTCACCGAGACTTCCGACCGACAAAGCCATTTGCACCAAGAGCACATGTCGTAGGCAAGAAGCAGTGTCGCCTGACCAGCACCGCGCGCCCAATAATGGTTCCGCTTTTCACCCGCAACGGACCGCAACCGCATTGTCAGCGCCGATGTCCTGCGCCAAGACGCGCTACTTCAGGGCAATGCGCACCAGCCTCCCACACTGAGCTCTCACGATAGGACATGCGAAATGAACAAGACCACTGCCGCGGCACTCACATTCACTGCCGTGCTGCTCTCCAGCACATTGGCGCATGCTGCCGATTTCTCCGTCGAGCCTTTGAAGGACGGCGACGCCTTCATCGGCTGCCTGGCGCAGAATACTCAGTCCGGCATCGGCTTCCTTGCGGTCGGCGACAAGGTCGCGCTGTTTGCGAACACCGCCAGGTTTCCGTTCGAAAAAGGCGATGAGGTGAAAGGAAGCTGGTCGGTGGACGACGGCGACGAAGCTGAGTTCTCGTCCACCGCCGACAGCGCGCATACGGCGACGATCGACGTCCCGAACACGTCCGAAGCCGTTTTAGCGCTGACGTCAGGCAAGGAGCTGAATGTCACGGCAAACGGCGTCGAGGGGCAATTTCTGCTGGCCGGAGCGAAACAGGCCTTCACCGATCTGATCGCCTGCGTAGAGAAGGAAGGGGCGCAATAGGACCGTCGATCATCACAGGGTGAAAACCGGGCGCGCCGCAAGACGCGCCTTCTTCGTCCAGCCATAGTGGGGCATGCCGTATCGGGGCACTGGCCTTCGCCCGCCCGGTAAAACGCGTCATGGGAGGTGAGTGCGATCCGCGGCAACCGGTGGATGTTTACGATCCTGGGTGCCTACAAACGTAGGTGGGCGCCATATGTCCAGGCCCACGAGCCTGGTCAGGGACAGCTCCCTTTGGATCGAGTATGGCCCCAGGGATTGTGGTTCCTGTCGAGAGGCGCAGATCGCATGCCCTATATAAGACCGATCGCGAGGCTGCGCCAGAGGCTCCGCAGGCACGCCTTGGATTTATTATCTAATTGAGCTCCGCAGGCGCGCGACCGGTGAGCTTGTCGGTAATGCCGCGAATGTGGCCGGTAACCTCGACAAGCGCTGCGGCGAAGGTCTCCTCCGTCCGCGCGGTCGCCGCAAGAACGGTATCCCGGTTGCCGCGCAGCGTTTCGAGTTCGGATTCGAGGCCGGCGACGCGCCGTGTCAGTTCCGAGATCTCGTCCATGATCATGATCCCGGCCATCACGGTGATCCTGAGGTCGCCGATTTCGCCGAACTGATCCTTGAGATGGCCGACATAGCGGTCGAAACGGGTCGCAAGATCGGTCAGGTGATCTTCCTGCCCTTCCTCGCAGGCCATCCGATAGGCCTTGCCGTCGATCGTTACCGTTACCTGCGCCATCTCATCTGTCCTTCACTAGCGGTCGAGGACGGCGCGGATCGTCTCCATCGCCGTCACCAGCCGTCGCGACACCTCGCGATTGACCTCCTCCAGGCGGTTCGCGCGGAACTCCGCCTGATCGAGCTCCTGCGCGAGCTTCGAGCGATCCGCATGAACGCGGCGTACTTCGC
Organism: Rhizobium sp. 05L419; assembly: GCF_056397845.1. Taxonomy (NCBI): domain Bacteria; kingdom Pseudomonadati; phylum Pseudomonadota; class Alphaproteobacteria; order Hyphomicrobiales; family Rhizobiaceae; genus Rhizobium; species Rhizobium sp. 05L419. Next base: position 136,632 of record NZ_JBFTOF010000005.1, read on the forward strand.
CCTCGATCTCGCCATGCTCGCGCTGGCGCTCGATGCGCATGTCCACGGCGTTTTCGAGACCCGAAATCGCCTGTCGCAGCTCATTGAGCGCTGCCTCGATGATATTGCCTGTGGGCGTCATGTCTCTTCCGGTTCCCCGCTCAAGACCCGCGAATCGGCGCCTGAAGCCGATCCAATGTTCAAAAAAGGATATGCAGCTCGCCAACTGCCCGTCAATAAAGGCCACGGGGCGATCGGTGCCCTATCCTGTGGATGACGCCAATCAATGCCCGCATCACAGACCTTTCAACTTTTGTAAAAATAGATGGTCAAATGTCTAAAATCGATTCAACAGCCCTGTAACTGGCCGTCATTTTATTGACTTGGCCGTTCCAACTGCTATGTGTCAGCCGCTCTCATTGATGGTCTCCACAGGCTTGAGGCCATCCCCCGACACCCGGAACCAGCGGAATAGTGATGATCTCTCCTGAACAACACGACCGGATGGCAAATGCGATCCGCTTCCTCGCCATGGATGCAGTCGAAAAGGCCAACTCCGGCCACCCAGGCATGCCGATGGGCATGGCCGATGTGGCGACGGTCCTGTTCACCAAATATCTGAAGTTCGATCCGAAGAAGCCGCATTGGCCGAACCGCGACCGTTTCGTGCTTTCGGCCGGCCACGGCTCGATGCTGCTCTATTCTGTGCTGTACCTGACCGGTTATCCCGACATGACGGTCGAAGACCTGAAGCAGTTCCGCCAGCTCGGCTCCAAGACCGCCGGCCATCCGGAATATGGCCATGCTACCGGCATCGAGACGACAACAGGCCCACTTGGCCAGGGCATTGCCAATTCCGTTGGCATGGCGATCGCCGAGCGCAAGCTGCGCGAGGAATTCGGCGCCGACCTGCAGGATCACTATACCTATGCCATCTGCGGCGACGGCTGCCTGATGGAAGGCATCAGCCACGAGGCCATCGCGCTTGCAGGTCACCTGAAGCTGAACAAGCTGGTTCTCTTCTGGGACAACAACTCGATCACGATCGACGGTGCCGTGTCGCTGTCCGACTCGACCGATCAGGTTGCCCGCTTCAAGGCTGTTCACTGGAACACGATCGAAGTCGACGGTCACGATCAGGCTGCGATCTCGGCCGCCATCGAAGCCGCCCACACGTCCGACCGCCCGACCTTCATCGCCTGCAAGACGATCATCGGCTTCGGCGCTCCGAACAAGCAGGGCACCCACAAGGTCCACGGCAACCCGCTCGGCGCCGACGAAATCGCCGCCACCCGCAAGGCGCTCGATTGGGAGTACGAACCCTTCGTCGTTCCCGCAGACGTTCTTGATGCATGGCGCTCAGCGGGCAGCCGCTCCGTTGAACTGGTCAAGGCATGGGAAGACGGCCTCGCAAAGGCTCCCGCCAAGGCCGAGTTCACACGCCGCTTCGCCGGCGAACTGCCGGAAGGCTTCGACGCTGCCATCAGCGCCTACAAGAAGAGGGTCGCCGAGACCCAGCCGACTGTCGCCACCCGCAAGGCATCCGAAGATGCGCTCGAGGTCATCAACGGCTTGCTGCCGGAAATGCTCGGCGGCTCCGCCGACCTGACACCCTCGAACAACACCAAGACCAGCCAGATGGTGTCGATCACGCCGACCGACTTCTCCGGCCGCTACATGCACTGGGGCATCCGCGAGCACGGCATGGCCTCTGCCATGAACGGCATATCGCTGCACGGCGGTCTCATTCCCTACGGCGGCGGCTTCCTGATCTTCTCGGATTATTGCCGCCCGCCGATCCGGCTCGCAGCGCTCATGGGTATCCGCGTCATCCACGTCCTGACGCATGACTCGATCGGCGTCGGCGAAGACGGCCCGACCCATCAACCTGTCGAACAGGTTGCCAGCCTGCGCGCCGTTCCGAACCTTCTGGTGTTCCGCCCGGCTGACGTCACCGAAACGGCTGAGTGCTGGCAGATCGCCGTCAAGACGCAGAAGCGCCCATCGGGTCTTGCGCTGACCCGTCAGAATCTGACGGCGGTGCGCACCGAGTACAGCGAAAAGAACCTCTGCGAACAGGGCGCCTACACGCTGGCCGGCAAGGCCGACGCCAAGGTGACGATCTTTGCTTCGGGCTCCGAAGTCGAGCTCGCCGTTGCCGCTCGTGCAACGCTGGAAGCCAAGGGCGTCAGCGTCCGCGTCGTCTCGGTTCCCTGCACGGAACTGTTCTTCGAGCAGCCTGACGCCTACCGCAAGGAAGTCCTCGGCAACTCGCCCGTCAAGATCGCCGTCGAAGCCGCCGTTCGCGAAGGCTGGGATGCGTTCATCGGACCGGAAGGCAGCTTTGTCGGCATGAAGAGCTTTGGCGCTTCCGGCCCGGCCAAGGACGTCTTCAAGCATTTCGGTATCACCGCAGACGCAGTGGTTGCCGCTGCAGAAGCCAAACTTTGATCAAGGAGCGCCTCCGGGCGCTCCCCTTTCCATAACGCAAGCCCTACTTATCGGGAGTGAAACACATGACTGTAAAGGTTGCCATCAACGGTTTCGGCCGCATCGGCCGCAACGTTCTCCGCGCCATCGTCGAATCCGGCCGCACCGACATCGAAGTCGTCGCCATCAACGACCTCGGCCCTGTCGAAACCAACGCCCACCTGCTGCGCTACGATTCGATCCACGGCAAGTTCCCGGCGACCGTCAAGGTCGAAGGCGACACGATCACGGTCGGCAACGGCAAGCCGATCAAGGTCACCGCGATCAAGGACCCGGCAACGCTGCCGCACAAGGAACTCGGCGTCGACATCGCGATGGAATGCACCGGCATCTTCACGTCGCGCGACAAGGCTGCCCTGCACCTGACCGCCGGCGCCAAGCGCGTAATCGTCTCGGCTCCTGCCGACGGCGCCGACCTGACCGTCGTCTTCGGCGTCAACCACGACAAGCTGACCAAGGAACACCTGGTCATCTCCAACGCATCCTGCACCACCAACTGCCTGGTTCCGGTCGTCAAGGTCTTGAACGATGCGATCGGCATCGATCATGGCTTCATGACGACGATCCACTCCTACACCGGTGACCAGCCGACGCTCGACACCATGCACAAGGATCTCTACCGGGCCCGCGCTGCGGCGCTGTCGATGATCCCGACCTCGACCGGCGCTGCCAAGGCTGTCGGCCTGGTACTGCCTGAACTCAAGGGCAAGCTCGACGGCACCTCGATCCGCGTTCCGACGCCGAACGTTTCCGTCGTCGACTTCAAGTTCGTCGCCAAGCGCAACACGACGGTCGAGGAAATCAACGAAACCATCAAGGCCGCCGCCGACGGCGCCCTGAAGGGCATTCTCGGCTACACCGACGAGCCGCTGGTTTCCCGCGACTTCAACCACGACAGCCACTCCTCGATCTTCGCGCTCGACCAGACCAAGGTCCTGGAAGGCAACTTCGTTCGTATCCTCACCTGGTACGACAACGAGTGGGGTTTCTCCAGCCGCATGTCGGACACGGCCGTCGCCTTCGCCAAGACCATCTAAGGGTTCGGCGGAGAATGTCTGGGAGCGGCTCGGGAAACCGGGCCGCTTTTGTTTCTGCCATGTTCAGTGGCACCATCGACACCTCACCTGCCCCTCGCACGCTTGCCCTGCGGCGCCAAACTGACTAGCCTCAGGGTCTGTGAAACAGACACTGCGCAAGACATTGCAGCTGGCGGGTTCACCCATGAGAATTCTGATGATGGCCATCCTGCTCGTCATGATCGCGAGCGTGCTGAGCATGAGCCTCGTTGGCGGGCGCAGTTCGAGGCAGATCGCCAAGGGGCAGCCGCTGATGGAAACGGCGCGCGCAATGGGCCCACGTTGACAGGCGGTCTGCGCGGATAGTGCTGGCGCCGCGAACCCGATCGCCTTACTGTCGGCCTGTTGCGGCCCGCGCAGAAGCGAGAGAGAATTTTATGGATTACTTTACGATTGAAATCGGCGGACAGGCCATCGCGAGTTTCCGATCGGAAAACGACGAAGACGCCAAGCATTTCTTCCAGGCTGAAGATTTCAGGGAAGATCTGACGATCCTGCAATCCCAGGGCAAGCCGGTGTGGGACGGCGTCGCCAAGCTGACGTTGCGCAAGGCAACCGCCGAAGAGGCGAGCGAGGTCGAGCATGCCTACGAGTTCGACGACGATCCGGAGAGAACCATCGACGACGAATTCGTCGTCTTCCTGATTCCGATCGCCGACGCCGAGGATGAGGGCGACGACGCCGAAGCATAGTCGTGCGAACTCGGCTGATGTCGCGGACCAAAGGCGACATCAGTCCCTCGACGTCACCAGCGCCTTCGATGATGCACACAATGTCCAAGAAAAATACAGGGCGTCCCTTTCTGCCCTGTTCCTGCCTGATTTGGCCCTACACTTCCCATAGGCTCACTCTCGAACCGCTCGTCCGATTTGCCTTTCGGCATACCAATCAGCAGCATGACGCCGCAGCACGGAAAGGCTAGCCCTCAGGGTCTACCCTTCGAGTGGATTTTGCCGTTAACTGGCGGCCATCGAGTGCGGCTTGGAGAGATGAGAGGACAGAAAGCAGCTGCAGCAGACGGGGGCGATGCTGCAGCTTTGATCGGCGGATAAGGGGATCGGCATGGAAGCATTCTACATCGTCGTATTGGTATCGACGGCGCTGGTGCTCCTTGCGGCGTTTTCGAGCCTGCTTGCGTTTCGCTTCGGTGCTCCTCTTCTCCTGCTCTTCCTCGGGATCGGCCTGCTCGCCGGCACCGACGGTCTCGGCATCGAGTTCACCAACAATTATCTCGCCTATATTCTCGGCTCCATCGCGCTTGCAGTCATCCTGTTCGACTCCGGCTTCGGAACCCCGGTACAGGCGTTCAAGCTTGCGGCCGTCCCATCGCTGACGCTTGCCTCGGTCGGCGTGCTGATGACAGCGTCGCTCTTTGCCGTCGCTGCCATGTGGCTGCTGAATTTCAAATGGCTGGAAGGCATGCTGCTTGGCTCCATCGTCGCCTCGACCGACGCCGCCGCCGTCTTCTTCCTGCTGCGCATCGGCGGCATCAACATCCGCGACAAGGTGCGCTCGACGCTGGAAGTGGAATCCGGCACCAACGATCCGATGGCGATCTTCCTGACGATCGCCCTGGTCGAGGTGCTGGCAAGCGGCGAACGCTACCATGGCATCAATATCGGCATGCTTGCCATGTTCGTGCAGCAGATGGGGCTCGGTGTCATCCTTGGCCTGCTCGGTGGCATGATGATCGTGCTGATCGTTGGCAAGCTGGAAACCGACCGGGGGCTGACGCCCATCTTCGTGCTGGCGCTGGCGCTGCTCGTCTTCTCTGCGACGGGCGCCGTCGGCGGCAGCGGCTTCCTCGCGGTCTATGTCGCCGGCATCTATGCCGGCAATCGCAAGCTGCCCGGCTCTGCCTCGATCAAGCGCTTCCAGGACGGCATGACCTGGCTCGCGCAGATCATCATGTTCCTCGTCCTCGGCCTTTTGGCAACCCCCTCGCAGTTTCCGGCGATCGCCATCCCCGCCGTGCTCCTCGCCCTCTTCCTGATCTTCATTGCGCGTCCGCTGGCGATCTGGCTCTCGCTGCTGCCCTATGACTACACGCAGCAGGAGATCGGTTTCGTCGCCTGGGTCGGCCTGCGCGGCGCGGTCTCGATCCTGCTCGCGATCATGCCGATCCTTGGTGGCCTGGAAAACGGACAAGTCTATTTCAACACCGCCTTCATCATCGTGCTGGTCTCGCTGCTGTTGCAGGGCTGGACCATCAAGCCCGTCGCCAAGAAGCTCGGCCTTATCATTCCGCCTCGCATGGGCGCCGTCGACAAGGTGGAGGTCGACCTGCCGGGCGCGGCACACCACGAACTGCTGTCTTACCGCGTCATCAAGGATAGTCCCGTGCTTCGCGGCGAGCGAATCCCGCGCTGGGCAACCCCGTCGCTCATCATCCGCGACGGCAAGTCGATGCGCTACCAATATGCCGGGCGGCTCCGCGAGAACGACCTGGTCTATCTCTTTGTCGTTCCCTCCTATTCGCGTCTGCTCGACAAGCTGTTTGCAAGCCGCGCCCCGGTCGATGAAGACGATGCCGATTTCTTCGGTGCCTTCGCCCTTTCGCCTTCACGCCCCGCCGCCGACCTTGACGCCGCCTACGGCCCGGGCTTGCTGAATGAATCGGAGAAAGGCCTGACGATTGCCGAGTTGATGAAGCAGCGGCTCGGCGGCAAGGCCGACTATGCCGACCGCGTCCGCCTGGGCTCGATCATTCTGATCGTCCGCGACCTCGACGACCAGTATCATATCAGCTCCGTCGGCATGTCGCTCGAAGCCGTCGAACCGGCCATCACGCTCCCGATCTTCATCAATATGCGCGACATCATCGACCGCATGCGCGACCGGCTGAAAAGGAGAAAGAACAAGGAGGTGGCGGCAGCCGCAGCGGCCGCCAAAGGTGATGAAAACCCGCGCTGAATGCCTTGCGTCCGGGATGATCCTTGCTATGGTCCCCGCATCTTTTTGGGCAATAACGAACGGATCCTTCCATGCCTTCCTTCAAGACCCTCGACGACCTCAACGACATTGCCGGGAAGCGCGTTCTCGTCCGCGTCGACCTCAACGTCCCGGTAAAAGACGGCAAAGTGACCGATGTTACGCGCATCGAACGCGTTGCCCCGACGATCCTCGAATTGTCGCAAAAGGGCGCCAAGGTCATTCTCCTCGCGCACTTCGGCCGGCCGAAGGATGGCCCCTCGCCTGATCTCTCGCTGTCGCTGATCGCCCCCTCCGTCGAGGAGGTGCTCGATCACCCGGTGCAGACGGCCAGCGACGCGATCGGCGACGCTGCAGCGGCCGCGATCGCGGCAATGACGAACGGCGATATCCTGCTGCTGGAGAACACCCGCTTCCACAAGGGCGAGGAAAAGAACGATCCGGAATTCGTCAAGGCGCTGGCCGCCAACGGCGATATCTACGTCAACGACGCCTTCTCGGCTGCCCACCGCGCGCACGCCTCCACAGAGGGGCTCGCGCACCATCTCCCGGCCCATGCCGGCCGCACCATGCAGGCCGAGCTCGAGGCGCTCGAGAAGGGCCTCGGCAATCCGACCCGCCCCGTCGTCGCCATCGTCGGCGGCGCGAAGGTTTCGACCAAGATCGACCTGCTCATGAACCTCGTGAAGAAGGTCGACGCGCTGGTGATCGGCGGCGGCATGGCCAACACCTTCCTCGCCGCCCGCGGCACCGATGTCGGCAAGTCGCTCTGCGAGCACGACCTTGCCGATACCGCCCGCCAGATCATGATCGAAGCCGCGACAGCGGGCTGCGCCATCGTCCTGCCGGAAGACGGCATCATCGCTCGCGAGTTCAAGGCAGGGGCTGCCAACGAGACAGTCGCCATCGGCGCCATCCCGAGCGATGCCATGGTTCTGGACGTCGGCCCCAAGTCGATCGAGGCCATCAAGGCTTGGATCGAGCGCGCCAACACCCTGGTCTGGAACGGCCCGCTCGGCGCGTTCGAGATCGAGCCCTTCGACAAGGCGACGGTGGCTGCCGCAAAATATGCGGCCGAACGCACCAAGGCCGGCAAGCTCATCTCGGTTGCCGGCGGCGGCGACACGGTTTCGGCGCTGAACCACGCAGGCGTTGCCGACGACTTCAGCTACGTATCGACGGCAGGCGGCGCCTTCCTTGAGTGGATGGAAGGCAAGGTTCTTCCGGGCGTCGCAGTGCTAATCGCTGCGAAGTAAAACCAGAAGCCGATTCAACAAATTTTCCATGTAGATAGACCGCGGCACGCCAGTGTCCGCGGTCTTTTGCTCAGGAAAAAAACAAACGCCCAGACTTTCAACCGATTGAAAAGATTTCAATCGTTTCAGTCTTTTTGCCTGCCGTTTTCCCGTCTATAAACTTCTGTTATCGCCGACCTATATTCACCAGTTGACAGATTTTTCTTGCTGTGGAGAGAGCGATATGAGCGAACGTTTGGAAGACATTGCACTGCGTATGGTCACGGGCGGCCGCGGGCTGTTGGCAGCGGATGAATCGACGGCCACAATCGGCAAGCGGTTCGACACGATCGGCCTGGAATCGACGGAAACAAGCCGTCGCGACTACCGCGAAATGCTCTTGCGCTCAGACAGTGCGATGAAGGAATACATCTCCGGCGTCATCCTCTACGACGAAACCCTCTTTCAGAAAGCCGCAGACGGCACCCCGTTTGTGGACATCATCCGCGCCGCCGGCAGCATCCCCGGCATCAAGGTCGACACCGGCGCAAAGCCGATGGTCAACTATCCCGGCGAGACGATCACCGAGGGCCTCGACGGCCTTGCCGACCGCTTGGCCAAGTACTACGAAGCCGGCGCCCGCTTTGCCAAATGGCGCGGTGTGATCGCGATTTCCTCCTCTCTGCCAACCTGGGGCTCGATGCGGGCCAATGCCCATGCGCTTGCCCGTTACGCGGCACTGTGCCAGCAAGCCGGCATCGTCCCGATCGTCGAGCCGGAATGCCTGATGGACGGCAAGCCCGGCGACCACAACATCGACCGCTGTGCCGAAGTAACCGAATGGACGATCCGCACCGTCTTCGAAGAACTGGCCGACGCCCGCGTCAGCCTGGAGGGCATCGTCCTCAAGCCGAACATGGTCATCGACGGCAAGAACGCCCGCAAGGCATCGGTATCAGAAGTGGCCGAGCGCACTGTCCAAGTGCTGAAGCGTACCGTCCCGTCGGCCGTGCCCGGCATCGCCTTCCTCTCCGGCGGCCAGTCCACCGAGGAAGCGACCGCACACCTCTCCGCCATCAACTCCGGGTATGACCTGCCTTGGGCCGTTACCTTCTCCTATGGCCGCGCGCTGCAGGACACGGCCCTCAAGGCCTGGGGCGGCAAGCCGGAGAACGTTGCTGCCGGCCAGCGCGCCTTCAGCCATCGTGCCGAGATGAACAGCCTTGCCGCCAAGGGTCGCTGGAAGAAAGACCTCGAAAAGGCTGCTTAAACCAAGCGCGCCGCATTTCGGGAACCCGGTCGAGCAAGCGGCCGGGTTTTCCATTGTCACGGCGACAAATTTGCACTTCTGCCTCCAGCCAATCATGGCTAGTAGTCGTATCGCATGTTTGGCTGGAGCCCCCGATGAGTACTGTTTCCTTCACGACCGTCGACGTCTTCACCGCCACGCGCTTCGAGGGAAATCCGCTGGCCGTGATGACAGATGCGCGCGGCCTGAGCGATACCGACATGCAGAAGATCGCGGCCGAGTTCGGCTATTCCGAAGTGACATTCGTGCTGCCGCCGGAAGATCCCGAGAACACTGCTCGGGTGCGCATCTTCACCCCGACCATGGAAGTGCCTTTTGCCGGTCACCCGAACGTCGGAACGGCTTATGTACTCGCTCAGCAGTCCGAGGTCTTTGGACGGACGGCAGGCGACAGCTTGCGCTTCGAGGAAAAGGCCGGCCTGGTCAAGGTCGACCTCAAGCGTGACGGCAATCGCGTCGCGTCTGCCACGATACGCGCGCCGAAGCCGCTCATTGTCGGCCGGACGATCACGGCAGAAACAGTCGCCCGCTGCATTTCGATCGACGCCAAGGCAATCAGCACAAAGGCCCATCGGCCGGTGCTTGCCTCTGTCGGGCTGAGCTTTGTCGTCGCCGAGCTGGCAGATTTGCCGGCACTCGCCCTTGCCCGACCGAACCTTGCCTGCTTCCAGGAAGCCGCCGGCCCCACGCCGGAAGGCAGCCACGACTTCTCCCTGTTCGTCTACGTCCGCTCGCCCGATCATCCCTGGAACATCCGCGCGCGCATGTTCGCACCGCTCGACAATGTTGCGGAGGACCCGGCAACCGGCAGTGCCTCCGCCGCACTCGGCGCCTACCTCGTGTCGCTCGAGCCGGATGCGAACATGACCGTCTCGCTGACCATTGAGCAGGGCGTGGAAATGGGCCGGCGCAGCGTCATCGGGATCGACGTGGTCAAACTGGACGGCATCGTCACCGATGTGACCATCTCCGGCGCCTGCATGCCTGTCATGCGCGGCGAAATCGACTACTAGAATTCCAGCAAAAGTGCGCAGTGGTTTTGCGTTCGCAATTGCGTAGAAACAAAAAGAGAGAGCGTTTTCGCGATTCGACGCAAAGCGGATACTCTAGTCGAACAGGTCGCGACCGAGCAGTGCGACCGCCCAGGTCGCGAACGCGATAAGGGCTATCTTCCAGAAATCCGCCCGCCGCCGCAGACCGGGCAACCCGAGCGGTTTGATCACGTGGATTGCCATCGCCAGGATGAGCAGCAGCGCGATCAGCTTCGTCATGTCTTTATTTTTCCAACTGTTATTAATGTCACAGGACCGACATTATTTCGCGCAACGACTGCATTTATTCATGCCGTAAAGGCATTCGGGGGCACAATCAACAACCTTGAGACTGGGCGACACCTTGCGTCGCCATATGTCCGTTTGACAACCAATGCGCAGAGTCTGTGGAAAATGAAAAGAAACTTGCTGTCCGTCGCCGCACTGCTCTTTGGCACACTTTTCCTCTTCATGGGCAACGGCCTGCAAGGCATTCTACTTCCCGTCCGCGGCAATCTCGAGGGGTATGCGACCACGACGCTCGGCCTGCTGGGCACCTCGTGGGCCGCAGGCTTCGTCATCGGCTGCCTGGTAGCGCCGAAAATGGTGCGACGCGTCGGCCATGTGCGTGCGTTTTCCGGGTTCATCGCCATCATAGCCATCATCGCGCTCGTCAGCGGCATCGTCATTCACCCGGTCTGGTGGGTGCTGCTGCGCGCCGTCACCGGCTTTGCCACTGCCGGCACCTCGATGATCATCGAAAGCTGGCTGAACGAACGCGCCACCAATGAAAGCCGCGGCGCGATCTTCTCGCTCTACATCGCCATCACCCTCTTCGGCGTCGTCGCCGGCCAGATGATGATACCGCTGGAGGATGTGCGCACCCCCGTTCTCTTCATGATCTGCGGCATCTTCTATTGCATCGCCATGCTGCCGACGACGCTGTCGACTGCAGCCTCGCCGCAGCCGCTGAAGGCGGTCAAGCTCGATCTCCCCGCTCTCTATCGCAACTCGCCGGTTTCATGCCTCGGTATCTTGCTGGTCGGTATCGCCAACGGCGCCTACGGCACGCTGGGCGCGGTCTTTGGCGCCGGTGCCGGCCTCTCCGATACCAGCATCGCCATCATGATGAGCTCCACCATCTTTGCCGGTGCCCTGATGCAGCTTCCCGCCGGCCGCCTCTCGGACCGCATCGACCGTCGCTATGTGCTGGCGGCCATGTCAGCCGTCGCCGCCTTTGCCGGTCTGCTGCTCGCCGTGCTGCACCCGTCGTCGCCGACCTTCATCATCGGGCTTGTCATCCTCTACGGCGCAGTCGCCAACACGCTCTACCCCATCGCCGTCGCACATGCGAACGACTACGCCTCCTCCGAGGATTTCGTGAAGGTTTCCGGCGGCCTCCTGCTGCTCTACGGTATCGGCACCATCATCGGGCCGACGATCGGCGGCCCGGTCATGTCGATGGTCAATCCGCACGCGCTGTTCCTCGTGACCGCCGTCGCCCATGTGTTGATCACAGTGTACGCGATCATGCGCAGCCGCATGCGCGCCGCCATCCCGGCGGGCGATCGTGACGCATACACCACCTTGCCGACCGCGACGTCGCAAATGCTGACGCCCGAAAGCATGTCACTGGCAGATCGCGGCAACCCCAACAAGGCTCCCGAAACGGGCGATCCTGCGCTAAAGTACAAGTGATGCAAGGATGGAGGACTTCGCATGACCCTAGTCGATGACGACCGGCCCCAGAAGAAACCGACTCACGAAATCGGCATGGACCTTTCCATGATGTCGGTCGATGAGCTGAAAGCCAGGATCGAGCTCCTGAAAACCGAAATTACCCGCATCGAGGCCGAAGCGGCAAGAAAGGCCTCCGGAAGGTTGGCAGCAGAAAACCTGTTCCGATCCTGACCCCGCCACTGGCCGGAATTGAATTATAGCGGCTGCGCAAGTGTTAATTCGGCACAGACTTAATGAGACGTTAAGCTTTATAAGGTATTACTCTACTCATCCGGACTTGCTCCGGATTTCAGACAGTTTCCCATGCGGTGAATTGGTCTGATTTTTCTCCCTGTTTTACCTTGAGAGCCGCTTTTGCGGCTCTTCTTTTTTGCCTGCGTTGGGGACTAGTTCCATGAAACTGTGGAAGTTAACCCTTTCTTAAGAAACGCCTTGCGCAATTGGGCTAAAGCTACCATCTTAAAAGCATAAAAGACCGACTAGAGAAACTTTCTGCCTTTGGTCGGCATTACCTGCCCATAAGTAGATGCGTGCAATAGGGACTGTTTAAATGTCAGAGCTTGGATTGAATACGATCAGTTTTGCAGGTCGCGCTGCCGCATCCTCGCAGTTCAAGACACTGTATTCGGAAGGAATGTCGCTGGTCGAAGAGACCGCCGCCTACCTCGACGGCAATGGCCGCACAGCCTCCAAGGTGCTGCCGCGCATGGCGTCTGTTCTCTACGCTGCCGAATCGATGCGCCTTACCACCCGCCTAATGCAGATGGCCTCGTGGCTCCTGCTCCAGCGTGCCGTCAACAACGGCGAGATGTCGCGCGACCAGGTGCTCGCGGAAAAGAACAAGGTTCGCCTCGACGGCTTCAACGTCGACCGCAACGCTCCGGGCTGGGGCGATCTGCCGGAATCGTTCCGCGACCTGATCGAGCGCTCGCTGCGCCTTCAAAACCGCGTCGCCCTGCTCGACCGCGAAATCTACCGCCCGAACGAGGCACCGATCGTGCCTGACAACCAGAACAGCGTTCAGGCCCAGTTGAGCCTGCTGCAGACGGCTTTCGGCAACAACTAATCGCCCGGAATTTGGTATGTTCAGAACCGGCTGCGCCCCGCGCAGCCGGTTTTTTGTTGTCTGGCACACAAAATGCAGCGCCTGAGCACCGTCGGCACAAACAAAAAAAGCCCCGCCGAAGCGGAGCTCTTTGAAATTCTGCCAGCCGGCAGCGATCAGAGGCCGAGGCCGCCGAAACGCTTGTTGAACTTGGAAACGCGGCCACCGCGGTCCATGAGCTGCTGGTTGCCGCCCGTCCAAGCCGGGTGCGACTTGGAGTCGATTTCGAGGTTCATGACGGCGCCTTCAGCGCCCCAGGTCGAGCGGGTCTCGTACTCGGTGCCGTCGGTCATGACCACCTTGATCGTGTGATAGTCGGGATGAATCTGTGCCTTCATAACAATCTTCCTGCCACGAACGTCCAATTTGACGCATCACGTTGCGACAAGAGGACCGATTGAATAAATGAAGCCGCAGGCGTTTAAGGCTACGGCTTCCCATTAGGATGCGGTGCCTATACATGAAGGCCACTGGGATAACAAGAGCCATCAACCGTGTTGCGCGGTGTTGAAGGCGATCGGAGATGAATTGACAGACGCAGTGCAAACCGGGGAGAAGAAGTCGCGTTCTCTGACGCCGCTCGGCAGGTTGGCGCCCTACGTCATGCGCTACCGGGGCATGGTCGCCGGCGCCCTCTTCTCGCTGACTCTTGCCGCCGTCACGTCACTCACCTTGCCGCTTGCCGTCCGCCGCATGATCGACCACGGCTTCACCCAGGCGGACGGCCGCTTCATCAACAGCTACTTCCTCATGCTGATGGTAGTGGCAGTGGTGCTGGCTGTCGCCAGCGCGCTCCGCTACTACTTCGTCATCACGCTCGGCGAGCGCATCGTCTCGGACCTCCGCCGCGATGTCTTCGCCCATGTCACGCGTCTGTCTCCCTCCTTCTTCGACGTCAACCAGTCGGGCGAAATCGTTTCCCGCCTGACGGCGGATACGACACAGATCAAGTCCGCGGTCGGGGCCACCGCGTCGGTTGCGCTCCGCAACCTGATCCTGTGCTTCGGCGCCATGGGCATGATGATCGTCACCTCGCCCAAGCTCTCCAGCCTGGTGCTCGGCGCAATTCCATTGATCGTCTTCCCGCTCGTCGGGTTCGGCCGTTCCGTGCGCAAGCGCTCCCGTGCCGCGCAGGACACGCTCGCAGACGCGTCCGCCTTCGCCAACGAGACCATATCGGCGACACGTACGGTGCAGGCCTTCGGCGGCGAGGCCGCGGCAGCGGGGCGCTACGGAGCCGCCGTCGAAACGGCTTACGATGCCGCGCGCGCGGCCATTCGCTCGCGATCCCTTTTGACGGGGATTGCCATCACCCTGATTTTCGGCAGCGTCGTCGCCGTCCTCTGGGTCGGCGCCCACAATGTTCTTGCCGGTACGCTTTCCCCGGGCACGCTTGGGCAGTTTCTGCTCTATTCCGTCATCGCGGCGGGTTCGCTTGGCGCCCTCTCCGAAGTCTGGGGAGAATTTTCGCAGGCAGCCGGTGCCGCCGACCGCCTGACAGAACTGCTGGACGAGGTATCCCCTATCCGCGCGCCGACAAATCCGGCAACGCTGCCGGATCCCGCCCTTGGTCGGGTGGAGTTCTCCGATGTCCACTTCGCCTATCCGTCGCGCCCCGGCAGGTCGGCACTTCACGGCTTGAACTTCCGCATCGCGCCCGGCGAAACCGTTGCGATCGTCGGCGCTTCGGGCGCCGGGAAAACCACCGTGTTTTCGCTGCTGCTCCGTTTCTACGACCCGCAGCAGGGCGCCGTCCTGATCGACGGCGTCGATGCCCGCACGGTCGATCCCGACGCGCTGCGCCAACGCATGGCGATCGTCCCCCAGGACGTCACGATCTTTGCCGCCTCGATCCATGAGAATATCGCCTTCGGCCGCCCCGATGCCAGCAAGGAGGCGGTGCGGGCAGCAGCCATTGCGGCCCAGGCCGACGAATTCATCGCGAGGTTGGAGAACGGCTACAACACCGAGGTCGGCGAGCGTGGCATCACGCTTTCCGGCGGTCAGCGTCAGCGCATCGCGATTGCCCGCGCCATCTTGAAAGACGCCCCGCTCCTGCTTCTCGACGAGGCAACCTCGGCGCTCGATGCCGAGAGCGAGACGCTTGTACAAAGAGCGCTCGACGGCCTGATGGAAGGACGCACCACCCTTATCATCGCCCATCGCCTGGCAACGGTATTGAAGGCAGACCGTATCCTTGTCCTGAACGAGGGGCGTGTGGTCGAAGAGGGCACGCACCAGACCCTCGTGCGCCATGGCGGAATCTATGCCAAGCTGGCAAAGCTGCAGTTCGAGACGGGAGCCGAAGAGTTCCTCGCTGCCGCAAAATAGTGCGGCCGCGTTGCAATTGTCTTCCCGAGCGGCAAGGATCGCCGTTGGCGGCGGCCGAACCACGGCTTTCAGGGTTGCAAAAGACCTAAATATCCCGATGGAATAGTTGTGTTTTTTGTTTTAGGCTGCGCTTGCAGATTGAACAACATCCTGATTCCGGGAGACAAAATCGATGTATAAGTTCGAAGTGTATAAGGACAAGGCAGGCGAATTCCGGTTCCGCTTCAAGGCCTCGAATGGCGAAACGATGTTCGGCTCCGAAGGCTACAAGGCCAAGGCATCGGCTCTGAGCKCAATCGAATCCATCAAGAAGAACTCTCCCGGCGCAGAGGTCGACGACACCACCAAGGCTTCCTCCTGAAAAGCATCAGGCGGCGCCTGGAGCGCCGCCTCATCAATCGAGGTCATTCGCACAGCACGCCGCGCCCTCCCCGCAGCCGACATCACCCCACGAACCGGAAGCTGCGAAATCGCCGGCGGATAGCGCGTGCAATCACTTCTCGGTCAGCTTGAGTTCGATGCGGCGATTCGTTGCATGCGCTTCCGGCGTCTCGCCCGGTGCGATCGGCTGAAACTCGCCAAAACCGGCAGCCACGAGGCGATCGGCAGGCACGCCCTGGGCGATCAGGAACTTCACCACCGAGATCGCGCGGGCCGATGAAAGCTGCCAGTTGTCGGAGAATTTCCCGGTTCCGGCGAGCGGCACGTTGTCGGTATGGCCGTCGACGCGCAGGACCCAGTTGATTTCAGGCGGAATTTCCTTCGCCACGTCGAGAAGAGCGGCGGCGAGCTTCGCCATTTCTGTCTGCCCGTCCGGATTGAGATCTGCCCCGCCAGACGGGAAGAGCACTTCGGACTGGAAGACGAAGCGGTCGCCGACGATCCGAATGTTCTCGCGGTCGGAGAGGATCTCGCGCAGCCGCCCGAAGAAGTCGGAGCGATAGCGGTTCAGCTCCTGCACCCGCTGCGCCAGCGCGACATTGAGCCGGCGACCGAGATCGGCGATCTTCGTCTGCGACGTCTGGTCCTTCTGCTCTGAGGCCTGGAGAGCGACTTCGATCGCGGCAATCTGGCTGCGCAGGGCGGCAATCTGCTGGTTCAGCAGTTCGACCTGGCTCATCGCCCTTTCGCTCGTCTGTTTTTGCTCGTCGAGCTCCTTCGTCAGGCTGCCGACCCGTTGCTGCGCCAGATCCTGGCCTCCCGATCCAGCTGAAAGCAGCGACTGCAGGCGGGAGCGTTCGCTCTCGGCGGACGCCAGCGACGCCTGCAGGTTGGCGACGCTATCTTCAAGGTCCTGCTTGCTTCCCTTCTCGAGCGCGAGCAGCTGCGTCAGCTCGTTGATCTGGCTGTTCAGCCGCGTCAACACCTCGTCGCGTCCGGTAATCTCGCGGCTGAGGATGAACTGCCCGACGACGAAGACCGTGAGCAGGAACATGACGGCGATCAGGAGCGTCGACAGCGCGTCGACGAATCCCGGCCAATAGTCTACCGCGCGTTCGCGGCCACGCTTGCGGCCAAGTGCCATGGCTTACTTGCCCTCGCTCTTCTCGGTCTGCGGCATGCGTTGGCTGCGTTCGGCCGACGCTTGCCGTTCTTGCGATCCGACCCGCTCGGCAAGCCTGTCGAGCGTGCGCCGCATCGCCTTGGCCTCGTCCTGTTGCGCTTCGATCCAGTCGCGCAGCATCTGCTGCTCGTTGCGCATGTTCTTGACCAGGCCCTGAATGCCTTCGGCCAGGTTTGCCATGGCCGCGACGGACCGCTGGCTGCCGGCGCCGCCGTCCTCGGCGGACTTGCGCAGATAGTCGGAGAGTGCGCGGATTTCTTCAGGGGAAATGCCGGAGGCTGAGCCGATTACCGGAACGGCCGTATCGGACCCGAGATCGGTTACCGACGAGAGCCAGTTTTCCAATTCGACGTAGAAGCGGTTCTGGGCGCGGCCGGCCTGCAGGTCCAGGAAGCCAAGAATAAGCGAGCCGGAAAGGCCGAGCAGCGAGGACGAGAATGCCTGTCCCATGCCCGAAAGAGGCGTCGACAGCCCTTCCTTCAGCGCGCTGAGCACATCGGAAGAGCCATTGGTACCGGCATCGAGCGACTGAATGACGCTGCTGATCGAGCTGATCGTACCGATCAGACCCCAAAAGGTGCCGAGCAGGCCAAGGAACACCAGGAGCCCGATGAGGTAGCGCGAGACATCGCGTGATTCATCGAGGCGGTTGGCGATCGAATCAAGAATGGACCGGAACGCCGCGGTCGAAAGCCCGGCCGAAGCCTTGCGGCTGCCGAGCAGCGTGCGCATCGGCGCCAGCAGCTTGGGATCGCGGCTCACCTTGTCGGCGTTGCCTGCAGCGCGAAACGAATTGAACCAGCGCACTTCGGGGCGAAGCGCCAGCACATGCGTGAAGACGAGGATGATACCGACGCCGAGCACGCCGACAATCAGGCCGTTGAGGCCCGGATTGTGCATGAATGCGGTCTGTGCCTGCCGGAACAGGATCGCGGCGATAAACCCGACGATGACCAGGAACATGACCATCGTCCACAGGAACGGCATCGGACTGGAGAGTTTGTAACTGTAGTTGCCCGTGGTTTTTTCGGTCGAGCCGAACTCCGCCACATTCACGTTTTCCATAGATTCCGCAGCCTCCGGCTTCATCGCCACCGAAGACTAGAGCATCATTGTGCCGAATTGAAGTACGTGGAACGGAAAACCGTGTCTTTACAACAGCGATTTAGCGGCTGGGGACCGGGCGTTTGGCTACGTCCAGCAATGCCTTCTGGATGTGCTCGTTACCGGCAACGACGCCGCCGGTTTCCAGGATGGAGGTGCCGCCATCCCAATCGGACACATAGCCGCCGGCTTCACGGATCAGCAGAATGCCGGCAGCGATATCCCAGGCCGAAAGCCCCGTCTCCCAGTAGCCGTCGAACCGGCCGGCAGCGACATAGGCGAGGTCCAGAGAAGCCGCGCCCATGCGGCGGATACCCGCCACCTCGCCCATGACGTGGCGAAGCTCGACGAGGAACTTGCCGTGATTGCCGCGCCCCAGATGCGGCACGCCGCAGGCGACCACGCAATCTGAAAGCACGCGGCGCGCACCGACGCGAAGGCGGCGGTCGTTGAGGAAGGCGCCGCCGCCGCGCTCGGCGGTGTAGAGTTCGTCGGTCGCCGGATTGAAGATGACGCCCGCAACGATCTCGTTGTTTCGCTCAAGCGCGATCGAGACGGCAAACTGCGGAATGCCGTGCAGGAAGTTTGTCGTGCCGTCGAGCGGATCGACGATCCAGCGATGCGCACCGTCCGTGCCCTTGATCTCTTCGCCTTCCTCGCCGAGGAAGCCATAGGTCGGGCGCGACTTGAGAAGCTCGTCCTTGACGATCTTCTCCGCCTTGCGGTCGGCATTGGAGACGAAATCGCCCGGTCCCTTGACGGAAACCTGCAGGTTCTGCACTTCGCCGAAATCACGCCCCAGTGATTTTCCTGCCTTGATGGCAGCCTGAACCATGACATTGAGAAGAGCTGAACGGGCCATGTGGGCACTTTTCCTTGAACGGTAAACGAATGCGCTGTCAGGGCGGGGAAGGTCCCTGATCGCCGAGGAAGGCAGCGCTCTATAAAGATTGGCGGCTTCAAGACCACAAAATCAGGGAAATTTCAAGTGCGCTGCCGCAGGTCGGGGAGAAGGCTGTGACAAACGCGCTCGTGTCACGACCGCAAACAGGCGATTCAGGCACCCTGGCCAGACTGCAGCCTAGAATTTCTGCTGGGTTATCAAAACCTCGCGCGCGATTTGGTCGAGAGGCAGAATGCGATCGACGCCCCCCTTGGCGATCGCCTCCTTCGGCATGCCGAAGACGATCGATGTCGCCTCGTCCTGCGCCACCGTGTAGGCGCCGGCCTGATGCATTTCCAGCATGCCCTTGGCGCCATCGTCGCCCATGCCGGTCATGATGATCCCCATGGCATTCGACCCTGCTGCACGAGCGGCCGAACGAAAGAGCACGTCGACGGACGGCCTGTGGCGCGAAACGAGCGGCCCGGTCTTGACCGAGACATGATAGCGCGCGCCCCGCCGCTCCAGGAGCATGTGCCTATCGCCCGGTGCGATCAGAACATGGCCGCGCAGCACCGGATCGCCGTCCACCGCTTCCTTCACTTCAACCGCACAAAGACTGTTCAGCCGCTTGGCGAAGGCAGCCGTGAATTTCTCCGGCATGTGCTGGACGATGACGATGCCCGGGGCATTGGCAGGTAGCGCCTCCAGAAATTCGCGCAGCGCCTCTGTCCCGCCTGTCGAAGCACCGACGCAGACGATCATTTCCGTCGTCTTCGCCATGGCGCGGCCGGTCGGTGGCGGCAGCATGGCATCCGCCGTCAGCTTCTGCGGCGGCGCGTCCTTTCCCGGACGAAGGCTGCTCGCCGAGCGCCTGGTGTTGCCAAGGCGCGCATGCGAGGCGCTCTTGACCACCTCTCTGATGCGCACGGCGTCATCGGAGAGACTGTCGGCCGCCCCGATCTTCGATTTCAGGATCACGTCGACGGCACCGGCCTCAAGCGCCTGCAGCAATGTCTCCGAACCGGCCTCGGTCAGCGACGAGCACATGACGACGGGGATCGGACGCTGCAGCATCAGCTTGCGCAGGAAGGTGATGCCGTCCATGCGGGGCATCTCGACATCGAGCGTGATGACGTCGGGTATTTCCTCCTGGATCTTCTTCGCCGCCATGAAGGGATCGGTCGCGACCCCCATGACCTCGATATCCGGGTCTTCCTGGAGCACCCGGACGAGCGTCTGGCGAACGCTTGCGGAATCGTCGATGACGAGCACGCGAATTTTCTTGCCCATTGGCGACCTCTACCTAAACGCGCTGAAAAACAGTGTTTGAGGCCTGCTTCAGAGGCAAATCGATCCCGGCAATGGACTCGGAATGACCGATGAACATGTAGCCTCCGAGAGTGAGGCGATCACACAGCCGCTTCAGCACAGCCGCTTGCGTCGGCTTGTCGAAATAGATCAGTACATTGCGGCAGAAGATGATGTGCATCGCCTCGCCCACAAGATAGCTGTCGTCCATCAGGTTCATGCGTGCAAAGCCGACCTTTGCCCTGAGTGCCGCCGATATCCGCACGTCCCGGCGGCCCGGCTGCTTGGCGACCATCACATACTTCCGCTGCAGATCGCGCGGGACCGGGTGGACCATGTCTTCTGCGTAGATCCCGAGTCGCGCCGCATTCAGCACGTCGGTGCTGAGATCGGTTGCCAGGATGCTGTAGTTGAGGTCGCGCCGCCCTCCGCAAAACTCCTCGAGCACCATCGCCATCGTATAGGGCTCGGCCCCGGTCGAGCACGCCGAACTCCAGGTGCGGATCGTGCGGATGCCATTCCCCGCCAGCGCGGGCAGCGCTACCTGCTGCATATACTCGAAATGCCGCGCCTCCCGGAAGAAATCGGTCTTGTTCGTCGTCACCGCGTCGATCAGATAGACCGTCTCATGCTCGAGCCCGTCGTCATGAAACAGGAAGTCGCAATAATCGTCGAAGGTGGCATGGTTCGTCGCCCGCAGGCGGCGGCGAAGCCTGCCCTCCAGCATCGTCAGTTTCGTCGGCGGCATCTTGATGCCGCTGTAGTCGTAGATGAACCGGGCAAGCTTATCGAAATTGCGCTTGCTGATCCTGTCGCCGACAAATTGGGTTTCCACTGCTGCCATACTCATTGATAGCGATACTCCAGCTGGTCTGCTCAGGCGGCCGATTGCAGGGCCGAGGCGTCCTCGCGCGACAAAAGCCGCGCGAGATCGACGATAACGACGAAGCCGCCGTCCCGGCGCACGACGCCGGCAATGTAGTCGGACCGCCAGCGCACGCCGATATCGGGCGCCGCCTCGATCTGGTCATGCCGGAAGGGCGTGACCTCGAAGACGCGGTCGGCAACGAGACCGAGGGTGAGCAAACGGCTCTCCATCGGAACATCGAGGACCAGGACCCGCGTATGCGGCGTCGGAACCGTCTTCGACATGCCGAGCTTCAGCCTGAGATCGATGGTCGGCACGCCCTGGCCGCGCACGTCGCGAAGGCCAAGGAGATAGTCAGGACCATTCGGAATCTTGAAGGCTTCCGCATAGTCCAGGATTTCCCGCACCACCTCCACCGGCACGGCGAATATCTCATCGCCGAGACTGAAGGTCACGAACTGCGCTTCCAGGGGTGCCGTTGCCATCTTATGCGCTTTCCTTGAAATCGGCATCCCCGTCATCCGGGCCGCCCATGGACAGATCGAGTGCGAAGCCCTTGGCGCGCGCCTGCTGAGCCGAAACACTATTGGCAGGTGCCTTGGCGACCGGCTTGCGGGCTACGGCCGAAGCCGAGCTACGGACGCTGACGCGCGCGGCAGGTGCGCGGCTCTGGCGGTTGCCGGCCGTATCGACCTTGAAGAAGGCGATCGAGGTCTGCAGTTCTTCGGCCTGGCTTGCGAGCTCTTCCGATGTCGCCGACATCTCTTCCGATGCGCCGGCGTTCTGCTGGGTCACCTTGTCGAGTTGCTGGATCGCCTCGTTGATCTGCGAGGCACCGATATCCTGCTCGCGGCAGGCGGCGCTGATCTCGGAGACCAGTTCGGCAGTCTTGCGAATGTCGGGCACCAGGCGGCCGAGCATGTCGCCGGCATCGCTGGCTGCCTTGACGGTATCGCTGGACATGGCGCTGATCTCGGCGGCGGCCGACTGGCTGCGTTCGGCAAGCTTGCGCACTTCGGAGGCGACGACCGCAAACCCCTTGCCGTGTTCACCGGCACGCGCTGCCTCGACAGCGGCGTTCAGGGCGAGCAGGTCGGTCTGGCGGGCGATTTCCTGGACGATGCCGATCTTTTCGGCAATCGTGCGCATCGCGTTGACGGCGCGGGAAACGGCGTCGCCGCTTGCCTCGGCGTCCTTGGCGGACTGGCGGGCGATCTTCTCGGTCTGCGCCGCATTGTCGGCGTTCTGCTTGATGTTGGACGCCATCTCTTCCATGGCGGCCGATGCCTCTTCAGCCGAAGCGGCCTGTTCGGTCGCACCCTGGGAAACCTGCTCGGAGCTGGCCGAGAGTTCCTGGCTGCCGGCCGAGACATTCTCTGCTGCAGAGATAGCGTCGGCGACGACGCCGCGAAGCCGCTCCACCATTTGCTCCAGAGCGATACCGAGCGTGTCCTTGTCCGAAAGCGGCTTCGGAGACACAGTGAGGTCGCCGTTGGCGATCTGGTTGGCAATGCCCGCGGTCACGCGAAGGTTGTCCGTCATCCGGGTCATCGAGTTGACGAGATCGCGGATTTCGTCGTTGCTCTTGTGTTCGATGCTCTGATCCAGATCGCCAAGGCTGACGGCATCGGCAAGATTGACCGCACGCTTCAGGCCACGCGAGATGTTCACGGAAATCCAGGTCGCGCAACCGAGCGAGAACAGGACCAGCACGACGGTCATGGAAATCAGAATGAACCGCGAATTGGCGTATTGCGCGTCGGTTGCCTGATCGGTCTCGTTGACGTTGCCGGAAATCGTTTCCGTCATGTCTTCCATGACCTTGAGAGCCTTGTTCATGACGTCGCGACCTTCACGCATCGTGAGCGACGTCGCCTGGGCATTGGACTCGGTCGTGTTCTGCGTCGCGAGATCGGCGATGCGCTTCTGGATCGGCTCATAGGTGTCGTACAGCGCCTTGAACTGATCGGCTTGGGCGCGCACATCAGGATCTGCCGAGGCTGCGAGCTTGGTGGTCAGGTCCTTGATACCGTCCTGGCGGTCGAGCAACGACTTCACGAAGCCGGCGATCTCGGCGGGATCGCTGTTGAGGATCGCGTTCTTTTCCGCGCGAACGGTGCCGTTGAACATTTCGCTGAGCGCGACCACGGTCTTCAGGTCCTTGATCGGCTCACCGACCATTTTCGTGATCGCGGAATTCAGGGAAGACAGATTGTAGATCGCCAGGCCAGCCATCGATCCGCTGAGCAGAATGACGGCGGCGAAGACCAAAGCCAGTTTGAGCTTTATCGTAAGACGCATGGGTAGTCTCCAGAGACTTGGAATACTCGGGCAAAGTTGCCCGATAGGAGGTCCGGGTGCTGAACGCACCCGACGACCGTGGGGGGTGATGGAGATAAAGAGCCGTACATCTACTCTTGCGTGAGCGGGTGGCGGTGCCAGCCACGCTTCCAACGTCTACATCCGTTGGCATCTGCGGAACCGTGGCCAGTCACCTGGCCACGGCTGTTTCATTGATCACGCGCTTTCGCGGAAATCGTCGTCGCCGGCATCGGGACCGCCCATCGACATATCGAGCGCAAAGCCCTTGACGCGTGCCTGTTGGGCGGAGACCGAGCGAGCGTTCTGGTTGTTGCTGCCCAACGCCGGACCCTTCTGGCGCACGGCGGCATTGGCGGTGGCTTTCGCTGCAGGCTTTCTGACGCCGGCCTTGGCGCCTGCCGCATCGACCTTGAAGAAGGCGATGGAGGCCTGGAGTTCCTCGGCCTGTGCCGCAAGCTCTTCCGACGTCGCCGACATCTCTTCCGATGCGCCGGCGTTCTGCTGGGTCACCTTGTCGAGTTGCTGGATCGCCTCGTTGATCTGCGAGGCACCGATATCCTGCTCGCGGCAGGCGGCGCTGATCTCGGAGACCAGTTCGGCAGTCTTGCGGATATCTGGCACCAGGCGGCCGAGCATGTCGCCGGCATTGCTTGCTGCCTTCACCGTGTCACTCGACATGGCGCTGATCTCGGCGGCGGCCGACTGGCTGCGTTCGGCAAGCTTGCGCACTTCGGAGGCGACGACCGCAAACCCCTTGCCGTGTTCACCGGCACGCGCTGCCTCAACAGCGGCGTTCAGGGCGAGCAGGTCGGTCTGGCGGGCGATTTCCTGGACGATGCCGATCTTTTCGGCAATCGTGCGCATGGCATCGACAGCGCGGGTGACGGCAGCGCCGCTCTCTTCCGCATCCTTGGCGGACTGGCGGGCGATCTTCTCGGTCTGCGCCGCATTGTCGGCGTTCTGCTTGATATTGGACGCCATCTCTTCCATCGCCGCCGATGCCTCTTCAGCCGAAGCGGCCTGTTCGGTCGCGCCCTGGGAAACCTGTTCGGAGCTGGCAGAGAGTTCCTGGCTGCCGGCCGAGACATTCTCGGAGGCCGACAGCGCATCGCCCACCACGCCGCGAAGGCGCTCGATCATGAGGTTGACGTTGCCAAGCAGTTCGCCGATTTCGTCGCGGTTGGCAATTTCGGCTGTCTTTGTCAGGTCTCCTTCAGCCACCTCGCGGACCACGCTGTTGGCGCGGCGAAGGCCCCTGGAGATCGTGCTGGCAATCCAGAAGGCGGTGATGGCGGCGATGAGCGTTGCGATGACGGCAGCCACGGTCAGCGTGAGACGCGTCGATGCGTATTGATGATCGGCGCCATCGTCGGCTTCTTTCATCTTGTCCTTCTCGACGACAAGCATCTTTTCGAGTTCGCCATCCAACTCGTGCGCAAGCTGGCGGGCATCGCCGACCGAGACAGCCGTCGCGCCATCGCGGTCACCGGCTTGCAGCCGCTGCCGGATCTGCTCGTCGGCGGCGACGAACTTCTTGGAAGTCGCTTCGATCTCGACCCAGTGGGCACGATCTTCCGCTTCCGCGCTCGCGATGATCGACGTCAGGGCCGTCGCCAGCTCTGCGCGCGCAACATCGCCGTTTTCGATAGCGCTGTTCGTTTCCTTTCCGTCCCTGGCCGCGACCAGGTTCTTCTGCTGGCGAATGATCTCCAGCTCGGCAATATTGACAGCCTGGGTGAGTTCCAGACGCTCGACGGGTCCTTCGAGCAACGCACCGAGCGTGTCGTTGATCTTGCCCAGGCTAAGAATGCCGTAGGCTGCAGTGCCCACAAGCATGAGTATTATGAAGGTAAACGCCGTCACCAGCTTTGTCTTGATCGTCAATTGCATCTTAAAAACCCCTTGGATGAAAATATGCCTAGTTGGCCGCTCCCGATGTGTCGTGACGCGATGAAAAGATTGCCTGCAGGTTGGGGAGGATGATGAACTCGCCTCCGCGCTTCACCAGGCAGTTGATATAATCCGCGCGCCATCGCATGCCGACGCTCGGTGGCGCCTCGCTGGCAGCCTTGGCCAGCGTCGTCACTTCGTTGACCTTGTCGGTGCGAAGCCCGACAAGCGTCGCCTCGCCGCCGAGATCGACCTCGATCACGATGATCCGGCTGTCGATCGTGGCTTCCGTCCCCTCCATGCCGAAGGCAAGGCGGAGATCGGCGAGCGGGATGACCTTGCCGCGAAAATTGATGACGCTGGCAACGAAGGCCTGTGCTCCGGGCACTGCGGTTTCCGGCAACAGATCCAGGATTTCCTGGACGATGACGGCTTCGAGCGCGAAGGTTTCGCCGTTCATGTCGAAGGTCAGAACCTCGACTTCGTCGGCGTAGTTCCAATGATGATCGATCTTGTCTGCTGCCGCGCTCATCCTGCCACCCGCATCTGCGCCTCTTGTTGCTGACCGGCGGCCACGAGGTGTCCGACGTCAAGAATGAGAGCGACGCCGCCGTCGCCCAGAATGGTGGCGCCCGAGAAGGTCGCCACGTCGTTGTGCAGCTTCGACATCGACTTGATGACCGTCTGGTGGTCGCCGATGATCTGGTCGACGACGAGGCCGACGCGTTCGGTGCCCGTCGAAATGACCACGACCTTCTGGTGCACATCCGGCTTGGTACCGGTGCGGAAGAGATCGCGAAGCCGCAGGAAAGGAACGAGGCTGTCGCGCAGCGATATGAAACTGCGTCCGCGCGAGCGCAGGTCCTCTTCCAACGACAGTTCAAGGCACTCTTCGACCGCAGACAGCGGAATGACGTAGCGACCCGAACCGACCCGCACGAGGAGACCGTCGATGATGGCAAGCGTCAACGGGATGCGCAGCGAGACTTCTGATCCCTGCCCCGGCACGCTTTCCATATCGATCGTGCCGCGAAGCGCCTCGACGGTTTTCTTGACCACGTCCATCCCGACACCACGGCCTGACAGGTTGGTGATCGCCGCCGCCGTCGAGAAGCCCGGCGCAAAGATCAGCTGCAGCAACTCGGGGTCGGAAAGCGGCTGGCCGGGCGAAATGAGACCCGACGATTCCGCCTTGGCGCGGACCCGTTCGCGATTGATGCCGCGACCGTCGTCCTTGATCGAGATGATGACCTCGCCACCGGCCTGACGGGCTGAAAGCGTCACGGTGCCGGCCTCCGTCTTGCCTGCTGCAAGCCGGTCCTGCGGCGTTTCCAGACCGTGGTCGATGGAATTGCGCACCAGATGCACCAGCGGATCGGCGAGCCGTTCGATGACCGTCTTGTCCACCTCGGTGCTTTCGCCTTCCGTCACGAGCTCGATGACCTTGCCGGTCTCGCGGGCGAGATCGTGCACGAGCCGGCGGAAGCGCGAAAAGAGCGTGGCGACCGGCACCATGCGCAGCACCATCATCGTGTCGCGCAGCTCGCCGGACAGGCGCTCGATCTCTTCGGAGACCGAGCGAAGCGCGATATCGGTGCTAGCGCTCGCAAGCTGGCTGAGGCGCGACTGCGCGATAACCAGCTCTCCGACGCGATCCATGAGCTCGTCGAGGCGCTCGGCCGGAACGCGAACGTTTTCGGCCGCCTTTGCCTGCCGATGGTCAGCGGCAGCCGCCGCTTCACGCTTCGCAGGCACCGCCTCCACCGGCTTGAATTCCGGCACGAACGCTGGCGGTCGAACGGCCGCCACCGCCGGCAGAGCTGTCATGTCAGCCGGAGCCACCGGTGCCGGCTTTGCCTCCGTAGCGCTTGCCGCCGCGATTTCCTGAACGTCCAGTTCCATATCGTCCATGACGAAAATGAAGACATCGTCGATCGCCGAACGGTCCTGTTCGCTGGTCAGCACGACCTCCCACGAAACATAGAGCTCCGTCGGCGCAAGGTCTTCGAGCGGCGGAATGGCAGCGGTATTTGCGCGTATGGTGCAAGCGCCGAGATCACGCAACTCGTCGAGAAGACCGAGCGGATTGGTGCCGTTCGCCATCGCGTTCGAGGGCAGGCTGAAAAGGATGCGCCAGGTCGTCGTCGTCTTTGCAGGTGCTGAGGGAGCAGGCGAAGCGGCAGCGGCTACAGCACCGCTCGCGGCACCCTTGTCGCCCACCGCCGCCTGCAGCTGCGCCAGGAGCTTCCGTCCGGTATCACCATGGTCGGCGTCCGGCTGGTCGACGAGCGCACGCATATGGTCCTGGGCGGCGAGAACGGCGGCGACGAGTTCGGCCGTCGCCGGCACTTCGCCCTTGCGGACACGATCGAAGGCGGTTTCGCAATGGTGGGTGAAGGCGGCCAACGCGTCGAACCCGAACATCGAGCCCGACCCTTTCAGCGTGTGCAGGCCGCGGAAAACCGCGTCGACCAGATCCTTGTCGTCAAGCTGGTGTGTCAGGTCAAGAAGGCCGGCCTCGATCGCCTCGAGGCATTCGGCAGCCTCCGTGCGAAAGACCGCTACCGGGTCGAGTGAACTCATCTGCCGAGCACCTTCTTGACGATCTTCACGAGGTTTTCCGGATCGAAGGGCTTGGTCAGCCAGCCGGTGGCGCCGGCGGCCTTGGCGCGGGCCTTGAGATCGGCATCGGATTCCGTGGTGAGGAAGATGATCGGCACGCCCATGTGGGTCGGAAGCTTGCGCAGCTCCTCGATCATCGTCAGCCCGTCCATCACGGGCATGTTCAGATCGGTGACAATCAGATCGAAATGCGCCGACTTGGCGGTCGCCAACCCATCAGCGCCGTTGACCGCTTCCGTTACAGCGTAGCCGGCATTGGTCAGCGTGACCTTCGTGGTCAGTCGGATGCTTGCGGAGTCATCGACTGTCAGAATATTTGCGCTCATAGCGTCACCTCTTTATGCAACCAGAATTTTGCGTCGTCGCGGTTGAAGGCTTCGACGAAGCCCGCACGCTCGAGTATTTTCAGGACGTTCCCTTTGGCGGGAGAAGCAAGCGCGATCGCCTTGCTATGCACCTCGGCATGGCGGCGGGCGGATTCAACAAGCTGAACAAAGCTCAGATCCGCCTCGGCCAGGTCTGAAAACTCAAGAACAATGGAATTTCTATCTTGAAAAAACTCGGCAATACTTAAATGTAAATCCGAGATATTCCTGATTCCCAGAACATGTGGGAGAGAAATAGACTCGATATGCTGCGCAATGGTGCTCAACTCGACCTCCTTGGACGGAGAAATACTTTTCGACTTGAGGAGGAATCTCACGACAGGCTTAACGGCGAGTAAAGTTTGGTTGCAAAGAAATGCAATTGCGACGAGTTCGGACTCCCTGAATTATTACCCCGCAAAAGTTGCATTGAGGCGTCACCTTTTCAATAAATGCTTTTAAAAACAATATCTTGTATCAGTATCCGTGATATCGCGGCGAAGGAGGTCGGAAATTTCATGCTCCGTTAAGCACAACGTTGACGAGTCTGTCCGCGTTTACCTGACGTTTCCAAGGCCCCCGTAAAAAGAGAGCCGAAATTGCCAATGTTATAAGTAAAGGAAATAACGTGAAAAACGGGGCGACATCGGCACCAACCGTATTCCGGACGTCCGGATCGGATATCACCCAGACACTGGAGGCAGCGCGCAGCCAGGTAGAAGAGCGCTTTCTGGAGGGCGGCACGGTGCTGCTCTCGGTGATGGACGTACTCAACCGGCTGTTGAGTTCGCTGGACAATGTCACGAAGACGCTGAGCACCAGCGAAGGTAGCGACGCCGGCGCGGATCTGCGCTCGACCGTCAAGAGCCTGGCCGATCTCCCGAGCGCCGAGAAGGCGCGGCGCGATGCGCTCTCCTCGCTTGCCACCACTGGATATTCGCTGCGCAAGCACGTTGCCGATATGCAAGAGACCATGCGCTATCTGCGCACCTTTGCGGTGACCGTGAAAATCACCGGCGCGGGGCTGCCGGAGTTTGCCGGCTTCGCGCAGGAAATCCTCGAACGCATCCATTCCGGCACCGAGGAAGTCAACGGCTTCGCCGCCCATCTCGACAGGCTGGACAAAGAAGTAAAGGTGGCGCTGACCTTCGGCACCAACATGGCGAAGAGCTACGCCGAGACCGTGCCGGAAGTGGCAAGTGCCCTAAAGGACGACGCCCGCAAGATCGCCGAACACCGCCAGCACCTCGCAGCGATGGCCCGCGACGTCTCCGCCATCGCCCGCGGCATCCAGAGCAAGGTCGCCTCGACGCTCTCGGCTTTGCAGATCGGCGACATCACGCGCCAGCGCATCGAGCATGTCCAAAACACCTTTGCTCTATTGGAGGATTTTCTGGACACTGCCGAAGGCGGCAATCTCAATGCCGAGGCGCGCAAGCGGGTGGAAAACGTCATCCATCATCTCACGGCAGCGCAGATGGGTGACATGTGCAAGGACTTCCACCGGGATTCGCAGAACGTCGTCAAAACGATCGCGAGCTTCGGCCATGACACGCAGGAGATCCTGCGGCTGCGCGACCAGATGAAGGGCGGCGCCGAAGGCAACTTCATGCGCGCGCTGGAATCCAGCGTCTCGGCCGCCCACGAGATCGTCCAGCAGGTCGACGCGGCGACGCAACAGGCCGATCAGGTCAGCCAGTCGACGCTCGGCACCGCGGCCAGGCTGCTGGAATCGATCGGCAACATCCGCGCGGTCAAGACCGACATCCACTACATGGCGCTGAACACCAACCTGCGCTGCAGCCGGCTCGGCGAGGAAGGCAAATCGATCAACGTCGTCACCGCCGAACTGCGTATTTTCGCAGGCAAGCTGGACGAGTCCGCGGACGCGATCGTCAACGGACTTCCCGCTCTGGAAGCCGCGGCCGGCAATGTTACGCCTTCGACGGACGCTGCGTCCGGCGGCCTCGGCGAGAACCTTACCGACGCAGTCGCCGACATCCGCACCGCTGCCGACACGATGGAGAATGAACTGAAGGTTCTGTCGGAGCACGGCCGCGAAGTGGCCGGAAAAATCAACCTGCTGATCGGCAAGCTGGATTTCCAGCGCGACCTCGGCGACGTCCTTGCGGGCTGTGCCGATATGCTGGAGGACGTGGCGGGCGCAGAGATCGCCGATATTTCGGATCTCGCCGACATCGTCGCGCCGCTCGATCGCAAGATCTTCAAGCTCTACACCATGGCGCAGGAGCGAAACGTCCACCGCGACATCATTCCCGCGATGGAAACAGCGGCCCTGGCCGCGGTGGAAACGGCAAGCGCCGGCACCAACGAAGAGGATCTGTTCGCCGACGCGCTGTTCTAGGGACTAGAGTAGTTCCAGCAAAACTGCACTGCGGTTTTCCGTTCGCGATTGCGTGAAAACAAAAGATCAGAGCGCTTTCGCAATTCGGAGAAAAACCGGATAGTCTAGCGCGTCCGACGGAACTTGTTGGCGGCATCGATTGCCGCCTTCTGCTGCTCTTCCTCGATGCCGAGGTAGAAGTCTTCCAACCCCGGGTCCGGCAGACCGGCGCGGCGCGACAGCACATACCATTTTGCCGCCTCGATCGGGTCGGGTTTGGTGCCCAGCGCGTTGATGTAGAGGTGCGCGAGCTTGTTCTGCGCCACCACGTTGCCGCCGTTGGCAGCAATGCGCAACCATTGGAAGCCCTTGACGAAATCGCGCGGTCCGTTCGTGCCGTTGACCAGCCAGATACCGAGATCGACCTGGGCGGAATCGAATCCCGCATGCGCGGCACGCGCCATCCACTCACGCGCCAACTGTTTTTTCTCCGCCGGCAGATCGGGAAGCGACGAATAGATCTCGGCAACGGCGTATTGCGCGTCGGCGACCCCCTGCTCCGCTGACTTCTCATAATAGGGCAGCGCGAGCTTCAATCCCTTGTCGCCCGGATTATCGGCCGTCAGGATCTGGCCCCAGTTGAACTGCGCCGAAGAATTGCCGGCATCAGCCGACTTGTTCATGTACTCGTCGGCCTTGGCTTTATCGCGTTTGACGTGCCTGCCCTCGATGAGGATCAGGGAGTACTTGAACATGGCGGCCGCATCGCCGCCATCCGCGGCCTTGCCGTACCAGAAAGCGGCATTCTTGGGATCGCGCTTGACGCCAAGGCCCGAGGCAAGCATTTCAGCGACGAGCGTCTGTGCCGCCGGGTCGCCGAGCTGCGCGCGCGGCAACGCCATATCCATCGCCGTCAGATAGTAGCCGCGCTGGTATGCACCATAGGCCTCGTCGACCGGCCCCTTGTAATCCTTCTCCGGCGGCAGGTCGGGCAACTTCGCCCCCATCCGCTCAAACACGCCAACGCCCGTAGAGGGCTCGGTACCGTTCGACTGCGGCCGCCCCGACTTCAGCGCTTCCGGCGCTCCGGTCAGCGGGCGCGTCACCACATTGTCGACAGTTTGCGCCGATGCGCCATGCGCAAGCGCTGCCACAACAGTAGCGGTGGCGATGAGAAAAAGGCGCAAATGGCGGGTCAAGATCGGCATGGGCGGGATATCAATCCTCAAACCGTGGCGCTTTTTCGTCCAACAGCGCGTTGACTTCGGCCACGATGGACGGTGCTCGCGCGGGGTCTGCGAAAACGGCAAGCCGCAAGGCGACGAATTCGGCACCGCTGTCTGCCACCACAAGCGCCGAGGCCGGGTCCGTACCGCCCATGACGATGCAGGGGATCGCGATCATCGAGGCCCACCATTCGCCGAGCGCGACGTTCTTCGGATGCGCCTCCGGCTTGATGTCGCCCTCGAGCTTGCCGAAGAAGATGTAGTCGGGTCGTTGCTCGCCGATTTCGAGTGCATGATGCCTGTCGGCAGCGTTGCCGCCACCGACGATCAGCTTGTCGGCATATTTTTCGATCGCCTCTGAGATCTCGCTGGCCGGACCCGTCAGGTGCAACCCGTCCGCCTTCGTGCGCCCGACGACGCGGCTGTCACCGGCGAGCAAGGCTGCCGCGCCGGCGTCCTGAATGATCGGAACGAGCTTCTCGGCGTGCTTTTGAAACTCGCTGTCATTCAATGCGTATTGCGGCACGATCACCGAGGCGACATCGCCGCCCTTCAGAGCATCGCCGACGATCTTCGCCTGCTCATCGGCATCGGCGATATCGGGAACGATCAGAACTAGGCGGCAGCGATTTTGCGGTTCGGTCATGAACTCTTTCCATTTGCAGCGGATTTCACAGTTTCCCGGCCCATCCGCACTCGTCCTGTGTGAGTAATTCCGTTAGACGGGACTGGCAAGGGAGGACTTTCAAAAGCATGCCGATGGACCTTTCATTTTATTACGCCGCCATTCCGGCCGTCATTCTGGTCGGCCTGGCGAAAGGCGGCATGGGCGACGCGCTCTCGTTGATCGGGTTGCCCTTTCTCGCCCTCGTCGTCTCGCCGGTTCAGGCCGCCGCGATCCTTCTGCCGATCCTTGTCTGCATGGATATGATCTCACTGGTCATCTGGCGCAAGCACGGCGACTGGACGACACTGAAGATCATGCTGCCCGGTGCCATCTTCGGCATCGCGCTCGGCTGGGCAACCTCAGCACTGGTGCCCGGCAATGTCCTGCGCGTCGTCATCGGCGCGGTCACCGTGCTCTTCTGCCTGCGCTACTTCTGGAACAGTTTCGGCCCCGGCGCCGCACGGGCAATAAAGCCGCACGAGCAGCGCCCGCTTCTTGCAACGCTCTGGGCAAGCCTGTCCGGCTATGGCAGCTTTGTGGCGCATGCGGGCGGCGCCCCGTTCCAGATCTACGCCCTGCCGCTGCAGCTGCCGCCTCGCGACTATATCGGCACCAGCGTCCGCTTCTTCGCTATTCTGAACGCGATAAAGCTGGTCCCCTACTTCGCCTTGGGACAGCTCGACACACGGAACCTTGCGGCCGCGGCCACGCTTCTGCCCTTGGCGCCGCTGGCAACCTTGACCGGGGCATGGTGCGTGCGCCGGATGAAACCAGCAATCTTTTATCCGTTCATGTATGCAATGGCGCTGATCGCGGCCATCCTGATCGCCCGCGAGGGCCTGGGATACTAGCGATCGCGGGCTTTCGCTGCGACGCACAATCTCCTTGCCGAACTGCCTCGTTTGACGTAGCTTTCCGCCATGTCGAACGCGGACGCCTTCACTGCGATAGCCGACCCTCACCGGCGCTTCCTGCTGGAGGAGTTGCGACGAGCTCCGCGCACCGTCAACGAACTGGCCGAGGGCCTTCCGATAAGCCGCCCCGCCGTCTCGCAGCACCTCAAGGCACTGCTCGATTGCAACCTGGTTTCGGTGACTGCAAACGGCACCAAGCGCATCTATGCCGTCAACAATCGCGGCTTCGACAGGCTCAATCTGTGGCTGGATCAATTCTGGGCCTGACACCCGCCCAAAATGAAAGAGCGCCGATTGCGAACTCTTCACAATCGGCGCTCAGGAAACTCTACCTGACGCGAAGTTTTGCTAAATTATTGGGAATCTTGCGATATCACCTTCCGTTGTCGCGCGACCCACGCCAAGTATTTGGTTATCCTGTCAATGTACGGGAGATTTGAGACGCTCAATCTCGTCCTTGATGCGCAGCTTCCTGCGCTTGCACTCGGCGACCTCACGGTCGTCTCTCGAGGGGGATACCATAAGCGAATGAAGCTCCTCCTCAAGAGCGCCATGCTTTTTCTGGAGTGATTCAAGATGAGCTTGAACAGTCATTTGACCCTTCCTTCCTCTTACCTCTCTCCGGCCAACACCGCCGGAGATCCAAGGCGTCAACCTTCAAAGTGTGACACATTTTTGAAAGCTTGTCGAAGGCGAAAACAAGGAGACTACGTGGCAAATTCATGATCATCACCAACTAGCCGTTACCGCTATTTGATGATAGGAGCATGCGAAAATCATCGCCAGACCGGACAGCGTCCGAAGACGATCGTGGGGAATACAAATGCCGGATCAGGAACAGGCGGAAGTCAGGCTCATCGTGGCGCGCATGCGTCAGGAGCACGAAGATTACGATGTCGCCATCAACGCCATGATTGCCACCGGATGCGACGCGCTGCGCATTCAACGCATGAAAAAGAAGAAGCTGGTTATCAAGGACAAGCTGACAAAGCTCGAGGACCAGATCATCCCTGATATCATCGCCTGAGGGAATTGTCGTGACGATGACAGACAGACCACCCGTAGCCATCATCATGGGCAGCCAGTCGGATTGGGAAACCATGAAGAACGCCGCCGATACGTTGGAAGCGCTGGAAATCCCCTACGACGCGCGCATCATTTCGGCCCACCGTACGCCTGATCGTCTGGTGAATTTCGCCAAGTCGGCGCGCGACGAAGGCTTCAAGGTCATTATTGCAGGCGCCGGTGGCGCCGCACATCTGCCTGGAATGGCAGCAGCCATGACGCCGCTTCCGGTGTTTGGCGTTCCGGTTCAGTCCAAGGCGCTGTCGGGTCAGGACAGCCTCCTTTCCATCGTCCAGATGCCGGGCGGCATTCCTGTCGGCACGCTGGCGATCGGCAAGGCCGGCGCGATCAACGCTGCCCTTCTTGCTGCCGCCGTCCTTGCCCTGTCGGACGAGGAAATCGCCGACCGCCTTGACGAATGGCGCGAGCGCCAGAGCGCTGCCGTCGCAGAATACCCGATGGACGACCTATGACCGTAACGACGATCGGCATCATCGGCGGCGGCCAGCTGGGCCGCATGATGGCCATGGCGGCTGCGCGGCTGAACGTCCGCACCATTATCCTTGAGCCGCAGGTCGATTGTCCCGCCGCACAGGTGGCGAACGGCCAGATCGTTGCCGCTTACGACGATCCGGTGGCACTCGCCGAACTTGCCGAAGCCTGCGACGTGGTCACCTATGAGTTCGAGAACGTGCCCGTTTCCGCCGCCGAAACGCTCGCAGGCAGCGTTGCGGTCTATCCGCCCCCCATGGCTCTGGAAGCGGCGCAGGACCGCTTGGTCGAGAAGCGTTTCATCAACGGCTGCAGCATATCCACAGCCGACTTTCGTGCCGTGGACAACCAGTCCGGCCTCGAGGCCGCATTGCGGGACTTCGGCGGCCAGGGGGTCCTGAAGACGCGACGGCTCGGCTATGACGGCAAGGGCCAGATGGTCTTCCGCTCCGGCGCCGACAGCGCCGACGGCGCCTACGCTGCCCTTGGCGGCGTGCCGCTGATTCTCGAAAGCTTCGTTTCCTTCGAGCGTGAGATCTCGATCATTGCCGCGCGCGCGACCGACGCAACCGTCGTCTGCTTCGATCCGGCCGAAAACATCCACCGCAACGGCATTCTCCACACCTCGACCGTACCCGCCTCCATCACCGAAGCGACGGCTGCCGCTGCCCGCGAGGCTGCGGAGACGATCCTGACGACGCTCGGCTATGTCGGCGTCATCGGCATCGAGTTCTTTGTGCTCGCAGACGGCAGCCTGATTGCCAACGAGATGGCGCCGCGCGTACACAACTCCGGCCATTGGACGGAAGCGGCCTGCGTCGTCTCGCAGTTCGAGCAGCATATCCGCGCCGTTGCCGGCTTGCCGCTCGGCAATTCCGACCGTCACTCCGACTGCGTCATGCAGAACCTGATCGGCGACGATATCCTGGCGCTGCCGGACTGGCTGAAGCGCCGCGATACGCTGGTTCATCTCTACGGAAAGACGGAATCCCGGCCCGGCCGCAAGATGGGCCACGTCACCACGCTGACTGCAAAATCATCGGTTTTCCCCTGACAGAACGCCCTTCTGCCACGGGAAAAACACCTTCATGTGGTTGACACAGACAAGTGGCCGGGTTATCTGCACGCCCAACCTGAAGAGCGCGCCCTGAGCGCGCTTTTGAATGTCATATATACGGGCGAATGTGAATTCCCCCAAACATCGCGGATCAAAACAATGAAGATCAAGAATTCGCTCAAGTCGCTCAAGGCTCGTCACCGTGACAACCGCCTGGTTCGCCGCAAGGGCCGCGTCTACATCATCAACAAGCTGAACCCGCGCTTCAAGGCTCGTCAGGGCTGATATCGCACGGCCGAATGGCTCGGCGACTTTGTGCGCCTGGGCCTGTTCGGGGGATTGCTGAAGTGATCCGGTTAAATCGCTTTGATCTTCTGCGTTGGCGGGCTAATATGCCCGCCATGCGTTTTTTGGCCATGACATCCGCGGTGCTACCGCTCGCTTTCGCCTTGCTGGCTCCCGTGCTGCCTGCTGTAGCGCAGGACAAGGAAACGATCGTCGAGCAGCCGGATGCGAACCTCTCCCCCGGGCAGCATCTCGACCAGCTTTATACGCAGCTGAAACGCGAGCGCGACGCCGACAAGGCCAGCAGTATCGCTGACGAGATTCGCACCGAATGGAACGATTCCGGCAGCGCTACGGTCAACTTGCTCATGCAATGGGCCGACAAGGCAATTCAGGATAAGCGCAACGCCGCGGCCCTTGACTTCCTCGACCAGGCAATCGCATTGAAACCGAACTATGCCGAGAGCTGGAACCGCCGCGCGACGTTGAACTATGCCAACGGCAGCATGCGCAAATCCATGTCCGACATCGAACGCGTGCTCGATATCGAACCTCGACATTTCGGCGCACTGTCAGGCATGGCCGCGATTCTCTCCGAGTCCGGCAACGACCAGCTAGCGCTCAAGGCTTGGGAGCGATTTCTCGACATATACCCTGCCAATCGCGCCGCGCAGGAACAGATGAACACACTCGCTGAAAAACTGGCCGGCAACCGCACATGATCCTGGACGGTGAACCGGCGCAGCCCATCTTGCGTATTGTGTCCATAAGTTTGCTCAGGTCGCTTTCATGTTTGCCGAAATCTCAGCGCTCCTCGCGCCCCTAGCAGCCGCTATCGGCTACTCCTCCTATAAAGCGCGTCAGATCGAGCAGGCCTATCCCAATATCGGTGAACTGACCGACGTCGGCGGCTACCGCATGAATGCCGTTCACGTCCCGCGTCCTGAGACCCCAGACCTGCCGGCCATTGTCTTCATCCATGGCGCCAGCGGCAATCTCCTCGACCAGCGTGGAGCCTTTCTTGCACCGCTCGCCGGCCGCGCCGAAATGCTGTTCGTCGATCGTCCGGGCCATGGTTATTCCGAGCGCGGCGGCCCAGAAAACGCCCTTCCTTCCGGCCAGGCGGATGCCATCGCCCACCTCATGGAAAAGCGCGGCATAGACAAGGCGATCATCGTCGGCCATTCCTTCGGCGGCGCGATCGCAGCGGCTTTCGGCGTGCGCCATCCGGACAAGACCAGGGGCCTTCTCTTCCTCGCGCCGGCGACGCATCCGTGGCCAGGCGGGGTCGACTGGTACTACCATGTCGCGACGGTGCCGCTGATCGGCTGGCTCTTTACGCACGCACTCGTGGTGCCGCTTGGCCTGGGGCGGATGGAACAGGTTACGCGGAGCGTCTTCAGCCCCAATCAGCGCCCCGCGGACTATATCGCACGAACCGGCCCTTCCCTGGTGCTGCGACCGGAGACCTTCTGCAACAATGCCTCCGATTGCATACGGCTGCTCGACTATGTGAAGGTGCAGTCGCCTCTCTACCCACAGATCACCGCACCGACCGTCATCATCACCGGTGACAGCGACGATATCGTCTGGGAGCATCTCCACTCGCAGGGACTGGCCCGCGATATCGAGGGTTCCGAGCTGGTCAGGATCCGCGGCGTGGGACACAAGCCGGACTACCTCGCGACCGATGTCGCCATCGCAGCACTGGAAAAGATCGCGGGGCAATTCCGCGATCTCGAGGCTGCCGCGCGCACGGCCGAAGAGCGCCTTGCCCGTCAGGGTGCAGAGCGAGCATAGTCTCGCGAGACTGAGGCCGCCGTCGCAGGTGGCGGTCCGGCGCCGGCAACGCCAACCGGAAACTGGCCGACCTGCCCGCTTGAACTGCGTCCCATCATTGCCTCGAGGCACCGGCGTCCCATATCTTTTTCATCGCAATCCTTCGGGGAAAGTCATGGACCGCCTTTGCATGAAATCATTCGCCGTGGTCGCCGCGCTGTCGCTCGCACTTGCACCGCTGACAGCGGCTTTCGCCGCTTCGCCCGCGCCCGTGGAGGCCGAGCACGGCATGGTCGTTACCGCCCAGCACCTGGCGACCGACGTCGGCGTCGATGTCCTGAAGAGCGGCGGCAACGCGGTGGATGCCGCCGTCGCGGTCGGCTATGCCCTGGCAGTCGTCTACCCGACGGCGGGCAACATCGGCGGCGGCGGCTTCATGACCATCCGGCTGAAAGATGGCCGAACGACCTTCCTCGATTTCCGCGAACGCGCGCCGCTTGCCGCCGCCAAGACGATGTATCTCGATGCCAAGGGAGATGTCGTGCCGCGCGCCAGCCTCGACGGCTACCTCGCCGTCGGGGTGCCGGGTTCCGTCATGGGCTTTGAGACCGCGCGCGAGAAATACGGCACCAGGTCGCGTGAGGATCTGTTGGCGCCGGCCATCCGCTACGCCCGGGAAGGCTTCACGCTGGAACAGGGCGATGCCGCCAGCCTCGCCGGCAGCGCCAAGCGCCTGGCCAAGGACGACGCTGCAGCCCGGATCTTCCTGAAGCCGGATGGCATGCCTTATCGTTCGGGCGAGAAACTGACGCAGCCTGAGCTCGCCGCCGTTCTCTCGAGCATCGCGGAAAAAGGACCCGACGCCTTCTATAAGGGCATTCCGGCAGACGCGATCGTCAAGGCGAGCGAGGCTAAAGGTGGCATCCTCGCGAAGCAGGATTTCGAACAGTATGCCGTGCGTGAGCTGAAGCCGATCGAATGCAATTATCGCGGCTACGACATCGTCTCCTCGCCCCCACCCTCCTCCGGCGGCGTCATCATCTGCGAAATCCTGAACGTGCTGGAAGGCTATCCGCTCTCCTTTCTCGGCTATGGCTCCGCCGAGGCGGTGCATCTCATGGTGGAGGCGATGCGCTACGCCTATGTCGATCGCAATGCTGCGCTCGGCGATCCGGATTTCGTTGAAAACCCGGTGTCCAAGCTGCTGGACAAGGGCTATGCCAAGGATATCCGCGCCAAGATCGACAATGACAGGGCGGGCAGCTCCGCCAACCTGAAACCGCTCGGCGCCAAGGAAAGCGTCGAGACCACGCACTATTCAATCATCGACGACGACGGCAACGCGGTGGCCGTCACCTACACGCTGAACGGCTCCTTCGGTGCCGGCGTGGTGGCGCCCGGCACAGGCATCCTTCTCAACAACGAGATGGACGACTTCACTTCCAAGCCAGGGGTGCCGAACCTCTACGGCCTGGTTCAGGGCGAGGCCAATGCCATCGCGCCGAAGAAGACGCCGCTCTCGTCCATGAGCCCCACGATCGTCACCAGGGACGGCAAGCCGTTCATGGTGATCGGCAGCCCCGGCGGCTCGCGCATCATCACCATTACGCTCGAAGCGATCCTGAACGTGGTCGATTTCGGCATGGACATCAGCCAGGCCGTCAACGCGCCGCGCATTCATCATCAGTGGCAGCCGGACAAGGTCTATCTCGAACCCTACACCCTCTCCCCCGATACGATCCGGGCGCTTGTCGCCATGGGCCACACGCTGGACGACGGCAGCGGACCGCCGCAATGGGGACAGGCCGCCGGCATCCTCGTCGGCGGCAAGAGCCTCGCCGATATCGAGAAGGGCGGGGCCGCTCGCTATTACGGCGCCATGGACAGCCGCGCGGCCGAGGGCTCGGCCGGCGGCTATTGATCAGCGGAGGCGGGCGTGAACGTAGTCGCCCCTGATCGTCACCTGCGGCTTGGCGCCCGGCACGCTCGGGCCCGGACTGTCGACATAGGACGCCTTGGCGGTCACGGTATAGTCGACCGGCACATCCCTGCCGAAACCGAGCTCGGCCTCCAGAGATTGGGCCGCGATATCGATCCGCTCGTCGCGCCGGATCCCATCATAATGCAGCTGCGCCCGCACGGCGGCACCGAGGATATCGACGGTAGAGGCATGGCCCTCGAGCGAGATATCGGCCGCCTTGCTTGAGATTCCAAGGCTTGCGAAATCCCCCTCGAACCACGCCCTGACGGCCTGCTGGTCGACGCGGATGGCGCTGCCTGGAGGGACGTTTGCAGATACTTCGAGCGTGCAGTCCGACAGATCCGTCCACGAGGTCTGCATTACCTCGACCCGCAACGTCGTACCGTCGACATGCATCCGGCTGCGATCCAGGCAACTGTTGAAGAACCAGCTTGAATACCACGAGGAAAACCACCCGCCGCGGCGCCCCTGCGTTTGCGCCCGGTAAGGCTCGCCGGCCTTGGTGGTGATCCTGATATCGCTCGCATCGCCGCTGACGACAACGGTGCGGACTGCCGAAATGTCGAGCGCCTCGCCGGACGACCCAGTATCGGCAAAGGCCGCAACCAGCGACATGAAGAATGCGGGTATGAATAGAAAAAATGCCATCGCCTGTCTCCTTGCGCGAGCCGCCTTCAACGTGGCGGCCGAGGCAAGCTGACGATTGGAGACATTTATCGAGACCTGAAACGCAATCCGGGTCGCCCGCGATTGCGATCAAGGCCATTGTCGTGTTGATATTCGCGCAAGCAACACCGGATCCGCTGTCATGATCTTCGTACCGCTACCCCTAGTCGTTGGATTCCTGCTTTTCATCCTGCTCGTCCGCATGCTCAGGCAGGGCGATTGGCACGCGCCGGAAAAGCGCCCCTTTCTGCTCCTGATCGCCGCCTATGCGCTGCAATCGGTGCTGATCGGCATCCGCTGGGGTTACGACGTCGTCGACATCCTTCCGGCCCAGGCCCTCGTCGCCTCGCTGATCGCCGGCCTCGCCTGGATCAGCTTCAAAAGCCTTGCGATGGAGGGACCGGTCGCGCTTGTTCGCTTCTGGCCGCATCTGCTGCCCGCCGCCCTGATCGCCTGCCTCCTGGCTTTCTGGCGCGAACCCGTCGGTCCGGTGCTGACCGTCATCTTCCTCGCTTACGGCGCGGCCCTTTTGTGGCTTGCGCGCCATGGTCCTGATGCGCTTGTCTCCTCGCGCCTCGACGGCGCCCTGCTGTCCTACCGCTCGCTGCTGATCACCGCCGTCTCGCTGATCGCGTCGGCAATCGCCGACATCGCCATCAGCCTGGATTTCACACGGACGGGGGGCATTCATTCCGGCGCCATCGTCGCACTCGGCAATGTCTTGGCACTGCTCGTCCTCGGCACGGCCGCCGCCGTTGCAAGCGGTAGCCAGTCCTTGGAAAACCCGCCTTCGGAACCGCAGCTTGCCCCCGCTTCCGCGCCAACGGCAGAAGACGCCACCGTGGCGGCCGCCC
Organism: Rhizobium sp. 05L419; assembly: GCF_056397845.1. NCBI lineage: Bacteria > Pseudomonadati > Pseudomonadota > Alphaproteobacteria > Hyphomicrobiales > Rhizobiaceae > Rhizobium > Rhizobium sp. 05L419. Next base: position 178,118 of record NZ_JBFTOF010000005.1, read on the forward strand.
TCGACGGCCTCATGCAAACGCGCCATCTCTACCGTGATCCGGACCTCAACCTCAGCCGCATCGCCCGCCGGATGAACCTTGCCGCGCGCCGCGTCTCGATTGCCGTCAACCGCGTCCACGGCATGAGCGTGTCGCAATACGTCAACGATTTCCGCATTCGCGCCGCCTGCAAACAGCTGGCGCAGACCGACGAGCCCGTGACGCGGCTGATGTTCGACTGCGGCTTCATCAGCAAGTCGAATTTCAATCGCGAATTCCTGCGCTTGAGCGGCACCAGCCCCACGGAATTCAGGCGACGCAACCGCAGCAACCTCGTTGCGCTTGAGCCGCCTGCGAAAAAGACGCTTTTCGTGTCACCGTGACAAAGCAGCCGTTCACATCGACAGCGCGTCGCCCTAAGCATGAGCGAACCACCATCTGAAAGAGCTTCCATGGCCAGCATTGAAATGATCGTCGCAGCCCGCGCCCGCCTGCGCGGACATGCACGCCGCACACCGCTTCTGTCGTCTCCGTTCCTCAACGACATCGCCGGACGGCGCGTCTTCGTGAAGGCCGAATGCCTGCAGCATACGGGCTCATTCAAATTCCGCGGCGGCTGGGCGGCGGTCTCATCGCTTGATCCGGCTGTCCGCGCCCGCGGCGTTATCGCGTTTTCATCAGGCAATCACGCGCAGGGCGTCGCCCTTGCCGCCAAGCTGCACGGCGTACCCTCCGTCATCATCATGCCGTCCGATGCGCCGAAGCTGAAGATTGCCAACACCCGCGCGCTCGGTGCCGAAGTCGTGCTCTACGACCGCGCGACGCAGGACCGCGACGCGCTCGGCGCTGAGCTGTCGACCGAGAGGAAGCTGACGCTGATCAAGCCCTTCGACGAGCCGCAGGTGATTGCCGGTCAGGGGACGACGGGCCTCGAAATTGCCGAGCAGGCCGAGGAAGAAGGCGTCAAGTCTGCCGAGGTTCTGGTTCCCTGCGGCGGCGGCGGACTTTCCTCCGGCATAGCGCTGGCGCTGGAAGCGAGCGCCCCGGCGTTTCGCGTGCGCCCCTGCGAGCCCGAGGGCTTCGACGACACGACGCGCTCGCTTGCATCGGGCAAGATCGAACGCAATGCCACGCTGACCGGCTCGATCTGCGACGCCATCATCACGCCGCAGCCTGGCAACATCACCTTCCCGATCCTGCAGCGGCTTTCCGGTGCCGGCATCGTGGTCAGCGACGACGAGGCGCTCCGCGCCATGGCGATTGCCTTCACGCGGCTTAAGATCGTCGTCGAACCGGGCGGCGCCGTGGCGCTTGCAGCGGCCCTGTTCCATGGCGAGCAGCTGGACGAGGAAGACGCCATCGTCGTCACCTCAGGCGGCAACGTCGATGCCGACATCTTCGCCAGGGCGCTTGCACGACACGGATAAAGGCGGACCGAAACCCGCCTTCCACCAGAGATATCGTCAGGCTGCCTTGTAGCGCTGTGCCGGTGCGGAGCGCGACAGGTTCGGCAGCAATGCCTGGCGGGCATCCTCATACGCCTTCAGCAATCCGGCGTCCTCAAGCGCCGGGATCGTTGCAAATTCGCCTTGATCGAAACCCGCCAGCGCAGCGTCCACCATGTCCTCGGCCGACATGACGATTTCAGAAGGCAGATGCTCGACGGGCGTACCCGCGATGCCCCAGAACTCGGTCGCGGTAGCACCCGGCAGCACCGCCTGTACACGGATGTTCTTGTCCGCCAGCTCGTGTTTGAGAGACTGGCTGAAGGCAAGGACAAAAGCCTTGCTGGCGCCGTAGACGCCATTCAGCACCTCCGGCCCGATGGCGACGATCGAGGCGATGTTGACGATCGATCCGCCGCCGCGGGCAACGAAACCGGGCACGGCGGCATAGGTCAGCCGCGTCAGCGCCGTGACGTTGAGCTCGATCATCGCCTGCATCTTGTCGACGTCGGACGAAAGCAGCGGTGCCGTTCCGCCGACACCGGCATTGTTGACGAGCAGCGTAATGCTGCGGTCGGTTTTCAGCACCTCCTCGACACGACGCAGGTCCGCCTGGTCGCCGAGATCGGCAGTGACCGTCTCGATGGTTCGGCCGGTTTCATCAGTGAGCCTGCTCGCAAGCGCCGAGAGCCTTTCCCAATTGCGGGCAACGAGTATGAGATCGTAGCCGCGCTGTGCGAGCCGCTGCGCGTAAACCGCACCAATGCCCGACGATGCGCCGGTGATCAGCGCCGTACCCCTGGATGCCGGTGTCTTGGATACCGGTGTCTCGGATACCGGTGTCTCGGATACCGGTGTCTCGGATACCGGTGTCTCGGATACCGGTGACTCGGATATCTGTGTCATCGCTTTCTTCCTTCTGCTGCCCCGGCCCCTGCCGTTCGCTTGGGAAGAGTCTTACGACGAATTGCCGACGGCCTGAATGTCATATATACCACCTTTTAGGACAACGGGAGTTTACTGCCGTGCAGACGATCGCCATTCTCCTCTTCCCCGGCTTCCAGGCGATGAGCCTGGCCGCGGTCTCTGTCTTCGAATTCGCCAATATCGACCTTGGCGGCGAGGCCTACGGGATCCGTTATATCTCCAGGACCGGCGGCCCAGTGCCAAGCTCCTTCGGAATGTCCATCGACACCGAGCCCTTCGGCGATCCGGCCTTCGACACGCTGATGATCTCGGGCGCCCCCGGCATCATGCTGCCGACCCAGGCCGAGAGCGATTTCATTCGCGCCGCCCTCGGCAATTCCCGCCGCGTCGCCTCGATCTGCACCGGCGCCTTCTTCCTGGCGGAGGCCGGCGTCCTGGACGGCCGCCGCGCAACGACCCACTGGCTTCTCGCCCGCGAACTGCAGGTCCGCTATCCCAGGATCAAGATGGAGGAAGACCGCATCTTCATCGTCGACGGATCGGTCTGGACATCGGCAGGCATGACGGCAGGCGTCGATCTCGCTCTGGCCATGGTCGAGAAGGATCACGGTGCCGACATCGCACGGTCCGTGGCCCGCAAGCTCGTCGTCTACCACCGCCGGGCCGGCGGCCAATCGCAGTTTTCGACCCTTCTGGAGCTCGAACCGAAGTCGGATCGCATCCAAAAGGCGCTCGCCTATGCGCGCGGCAATCTGAAGAACATCCTTTCTGTCGAAGAGCTTGCCGAGGCGGCTCATCTGAGCCCTCGCCAGTTCAGCCGCGCCTTTCGCTCCGAGACGGGACAATCCCCGGCCAAGGCCGTCGAGAACCTGCGCCTGGAGGCGGCGCGGCTGATGATGGAGCAGGGTCGCCACCCGATCGATATCGTCGCCATGGAAACCGGCTTTGCCGATCGCGAGCGCATGCGCCGCGCCTTCGTCCGCGCCTTCGGCCAGCCCCCGCAGGCAATCCGCCGCAATGCCCAGCGCGAATTCCAGGCATAGGGCCTCCTGCGGGCAACTTTCTCTTGTCACGGCCGGACGATCTGCTGTGCCGCCCGCTCATCCAACCCTTCGGGCCACCTTTTCCCCGAGGGAGATGGGAGAGCCTCACCAAGCGCTCCCCGCACCGACTGCAGGACGAGTTCTGCGAGCCGCGCCGTTGCCGGACCGGGCTCGGCTTCGGCCCGATGCAACACGAGCCCGAGTCGTGGCAGTTCCGGCAGACCGGATTCATCGGCCATCAGCGGCTTGACCTTGTCGGGCAGGCCGATCGGCGTGCGGATCGTGACGCCGAGCCCCGCGGCGGCGGCGGCCCAAAGTCCGCCAAGGCTTGGGCTGACAAAAGCAAGCCGCCAGGGGATACCGGCCGCGTCGAGCGCCTTGATCGCCGCCGTCCGCAGCAGGCAAGGCGCTTCGAGCGATGCGAGCGGCAACGGTTCTCCACTCTTCGCGCTCCATTCGGAGAGCCCGGCTGCAGGACCGATCCAGCACATCGGCACTTCGCCGATCGGCGCGCAATGCGGCGTCAGGTGGCCGTCGCTCCAGGCCAGCGCCAGGTCGAGCTTGCCAGACGTCACGCGCTCGATCAGCTCGGCATTGCGCACGACGCGGGCCTCGATCCTCACCTTCGGATGGGCCCGCGCGAAACGGCCGAGGACATCGGGCAGCAGGTTCTCGCCGAAGTCCTCCTGCAGCCCGAGCCGCACCCAGCCTTCCAGCTCGACACTGTGAACGGCAGCCGCCGCCTCGTCGTTCAATTCCAGCAGCCGTCGCGCATAGGTCAGCATGGTCTCGCCCGCTTCCGTCAGCGCAAGCCCCCGCCCCGCCTTGCGAAAGATCGGCGTGCCTGCCTGCTCCTCCAGCTTCTTCAGCTGGGCGCTGACCGCCGAGGTCGAGCGCCCGAGCCGCTCGGCCGCCCTTGCGAAGTTGCCGAGCTCCATGCCGGTCGCGAAGGTCCGCAGCACATCAAGATCGAACATCGTTCGGCGCATCGTATTGTCCATATTTTCAGGATCATTGATCCACAAAATTCTGATTTTATGTATTATCGTGTCGTGCGATCCTCCTGCTGTCAAGAGTTCACATCAAGGAGGCTTCCATGCCCTTCGTTCGTATCTCGCTTTTGAAAGGCAAGTCGCCGGACTATCTCAGGGCCATATCGGACAGCATCCACCGCGCCATGGTCGAGGCGTTCAACGTGCCGCCTGCCGATCGCTTTCAGGTGTTTCATCAGCACGAACCCGCCGAGTTGATCTTCGATCGCAACTATCTCGCCGGTCCGCGCTCCGACGACTTCGTGCTATTTGCCATCACCGCCGGCAAGCCGCGCTCGACGCAGACGCGCAAGGCATTCTTCCAGCGCGCCGTCGAACTGCTCGCACAATCCCCCGGCCTCAGACCGGAGGACGTGATGATCGTCGTGACGACGACGTCACCGGACGAATGGTCGTTCGGCAACGGCGAACAGCAGATGACCGAACCCGGCTGGGAAATCCGTGCCATGGAGACAGCACCATGAGCGGCAATCCCGATCGCATGACCGTCCGCCGCCCCGGCAACGCCGTCCGCTCGCCGCAGGGCGCTGCCACGGCCCCGTTCTGGGTCGAGATGTTGCTGGAAGGCAGTGCGGATGGGGAAAACACAGCCATGCGGGCGAGCCTCGACCCCGGCACGATAACCAACTGGCACACGCATCCGCGCGGCCAGCTGCTCTACGTTCTCTCCGGCAAGGGGCTCGCCCAGCGAGACGGCGGGCATGTCGAAGAACTGCGCACCGCAGACGCGGTCTGGTTTGCCGCCGGCGAAAAGCACTGGCATGGCGCCGCCGGCGACAGCACCTTCAGCTACATCAGCATCCAGGCGGCCGAAGCCGGTCGCTTCGTCGATTGGCTGGAACCGGTGGAGATCACGCGATGATCGCCATGCAGTACAGCTTCACCCTGCCTGCCGACTACGACATGTCGATCATCAACCGCCGAATTCGCGACAAGGGGCCGATGCTCGACGGCTTTGCGAACCTCGGCTTCAAGGCCTATCTCAGCGCCCGCAAGGGCGAGTTCGGCTCCACTGAAAACCTCTATGCGCCGTTCTATCTCTGGCAAAAACCGGAAGGCGCCGGCGATTTCCTCTGCGGCCCCGGTTTCGAGGCACTGACGCAATCCTTCGGCTGGCCGCAGGTCAAAACCTGGATCGTCTGGCAAGCCGAAACCGCCTCAGCCGTCGCGGAAGCCAGGTTCGCCACTCGGGAGGTCTTTCCGATCGAACCCTATGCGTCGCTCGGGCACATCAGGGAAGAGGAAACCAAGCGCGCGCAAGGCGAGGCGCGACGAAGCGATGTTTTGGCCTCCGTCTCGGCCTTCGAGCCGACGAGCTGGACGATCGTGCGCTTCAGCCTTCGTCGAGCCGCACCCCCGACTGCCGCAGGCGGCCAGATCTATCGCGTCGGCCACGTGTMCGTGGCCTAGGGTCAGGACCTATTAATTTCGTTTGGGATGTGATTCAGAGTCTCCGGGCGGATTCGACTCCTTGTTGCTCGCTAGAATGCGCCTAACACAGGACTCATCTAGAAACTCGTCATCGTGTAGCCCCTCGGCCTTTTCAGCACAGAAACGCTTCCATCCCCACCCGATGAGACACGCTGCTCACGGATGAGTGAACACGTCCTCGACAATTTTGCTTGCACACAATTTAATTGCGCGATATCAAAAATCCGAAATGAGTATTTTCAAAGGAAATCCTATGTACAAGTTTCTCAAAATCGCGATCGCAGCCGCAGCGCTGACTTCTTCGATCACCCCCGTGTTCGCCGACACAGCGGCCAAGCCGACCATAGTTTTGGTCCATGGAGCTTTCGCAGATGCTTCCAGCTGGAACGGCGTGATCGCTCGCCTTGAGAAGGATGGCTACCCGGTCGTCGCCGTCGCTAATCCTCTCCGTAGCGTAAAAACCGACGGGGACTATGTCCGCCGGGTGGTTTCGTCGCTGAACACTTCTGTCGTGCTCGTCGGCCACTCTTATGGCGGATCGGTTATCACGGAAGCTGCGGAGCCTGCACACGTGAAGTCGCTCGTCTATGTCGCAGCTTTCGCTCCTGACGCCGGGGAAACGGCGGCGGATCTGTCGGGCAAATTCCCGGGAGGGACTCTTGCGAGCGCTCTATCCGCTCCGGTCGACCTGGCTGATGGCCAGAAGGACCTGTACATTGACCAGGCAAAATTTCATTCGCAGTTCGCTGCCGACGTGTCTGCCAAGGATGCTGCTCTGATGGCTGCCACTCAACGCCCAGTGACCGTTGCCGCTCTGAATGAGAAGTCCTCAAGCGCAGCTTGGAAGACCATTCCTTCCTATTTTGTTTACGGTGACGCCGACAAAAACATCCCGGCTAAGGCGCTGGGATGGATGGCTGAGCGAGCGCATTCAAAGGACACCGAGGTCGTGAAAGGCGCGTCCCATGTCGTAATGGTTTCGCATCCGGACCAGGTGGCGAAGTTGATCGAGAAGGCTGCGAAGTAGGGTCGCCGGATGGTGCGACAAAGGTAGCTTCGTCATGGCGGGCGCAAAACTCCCACGTGCGCCCGCCGTCGGGTATCGTTTTAATCAGCAGGTGAGCGGCCGAGGCTCGCCCTGCTGGTAACTAGGGTCAGGACTCGTTAATCACAGCCAGAAGATGACAGTAGCTGCGATGCAGATTGCGGAGAAGAAGATGTGGGCGCATCGGTCTTAGCGTGTTGCGATTCTCCTCCAGTCCTTGAGCTTGGCGAAGGTTCTCGACCTTGTGTCTGCGACGATAGAGAGCTTTGTCGTAGACGTATGGTTTCTTCCGGCTTTTAGAGGACGGGATGCAGGGCTCAATGCCCCTGGCAAGAAGCTCTTGGCGGAACCAGGTGCTGTCGTAGCCCTTATTGGCGATGAGGCAATCGGCTTTGGGCAACGCGTTGAGGACGATCCGGGCGCCCTTGTGGTCGCTCATCTGGCCTTCAGAGAGCAGCATGATGATCGGCCGGCCGTCATCATCGGAAACGGCATGGAGCTTCGAGTTCAGTCCGCCCTTGGTTCGCCCGATACGACGGGGAACATCCCCTTTTTTAGAAGGCTTGCCGCGGTGCGGTGGGCCTTCAGATGTGTCGCGTCGATCATGATGCGCTCAGGCTGGGCGCCTTCGCCGGCCAAAGCGGCGAAAATCCTGTCGAACACACCGAGCCGGCTCCAGCGAATGAAGCGGTTGTAGAGCGTCTTATGTGGCCCATACTGCGAAGGTGCATCCTTCCACTGCAGACCATTGCGGATCACATAGACGATACCACTGACGACGCGCTGGTCATCGACACGCGCCACCCCATGAGAAAGCGGAAAATGCGGAGAGATCCGAGCCATTTGGCGCGCGCTTAGCAGAAACAAATCACCCATCAGGACCTCCTTCAATGGAGACTCTGAATCACATCCCAAACGAAATTAATAGGTCCTGACCCTAGATCAGACGGTCGCCCGGCGATAGAGCGCAAGCGATCCGGCCAGGGCGAGCAGCGCGCCACCACAGGCGCGCTCGATCCACACCGCGCCCGCCGCCTTAAGGAACCGGACGGCCTGCGAGCCGAAGATCGCGTAGCCGAGCATGATCAGGAAATCGAGCGAAGCGAAGATCAGCGCCAGCAACGCATACTGTGTCGCCTGCGGCATAGTGGGATCGATAAACTGCGGCAGGAAGGCGGAGAAGAACAGATAGCCCTTGGGATTGGTGACCGCGACCATGAAGCTCTTCAGGCCGATCGAAAGCGGCGAGCCGCCGCCTGTTTGCTCGCCGGATTTCAGGGCCGCATCGAACGTGCCCTTCGAACGCAACATCATCATGCCGAGGAAGGCGAGATAGGCAGCGCCGACATATTTCAGCATCGCGAACCAGAATTCCGAGGCGGCCAGCAAAGCGCCCAGCCCGACGGCGACGGCGCCGATCAGCACGAAGTCTGAAAGCACTGCACCCGTCAGACCGGCACTCGCGCGGCGCACGCCGTAGCGCGAACCGTTGGTCAGCGCCAGAAGCACCGTTGGCCCCGGTGTCGCGATGGCGACAAAGGAAACCGCCGCGAATGCGAGAAGCGTAACTGCATGCATGATGCCCTCCCAAGCGTTGATATCCAAGCCTTGCATGTGCAGCCGCGGCCTGCAAGCCGTCCAGAAATATCGCAAATAAAAAAGCCCGCCGCCTTTTCGGGCCGCGGGCTTTGCTTCAATCGATAGCGATGACCTTAGATGCCGCTCTGGCCGTCGGAGCCGATGTAGGCGATGCGGATCATATTGGTGGCACCCGGCGTTCCGAGTGGTACGCCGGCCGAGATGATGATCCGGTCGCCAGGCTTGCCGAAGCCTTCGTCGGCAACGATACGGCAGGCGCGGTTCACCATGTCGTCGAGGTCCGTCGCATCGTGCGTGACGACGCAGTGCAGGCCCCAGACGATCGCCAGGCGGCGTGCGGTCTGGATGACCGGCGACAGCGCCAGGATCGGCACCTGAGGACGCTCGCGCGAGGCGCGAAGACCGGTCGTGCCGGACGAGGTGTAACAGACGATAGCCGACAGCCGCAGCGTTTCGGCGATCTGGCGGGCAGCGAGCGAAATCGCGTCCGCACCGGTTGCCTCCGGCTGGGCGCGCTGCGCGTAGATGATGCCGGGGTAGTGCGGCTCGCGCTCGATGGCGCTGGCGATCGATGCCATCGTCGAAACGGCTTCCACCGGATAGTCGCCGGAAGCGGATTCGGCCGACAGCATGACGGCGTCCGCACCTTCAAAGACGGCTGTCGCAACGTCGGAGACTTCGGCGCGCGTCGGCACCGGCGCCGTGATCATCGATTCCAGCATCTGCGTGGCGACGACGACGGGCTTGCCCGAACGGCGGCAAGCGCGGATCAACTGCTTCTGGATGCCGGGAACGGATTCGAGCGGCATTTCGACGCCGAGGTCGCCACGGGCGACCATCAGCGCGTCGGATAGCTCGATGATTTCCTCGATCCGCTCGATAGCCTGCGGCTTTTCGATCTTCGACATGATGCCGACGCGGCCGCGCGCGATCTTGCGCACTTCGGCCAGATCTTCCGGACGCTGTACGAAGGAAAGTGCCACCCAGTCGACGTCGTCGGTCTCGAGGACGGCGGCGAGGTCGACGCGGTCCTTGTCCGTCAGCACCCCGACGGTAAGCAGCGTGTCGGGAAGGCTGACGCCCTTGCGGTCGGAAATCTTCGTGCCCGAGATGACCGTCGTGACGATGCTCTTGCCGTCGCACTTTTCAGCGCGCAACGCCAGCTTGCCGTCGTCGATCAGCAGGCGGTGCCCGGGCTTTACCGATTCCAGGATCTCGGGATGCGGCAGGTAGACGCGGGTCGCGTCGCCGGGGACGTCCTTGTTGTCGAGCGTGAAGGTATCGCCCGGCTTCAGATCGACCTTGCCGTCGGCAAACTTGCCGACGCGCAGCTTCGGCCCCTGAAGGTCGGCGAGAATGCCGATCGGACGGCCGGAGCGCGCCTCGACGGAACGGATGCGCTTGATCAGCGACCGCATCACGTCATGGCTCGCATGGCTCATGTTGATGCGGAAAACGTCGGCACCGGCCTGGTGCAGCTTCTCGATCATCGATTCCTCGGAGGAGGCCGGTCCGAGGGTTGCGAGGATTTTAACTTTGCGGTTGCGCTTCATCAATTCGGGCTTTCTTGCGTGCCTGGGGTATCGGAAAGTTGGACCATCCAGCTACCCTGGCGGCCCGTGTCATATTCCTTGAAACCCATCTTCTGATAGCCACGGGCATAGCAATCATTGACGCCCGTGATCTTGAACTCGTTCTCTGCCACGCACATCTGCACGTCACCGGTCCATCGGCCTCCCCGGGCGGCGTCTTCTGCGTAGAGATAGTAATAACGGGACTGCAGCTCCCCCTCAATCAGTGTCGCGCAAGTCGTTGCCGGCACCTGCCACCAGCCTTCCGTCATCCAGCCATCCTTGGCTCGATACCCGATCGCCACGCCAACCAGATTCTGCGTCCCATTGCACACGCGAAAATCGGCGCGCGCCACATCGGCAATAAAGAACGGCGAAAACGCCGCAAGGATGAAAAGGGCAAAACGGGCAAGCGGCCCGGAACGCGTAAGGAAACTTGGCGCGGTCTGGATCAACACGACTTCCAATTGGCTCCCGGTTATCAGTTGTTGTGCCTTCTTGCGCTGCCTCCCGGCGAAAGTCAACGCAATGCTAATCGATTATATTCGGGATTGCAGGCCCTGCTCCAAGCATTGCCGCAATGATTGATTGCCGAGTGCGCTTGAACCTCCCCTTTGCCCATGCGATCAGAGACATGCTTGCAAACCTCGATCGGCAATTTCCTTTATGTCCGCCTTCAAATCCTTCGAAATCCTGGCCGGAGATCATGACAAGGGCATGGTGCTTCTGGGCGATCATGCCATGAACCGCCTGCCGGAGCGCTATGGCAGCCTCGGGCTTCCGGAAAGCGCCTTTGCCCGCCACATAGCCTACGATATCGGCATCGAGGCGCTGGTCCGCGCGCTCTCGGCAAGGCTCGGCGTGCCTGCGGTCCTCGGTGGCTTTTCTCGGTTGCTGATCGATCCGAACCGCGGCGAGGACGATCCGACGCTGATCATGAAGATCTCCGACGGCGCCATCATTGCCGGCAACCACCCGATCACCGCGCACGAGTGGACCGGCCGCATCGAGACGTTTCACCGCCCCTATCACAATGCCGTCAGCCAGACGATCGCCGACGTGGCCGACCGGACCGGCAAGGCGCCGCTCGTGCTTTCGCTGCACTCCTATACCCCGGCCTGGAAGGGTGTGCCACGCCCCTGGCATGCGGCCGTGCTTTGGGACAGCGATCAACGCGCCGTCACGCCACTGCTTGACTTGCTCCGCCGCGATCCCGATCTCCTCGTTGGCGACAACGAACCCTATGACGGCGCACTGAAGGGTGACACGATGTACCGGCATTGCATGCTGACCGGCATCCCGCATGCCCTGCTCGAGGTACGCCAGGATCTCGTCGCTGACGATATCGGCGTCGCGGCCTGGGCCGACCGGCTTGCGCCGGTCTTTGAAACAATCAATGCCGATCCGGCACTGCACGCCTATAATGTGCACGTATCGCGGACCGGCCCCTACGCATGAAGGGCCCTACGATGACAAAGAGCGACATGACCGCACTCACGAACGAACAGCAGACCGAATTCGAGGCCGCAGCCTTCCGCAGGCTCGTTGCGCACCTGCGCGATCGGCCGGACGTCCAGAACATCGATCTGATGAACCTCGCCGGCTTCTGCCGCAATTGCCTGTCCAACTGGTACCGCGAGGCGGCCGAAGCCGACGGCGTCGCAATCTCCAAGGACGAGTCGCGCGAGATCGTCTACGGCATGCCATACGAGAAGTGGAGGGACCTTCACCAGAACGAAGCCTCCGCCGATCAAAAAGCCGCATTTGACCTGAACAAACCGCACAAATAGGGTCCAGCCTTTCGAATCGGCTTGACCGCAGCCACGCTTCACGGCAGTCAACGCCATCCGAATTCCACACTCATATCAGGAGTACACGATGTCTGATGCTCACGGCGTTGCCCGCGACCAGCTTCGCGCTTTCATCGAGCGCATTGAACGGCTGGAAGAAGAAAAGAAGACCATCGCCGACGATATCAAGGACGTCTATGGTGAAGCCAAGGGAACCGGCTTCTAATCCCCCGCGAATCGTATGCTTTACGTTTAGAATCAATGACTTGAAAGCAACATACATGGCCGCGACGATATGCGCAAGCGCGTTCGACGGCCGGACCGACAAAGAGGAATTCAAAGCGAATGAGCGAGATCGAAACCAGCACCGAGAACGTCGCTGCCGCGGAGCTGCGCGCATTCATCGAGCGCATCGAGCGCCTCGAGGAGGAGAAGCAGACCATCGCCGACGACATCAAGGACGTGTTCGGGGAGGCGAAGGGCCGGGGTTACGATACAAAGGCGATGAAAACGATTATCCGGCTAAGGAAAAAGGACGCCAACGAGCGCATGGAGGAGGAGTCGATCCTGCAGACCTACATGAACGCTCTCGGCATGGAGTAAAGACCGAACGGACGGCGTCCACCGGCCGCCCGAAGCGGCGGCCGGGCGCGCCAGTCAGTTCACCGGCTTCAGGCGGCCGGGGTCGAGCCCGGCGAGCCGCACGAGCACGCGGAGCTCGTCCGGCTTCACGAGCACCAAGTCCCCGTAGTCGGTCAGAATGCGGCCGCCATCGTTGATCAGCCCCATGCCGACGAGAAGTTCGTTGTCATGTAGGCGGGCCACCAGCCTCTCGATCGGCTCGCGGTCGTCCCCGGAGAGCTGGCCTCGTATCGAGCGGGCCACGTCCTCGAAGGAAAAGGTCTCCCGCTTTCCGAGGTCGACACCGGCCAGCCGGTGAAAGAACGCGGCCAGCGTGTCGAACTTCCGTTGGGCGAGCCGACCGGCCACCAGCTCAGTCCTGACGATCGCCTGTTCATTGAAGTCGAGCTTCTCGGCGATGATGTCGTCGGACCTCCGGGCCCTCGTCCCGGACTTGGGCCGCGACGGCCGGGCTTGCCCCGCCCGCTCCCGCTCGCGGGCCTTGACGTACGACGACAGGCCGGGGTCGTGAGCGATCGTGTCCAGGGTCGGGCCGGGCGGCTCCGTGCGAGGCGAGACGAACTGCCTCATCTTCCGGTACTCATGGACGCTGCGGTAGACCAGCGCGCGGTTAGGCACGAACCAGTCCTTCCTCCAACCGCACTGCCGCGCCAGCTTGAGCGCATGGCCGGAGAGGACATCGTCGCAGGCCTCCCTGAGCCTCGACAGCGTGCCCTGACGCGAGGCATTGTCCTCGGCCTCCATAAGGAGGCCCTTCATGATGGTTTCGGACTCGATCGACTCCATCAAGGCCGATCTCCCGATAGCGACGCCAGAAGCCGGGCCGCCTGAGGCATTCCGTTGGGCTGCGGCCGCGCCGCCGCCTCCTCGATGACGGTGGCGACTTCCTGGATCGCCGACTGCGGTATCCCTTGGGCGCTCTCTTCGAGGACGCGCTGGAACTCCTCCACCTCCCCGAAAAGATCCATGAAGACGTCGCCAATTGCGACGAGCGACTCGATCTTCTCATCTTCGGGGATCCGGTGCAGCACCTCCTCGAGACCGTTCGCACGCAGCACGGAGCGGACCTGGCGCTCGACCTCCAGAGGCACCGCGGGTGGTAGTTCGACACGCGCCGCCGGAATGACGACCGCGTCCCTCATGACGAGAAGAAGCATCGCCAGATCGTGCACGCGACGTTCCTCGGTCGCGACCTTCTCGTGCTCGAACACCGAATTCAGCAGGATCACGGAGTTCGGCGCGCGCCCGGCGAGCCGCGCCGCCTTGGCGGCGACGTCGATTCTCTTGAGATGCTCCTGTTCGAGCCGCAGTTCGTTCGTCAAGTTCCGGCGGAGCGTTTCCTCCGCTGCGACCGCGCCGACCAACGCCTGAACGGGCCTTCCTTCAGCCTCAAGCCTCGCAACCGTCCTATTGAGATCGGCACTCCTCGTCCCCGACATCCGAAGCTCGATCTTCAGGAGATTTATGCGGTTGACAACCCCGGCCCTGAAAGCCCAGCCCCGGCCGCTGTACAGGCATCCGCCGCATGCGCGCGGGCGCCAGACCGGGATGCGCTGGCCGCTTTTCTGCGCACCGGTGGCGCAGTCACCGCCGATGCACAAGCCGTGCATGAACACGTCGAGCGAAGGCATCCGCGCGCTGTCCCTCATTTCGCGCAATCTTGCGGATTGGGGCGAGTTCTTCCCCGATACGGCTTCGACCTGTTCGGAGATCTGCCGCAGCGCCTCGGGTCGACTGGTGGCGACACCTTCGATCAGTTCCGTGTCGTAGGTCGCCATCTGAACCAGGCTATGGACACGCCAATCGCGCACCCTGTTGTAAGAGTGCGTCGTCGGATCGCCTGCATGCCCCAAGTGGGTCCTGAGCGCGCTTATCGCAACACCACGCTCGTCACCGTTGGTCACGAGGCTTCGACGATGATCGTGGATGGTCGTCAGGGCAAGGTCATCTTCGAGATCGACGAGCGGGTACTCCCGGCCGAGTCTTTCGTTGACGATCGGCTGGGCCATCTTGAGGAAGGCCTTGTAGTAGCTCCTGACCGAGCTATCGGACACGACGTCTTGGAAGGCGTTGGGAGTTCGGAGCAACGGGAACACCGGCGCAAACAGGTCGTCATTGGTCTCGGCCACCCTGCTACTATTGTCGATGGAGACGACAGGCGCCTTCATCGGATTGTATCGGATCTGCAGTTCACGCATCCTGCAGATCGGCTCTACCAACTCGTCCGGCAGGTAGGCCGTCTCGTACGGACCGCCTTTCGCGACGCACAGGTACATTGCATTGACCTCGGTGCGGTCGGCGTCGTCCAGACGCAGGTATCGGATCGCAAACTCGCTGCGGCCGGCGATCGCGCAGGGAAGCCCATTCGGCGCGTCGGTCATCGTGAACGGGTCGTAGAAGCGCTCGTCGCCTTCGCCGGAATCAAACCACCTGATCGACCTTAACCGATGACCGGTGCGCAACGAGATGTCGAGCGCAAGCGGGACGGCCATCCAAAACACCACGGAGTAGCGTCCCCCGGCGTCCCTGAGATTGACGTCGTACCAACCGAGGCTGCGGGCAAAGCCGTAATCCCCCTCCCTGTTCAACTCGATCAGGATGTCGATCACCGCTTGGTCCAGCGCCCGGCCCGCTCTGCCTTTCTTGGAGGCCGCTCCTCCAGGCAGACGGTCGAAGGTCGGATCGAACGGACAAGGCACGTCCGCGTCGTAGCCGTCCCTGACGGCGCCGGCCTTCCAGATGAGGCACATCTTGCTCATTGCAGCGCGGGCCGCGTGACCCCCCACCTCCGCGCAACGCGTTTGGAGGAATTCGAAGAAGGTCTCGTGTGGAGAAATCTCCGAGCGTACATGGTCGTGCCTACGGATGTCGCGAAGACGACGGACGCCCCGATCAGGACCAAGAAGAAGCGTGTAGACAAGGAAGAGATCGAGCGCATCGCGGACCGCCCTCATGTACTGCACCTTGAACGTCGGAAGCAGCTCCCGCATCTCCGCGGCAAGCTCGCGGGTGTGCTCCGGTATGGTTATCTCAGACCAGTCGCGCCCGAGTATCCTCGACGCCTTCTTCATGTTCGACTTGCCGGGATGGCCGACCCAGCGGAACGCCTCCACCGACGAGAGCTTCTTGCGGCCGTCCAGAAGGCGGGCCTCGCCGCGCTGGACGACGTCGACCTCGAACACATGCACCAGATGCTTGTATACGTGGTTGATGGACGAGGACCGCCCCTGGTCGCTGCCTCCGAAGCGGGTCTTCATGTGAAAGAGCGTCGTCGAGCAGAAGCGGCGTTCCGACCACATCGTGCTGCATAACGCGGCCATGACGAAGACGTTCGGCACCTGCCGCAGCGAGGTCAGCTCGCGCGGCGCGGTGGCCAGGATCCCGTCAGCTACATCCCGCGAGTGCGGAGGCACGGACATCGTGAGCAACAGCGGCCTGAGATGGTCCGGCCAGAAGGCAAGGAGACGGTCGTAGAACCGCAACGGGAGGAGCCAGACACCTCTCGCCGCAAGGAACTGGGCGAACCAAATCGCCGCATAGGTCCGGCCGGTGCCCTTCGCAGCCGACTCGCCCTTCACCTTAGGGACCGGAGCGATGTTCCTCTCCATCTCGGCGGCGATTTCACGCAAGGCTCCGGCCGTACTGAAGTCGACGCTCAACACCTTCTCCTTGAGGGCCGACAATCCAACCTGATCGCGCTGGCTGAAGCGGAGGGCGACGTCGAGGTCGCCCTCGAGGACCAGATCGACGATTCGAGCTCTCGCCTCGGCGGAAAGGCTTGCCAGAACGTCGGAAGCCTTTCCCCACTCGCGCGGTATGTTCTGTCTGGGACGTCCGTGCGGAGTGAGCGACGGCACGGCGCCCAGTTCGATCAGGGCCTGGACGACGGGCCCATTCTCGAAGACGTGCAGCCTGTCGTCCGCGCCGCCGCGCGTCAGCAATCCGACCAGCGTATGCCGGCGATCCGCGGCGTGCTCAGCGTTGAGGTTCAGGTGCCCGTACTTCTTCATCGCCGCGCCGTACTCCATGCCGAGGAGCGTCCGTAGCTCCATACGCAGGGTCCGCTCGAACTCGCTCCAGAGCTCGGAGAGATCAATCTTGGCGGGCAGGATCAGGAGAACGATCTTGTCTGACACGTTGATCGCGCAGCCGCCGTCCGCATCGGAATACAAAATATGTTCGTCGGGATAGAGTTCCATCAGTTCCTCCTTGCGCTCAGTGTCTTGTGCAGATCGGACAGCCGCCGACCGTAGTCCTCCTGCGAATCGACGCTACGCTGACGAAGCACGATCTGGATTTCTTGCGGGGAGAGGCCGATCTTCGTTTTCGCGTACCATTCGCAGAAGTGCCGGAGACCGTGGCCGTGACCGCCGTCGTCAAAGTGGGGCTCGATCCCGACGCGCCGGCACGCGACCCCGACGACCCGGCGCAGGTTGCGGTGTCTTATCTGGCCGCCGCGATGTTTTGGATCGGTAGGGTTTATCCAGAAGTAAGGATGGCGGTCGTCGGTCCGAAGCTCTTCATGCAAAGCGAGGACGTGGGGAACAAGGCGGGCGAACTCCTTCGCATACCGATCGACAACCCAGAACCCCCATGACAGCGCGCGCCGATCGAACAGCAGCATGGACTTCCATCCGAGCCGCTCCTTGCGGGACGAATTCCAGAGGCAAGATGTCGTTCCCCAGTCTTGCTTGAGGACCTCCTTGCGGGAGATTCCGGCTCGTAGTGCGAAGCTTTTCCCAATCCAGGTCGACTCGTCCGGATGCGCATAGATGACGAACGGATTTCCGTCGTCCGACGCACCAAACTTGCTTGCATAGCTTGCCGGCAGGACGTCGCACCGCCACATTTGCAGGAACTCGGAAAAACGCGCCCCCTGCGCGGCGAGAAGGCACAAGGCCGCCCGATAAAGCGGGTTCGGCTCAAGGTCGATCATGTCGTCCATCTGATCTTCAGTTGGGAACTTGACGATCTTCTTCGCCGTCTTGACCGCAGGGGTCGCAAGCTTCTTCAAGTCGTCCGGAAAATCCGCCTGACCCTCCTGCAACTCCGCCCAGCGCATACGCTGCACGTCCAGATGCTGCAGAATGCCGGCCGTCGGCCGGACCGGCATTCTCTGGGCGAACAGGCGGCTATCGGCCGCCAGCGCCTGCGCGAAGGGGGAATACGTCCGATCCTGGCTACGACAAAAGCGGACGTAGGTCCGGATGTCATGAAACTCGGTGCGCACGGTCGAATACAGAACTGGGCGAGGACCTGTGAGGCGCTCCGCCAGGTAGTTCCATATCACAAGGTTGGCGTCCTCCCCGGCACGCATGGTAAGCCCTGAACGCCGCCAGAAGTCGTGGACGGCGCCGACCGTCACCACCATGCGCCGAAGGGCGTCGAACTTCTCGACGGCGGCGCGATTCAATGCAAACTGGTAGGCGTCCGCGGGAACATCCACGGCTCCGTCCGTCGCCACGATCAGCAACGGTAGCGGGATTACCATGACTTCAGATCCTCTCCGGACGAGGGCGGGAAGATCGATGACCACGCTCGGCGGCGCGGAGGATAGATCGTCGCCGAGCGGCTCCGCCCCCACGGACTCCCTCTCTTGTTCTTCAGGTCGGTTCTTCATCTACTCGCACCGGGTGCAGCTCTTGACGAAGCGTTCGGAGCCAGAAGCCTCCGCCGCCTTGGAGGATGTGCGTAGATCAAAAACGGATTTGCGTCGGGCCTCGCCGTCTTGGCCTGCGCCTGCCCGCGTGTTTCATTTTTTGCTAGCCTGGTCGTCATCGTTGCCTCGTCCGGTCGCTTGCGTACGCGGGATCCGAAAACAATCTGGACGCGCCGTCAACGAGGAAGATCGGAGACAGTCTCTCATTAAGCATCTGATATCAAAGCACTTTCAAAGGATTCGAGGCTTGGCGACAGCACGTCCTCGATAACGCTCGAGTCCTTCACCCGCGCTACGACACGAATCCTTCGGGGTCTCGAGAAATCAGTGACTTGATGGGGGATGCAGAAACCGCGTTGATGCGGAGCGAAGGACACACGAGTCCTTGGCCGATTTTTGGGCAGGGACCGGATGTTTTCCGACGCATCCGAAGGTTCGACTGCCCACAAAAAAAACGGCCGTGACAGCGAACCGCCTCGTGCCGTCCTGGCAGAGGTTTCCGTCAGCCCAAAAATGGCGCGGCTAAAGGGCGCTGCCTGGTGATTCGCTCATTCGCGCTGCAGGTTTAAAAGTTTCGACGCCACAGTAGGCGTTGCGGCGACCCATGTAGAAGGTTTCGTCAATCTCTTACGACAATGCGTACTTGGCTTAGTCCTTGAACTGATCGAGTTAGGTCCTTCTCGAACCCTTGGCGGTTAATTATCGTGCGCGCTTTGTCATAGATGAACACGAAAAGCTCGTCGCAATCCCTGTCTTCGCCGTAAAGAAGGAAGTCATCTGCTATCTGTTTGCGGAGGTCAACTGCGCCTAGATTGCCGCGGGTGCACTTGTACTCGACAACGATCCGCTCGTCCTTCAGCCATGTATCCGCACGTCCTGATCCGCCAGCAACGACCGTTGTCGGCTTCTCCGGCCGTACATCGGAGAAGCTCGCGGACAAGAGCCCCTCAAAAAGGTATTGGACATCGTATTCATCTTCGATTGCCAATGGCGGTTTCTGTGCACGACGTTTGCTCATTACCCGGACAACATCCGGAAAGCGGTTCGCGATTTCTTGTATCCGGTCGATCGGCCGGACCGGCGCTATCGCCATCAACAAGTCCAGTTCGGGGTGTTGCGCGCGGTAGGCGGCCTCGAGTTGGGCAAGGGTTTCTCTCGCTGCATGATGGCACGACGTCAGGTTCTCGTGAACCATCGAAAGGGTCATCGGTGCGTTCTCGAGAAGGCGATCTATGGCCTCCTCGAGCTGCGACATATCGCGCTCAAGCATGTTTACGAATGACAAAAGCCGATTCTTGAACGCCTCAGGCGAACCGTAATTCTCCGGGAAACGGCAATTGCGGAAATTTTCGTCGGTGAAATGCCACAATGTCGTTGCGATCGAATGTGCGTTTGCGGCTTCTTCGGTTCGTCCCCAACCCTCGTTCGGGTTGGTTCCGATGGCCGATTCCCGAAAATCATCACCATTCGCTCGAATGAATGTTTGGAGGTAAAAGGCGGCTTCCTGGCATTGCTCCAGATATTGCTGTCGCGACAATTGAATCTCCATTACGCTTATTGGCAATTTGCCGCCGACCACCCGGTGTGCACGGTCTTGGGGGGACTACGGCGAAAAGGCCTTCTCCTACTCATCCCCATGACACTTTGGAAGTGCTGCTTTGCAAAATGCACCCCTCGCATTCTCGTTGATACGACTTCTCTCGGATGCGCGCACCGTAGTCCTCTCTCTTTTGGATGCCGCTGACGACGGCGGCGGTCTCCGGGGATATGTTTGAGTTGGCGGCACTTGGTGTCGAGCACCGGAATTATCCCGCCCGTGGTGAGCGGCACCGAGGTTTCGCGTTTTCGACTGCCTCTTGGGCGCCTCAGGCACGCGATGACTTCAATCTCGGTCGTCCTCCGCATAGCTGTCAGATTCTCGTTCAAACCAAAGATCCACTTCGATCGGCACGCTTCTGTTTTCCATGTAATCTTCGACTGCCGAGAGGCGGCGGGGACGTCGAAACCTTGGGGGGCGCCAGCCCATGCATAAATACTCGATGCAGTCGTTGCGACCAAAGAACCACAAAACTGTGCGATTGGACGACCCAAATATCGAGCTAGGCTGCGATTGCGCGATCCGTCTCGTAAAGCTTGGCGTCCCACCGGCAAGTCGTCTGGCCGGAAGAACTCCTCCCCAGTTCGATTACGTTCAGTCTGTCGCCAGGGAACGCCGGGCTCAGTTCCAGGCTGAGATACTCGAACAGCGAACGTTCGTGCACGGCAAGGATGATCTGTCGGCCCATCTGTTTCGATAGCGTCCGAATTAGCGCTGCGAACTGAGCGATATGAACTTCGTCCATACTCTGGACGGGATCGTCGATCACGAGCCAGGGGAGCTGCGCCTCCACCGACAGATGAAGGGCAAGAAAAAGCGTCAACGCGGCGGTATTGAGGTTGCCGGCGCTCAGCATGGCCCGCGGGTTGCCGCCCTTGCCACCGCGACGGTGGTGGGTTTCGAGGACGGCTTCGATTTCCCCGGAGGTGACGTTCGGTATTGCGAAGGCCGGAATGAAGGGCTCCTCCGGGGCCAGACGGACGAAAAGGTCTCGCCATAGCGCGTTAAGCTCGTCGTTGAACACCTTGCGGACGACATTCCCCTTCGCTTCCCGCGTTTTGCGTACGAGATCCCTGGCCGTCTCGATGATGTCGTCAGCGTCCGCGCGCCTTCGCCGAAGTTCGTCGGCTTCGGAGATCGCCTGCTTCCTGTCCCTGCCGAGGGCTGAAAGAGCGTCGGCCTCGGCATTCAGGGAGGCCGCCTTTTCAGACAGGATTCTGCGTTCTTCGAGTCTCTCGTTCAGGACGTTGTCCCTGCGGTCGATGGCCGAACCGATCCGTTGAAGCAGCTCCCCAACGGACTCGTGGGGCTCCGAGGCCACGTCGATCCGATCAGCGAGGGCGGACGCGTCTCTCCGGAGGACCTCAATCGACTGGTCGGCGCTTTGAACCGCCGCTGCGTTTCTAGCGCTGGCCGCCGCGGCGCTTCTCAGGTCATCGCCGTTCTTCATGTCGGACGCCGTCGCGCTCAACTCCTGCCCGAAGTCGGAGAGGTCGGCCAGCCGCATTTTCAGGCGCGTGAGCTCCTCGTCCGCCAACACGTCGGACCCTGCTTCGGACAGGCGGCGTTCCAGCGAGGCGATTGCGGAACTCGTACTCGTCCTGTCTCGCGAGAGCGACTGTAGCCGCCCGGCGTTCTCAAGCATCTCGCTGACCTTTGTGGCGACATGCGCGCTCAGTGGCGTCGTGCTTACTTCGCCGAAATTGCGATCGCATACCGGGCAATTGTCGTCGTGGATGTGGGTGCTGAGCTCGAACAGCATCTTTGCGAGAACCTCGTTGGCATCGGTCGCGGCTTCGAACTGCTCGTCGAGCCGCGACAGGCGCGCCCGTGCCTCCTCCGCCTCGCGCCTGATCTGCTCCATCACGCGAACTGCGGCCTCGTGGGATTTGATGACGCCATCAATTCGCTCGACGTCGGCGCCGATGCGTCCACGCAAAGAATCGCCACGTTCGACGAACCCGCTCTCGCTTGAAACGACGAGGTCCGCAAAAAAGCTGTCAGCCCGTTGCAGCAACGCCTCGACGTCCTGGCCGCGTATCCGGATCCACTCGCCGAAAGCCCTTCTGGCCTCCGTGGCGACGGCCTCGAGCAAAAGCCGCTCACCAGTGCCGGTTGCGGTTCTCACCATGTTCCAGGTCTCGTCGAGCACTGCGAGTTCCCGTCTTGATCGGGCAAGTTCCATCAGGCCGTCCTCCTCGTCGCCCTGTGGCGGCAGCAGCTCAAGCAGCGCCCGCAGACTTCCGCCCTCGGCCGACAATCCGGGATCAACACGCGCCAGCATCTCGCGAACCTCCGCCCCGAGCGTCTCGACGGATATCTTCAGGTTCGCTTGCCGCCTGTCGAGCTCGTCGATCGTCTTCTCCTTCGCGGCGATCGCAGCGCGCGTGTCGTCGTAAGACGGTACCGGGGTTCTCAAGCGCGTGATGTTTCCAGCCGAGTACAGACCACCTATTATCGCCTCCATTCGATCAAGGCCGAGCAACTCCTTCACGAAACGGGTTAGCGGCGAATCGGCCCTCTTGTCGGAATGCTGATAGATCTCGAGAAGGCGTCCCAAGGTCGACTGCGCCAGGTAGCTCCGCTCGCTGAAGAAGCTCGCTTGCAAGCCGTCGAGGACCGGAGTGCCGACGGCCCCGTCGGCCGTCACTCGCATATCGCCAACGAGTCGGTCTCCGGACGTCGTCTCGACCTCCACTTTGACCTCTCCAAAAGGCCTTTCCTTGTGCGGCAGATAGGAAAGGTAGTCGGGTTCGGCGCGCGACAGCGACGGCACTGCTCCGGTAAGGCCCATCTCGATTGCCGACAACAGGCTCGTCTTGCCCGCTCCATTAGGCCCGTGGACGAGCACGATCGGCGCGTCGAGCGAAACTCTGACTTCGCCGTCCACGCTCCGAAAATCTTTCATATAAAGCGACTTCAACCGCATCGTTCAGGCCTCTGCATCCCGTTCGGCGTCAACTTGCCGTTCTTCGACGACTATCTCCTCGTCGGGCTCGACCAATTGGGAGTCATTAACTTCCTCCCCCAAAGCTCGCCTGAGCGCCTCATGAAAACGCGTTCGAACAACGTCCTCGCCGAGGCTGGAGGCTTCGAGAAACCGGGCGGCCTGATCGGTACTGGGAATGATATTCTCCTCTCCGACGCCAATGTCGTGTTCGCTGAACAAGGCTCTTGGGAGTTTCAAAGGGAGCAGGATCGAAAGCTTGTCCAGGAGGTCCTTTGGATCGGCCGCCTCCTCGACAGCGAGGATTCGTCCGACCTGTGAAAGCGCCTGCAGATTTCTCCCTACCGGTCGAGGACCGACGATGATCGAAGTCAGGGGGCGCTGTGACCGCATCACGTCAAGAGCGCGGGCGATGCCCTCGATCTGTTGGACAACCTTCTTTTCGCCGTTCGCTGCCATGTCGCCGACAATCACCAGATCGGCGGAGTGTCCCACTCCAACAAAGGCGCCGGCCACGTCGAACACCAGACCTGCGATTTCCAGGGGAGCATCCAGGCGGCGGTATCCCGCATCCTTCAGAACTGCCGCAACTCTTTCCGCAGGGATTGCCGCCGTCATAAGGCCACCTTGTTTCGAAAACGTTCCAGAAGATCCTCTACCTCGGTTCCCTCCGCAAGGAGGTCCTCGACGCTAACCTCGCGGACAGGAGCCAGACCTGTTCGACCAGGCGGACGTCGAGGCGACCGGGGCATGGTAGCAGGATTTGACTGGCTGTGGACAACGACCACGTCGTCATTATCCGCGAGCAGTCCGTTGGTAATCAAACGAATGGCGGCGCGCTGATCGCCTGCGAAAAAAATCTTCGCCGCGCCGCTGCGTCCCACAAGCCCGAAGGCGCCGGAATCCGGCACGGCGGTATCTGGGCGCTCTGCGGTCCAGAGACCTCTATCCAGGCCGAGCCCCACCAGACTCAATCCGACGGCAAACTCGGCAATTCCGCCACCCGCAAGATTGGGATTCGAGTTCATGAGCTCCAAAGGCTCGGCCGTTACCGGACTATACAGACCGGATGCAACCGTTGGAAGCGCACCCTCCCTGAGCATTGTCATAGTCCGACCCATCGTAGTAATCAGGCTCATTACATCGTCGGCACTTGCCGTTACCTTGGCAGCCAGAAGGTTGCGGCCGTGCCCAAGCCCCTCCGCGAGCTTCGCCCTTTCGATGTCCTCAATCGCCGGCAGCCCCTCACGCACGAGACGCGACAGTTTTTCCGTCAGAACGAAGAGAAGAAGTGCCAACAGCAGTGGTTTAGCGAAGGCTTGGACCAATGCATCGGCCTTGATCGCAGCGCGGGTACCGGCATTGAACTCCTGATGATATACGTTCTGAAGCAGGCTTTCCTGGTCTCCTCCCAGAGTGTTTTCCGCGAAGGCATAGGCTGGCGGACTAGCCGGAAAATGCCAGGGCATCTGAACCTGGGCGCTCGCGAAAAGGCTCTGGATGTTCGAGTCCTGCGCGGAAAGACCGAGCATCAGCGTCGGTTTTGTAACGATTAAGTTGATCAGCGCGTTCGCCATGACAGGGTTGTTAGCAATCCAGCCATTGATCTGGTTTTGCCTTGCCACGAGCAACGGCCGAAATCGCGCCGGGTTCTCCAATGCCGATTTTGCACAACCATGGAACTTGTAGAGATTGGTGCGCCTGCGACCGGTTCTGGTATCGTCCGAGGCGATCGCGACACGCTGGATCGGCTTTCCACCCGCCAGGATATCCAACGCCCTCTCGACCAGCGAATCCCAGTTTGCCGACGGCATCTCCGATGCGACCCCCTCCATTGCGAGAGCGGCAAGGCAGAGATGCTCGGCATCGGGCGCGATCGTCGGATCCGAGTACACAGCGGCGGCATTCAAGACGTCCCAGAGGAGGTAGTCCGCCTCCTCGCCGTCGACGGCCACGCCCAGCATGCGCGCGTAGTTGTTCACCAGGCGGCCGGCGAGCGCCTCGAAGACCGGCCACTGATCCGGACTGATCGAATAATCGACCGAATTCCATTCGTCGGGACTCGGCCCCGCGTTGCGGACCACCTGGTCGAGTGCTTCACGAAAACGACAGTTCGCTTCGTTCTGATCAATCCGTCCCTGAAGCGAGACAAGGATTCGCTTCGCCAGACTTTTAAGGTCCGGCATTCGTTCGCGCGAGATGCCCGAGCCCAGCCAGAAGACATAGCGATCGTTGGCGACGCCGTCTGCGAGCTCCCGCTTGGGCCCGTCAAGCATCGCGAGGGTCTCTGGAATAGTTATCGTAGCTGCGGGAGGAAGTGCCATTCAGCCTCAAAAGAACAATCGAAAGGTGCAGTAGAAAAACCTTGTACTCGCCGAAACCGATGCGGTCCATCGGCAAGAAGCCGTTGTCTTCAGAGTTTTTCCGCCTCGAACATGTCGGATTTCGACGTTGCTAACATTTATAGGTTTGCGGCGCCGCCCGGCTGATCCGCAAGCCTCAGTTGAGAACGCAGAAGTAGCTTTGCCAGCCGCATGGCCGACTTCGCTCTGGTGACCGTTCAGCCAAGAAAATCCTCATCTTCCGGTACGACGAAGGCGGCGATCACATCTGGCAGTCCGAAGTCTCTTACTACAGTCAAGGCGCACACCAACCAGATCCGTGGATTCGTGGATGCCCTGACGAGAGGAAGGGCTCTGCTTTACACCGGCGTGAACGGTTGCCGTGACATCAGACGACGATGGCCGCGACCTCGGCGAAGAAGGCCTCTCGGTGACGGTCGATGAAGTGACCGACGCGCGCTTTCACCGCCAGTCTACTGAACCTAGGCTCCGACGGCATTCCGGCCGTCGGAGCGGTTGTTCCCATGGACGTTATCCGGCGATGCCATGTCGCGTCATGTTTTCGAATGTTGCCCATGGCTCGCTACTTCGGTCGCGCGCGCCACTAACGCCTGACATCAGCCGCATCAGTAATGACTGAGCATCTTTGTTCATCGTTGAATTGGTCGTCGGCGTCACGACCACGGCGGTTCGGGTCACTTCCACCTGTGTGCGGGAAAAGCTCTCTGCGACCATTCTTCTGATTCGAAGGTAGGATCTCCCCTGACGATCCTCATGGCGATCGCAGGTCTTCGAATCCTACTTTCTCAGTCGCTCCCGTCGACCATGACACTGGTGTTTCCATCGTAGGTGAACGGGCTGAAAGGCGTCTGCTTGTACGAGGGCGTTAGAAGCGAGATCGCGATTCCGACTGCCCATGATGCCAGGACGCCGTTTGGCCAGACAACTTGGCCCTTAAGCGGGCAAAGTACGCGCGCCACTTGCAACTGAAGAAGGCAATACATTACAAATCCACGCCTTTCAGTGCCATTCATGGCATAAAGAATTCCTCACATCCGTGATTCGTTTTTTTAACTGCAGCAATTCGATAGGCCTTTGTTAACAATGTTCTTCGACGCTAACGCTACCACAGAAATGCTTCCTAAGGTGGCACTTGCCGTCGCAGAGGCTGCAACGAAAGGACCACTAAATGCTTCGAGCGCTCACTCGCAAGGAGGCCTCGCTCGGAAATTGTTAAGTGGTGCGCGTGAGACAATAAGCACGGCGCTTGGGTATGACGATCCAGACAACGTCATTTTTGTCTCCGGCGGCACAGAAGCTAACAACATTGTAATAAACGGATTTGCACAGCTAAAGGCGAGAATTATAAGCTCTGCTGTTGAGCACGCTTCCGTAACCGCTCCCACTTTGGCAGCGGAGAGTTGCACGTCAATTTCAGTTGGCCCCGACGGCGTCGTAAATATAGAGGCCCTCGCGGAAGCGCTATCGGAGACGTCAGCAAAAGATGTCGCTCTTGTTTGTGTACAGGCCGCAAACAGCGAAACTGGTGTCCTGCAACCTCTGGACCGGGTCGCCGCCGTCTGTAAGGCATCAACGGCGCAAGTTTACCTTCACGTCGACGCAGCGCAAGCATTCGGGCGCGTCCGCCTGTCGACTGATTTGGTCGATAGCATCTCGTTCAGTGGCCATAAGTTGCACGGTCCGACAGGTACCGGCTTCCTATGGATGTCTGATCGACTGCTCGATGCTCTCCCTCGCACAATGTTGGGTGGCGGCCAAGAACGAGGTTTCCGCTCAGGAACTCAAAACGTGCCAGGGATAGTCGGCTTGGGAGTCGCTATAGCGGAGCGCTTTCAGAGCTTCGACGGTGCGGTGTCCAAGCTCGCTAAGTTACGCGAGCATTTCGAAGAAAGGCTCTTAGAAAAAATTCCAGACTTATCAGTCATCTGCTCGCATTCTCTCCGATTGCCAAATACGAGCAACGTCATGTTTCGTGGCGCCGACGCGGACACTCTCCTTGCGCAACTCGATGCTGAGGGAATTATCTGTTCCAATGGCTCAGCATGTTCCTCGATGAAACCATCTGCCTCTCCCGTCCTACGAGCCTTGGGTTTTTCCGAGCGGGAAGCCTTTCAATGCCTCCGCTTCTCCTTTTCTGTCCTAAACACAATCGAAGAGGTCGACCGAGCCATTCCATTGATCGAAGAGGCCGTCAGTCGCGTGAGAGCTCGCAAGTAGTATGGTAGGCAAGATCAAGTTTGAATTTGGCCGGCACGAGACGTTCACTCTGCGAGAAGGGTGGCTTGACAAAGGCCTGTCGCGGATCATCTCTGGTGGCGGCTTCAAGGGCGACCTTGACACTGCGGATGCACTCGGTCTTGGCAAAAACATGGCGAAGTCGCTGCAGTTCTGGATCGAAGCCACAGGTCTGGCCTCCCGCGGTGGCGCCTCGAACGGCCGTTCATCGCCTCTCGTCGCCTCACTGTTGGGACGACTTGTGTCAGATCTAGACGCCCACTTCGAATACGCCGTATCGACTTGGTTTGTTCATATGATCCTCGCTCGTCGTCCAGGGACGGCGTGGAGCTGGTTCTTTAACGATTTCCGCTCCGGCGTGTTTGACCGCGAAACGTGCATTGAAAGCCTCCTCCGATTCGTGCGCGATCACGCGGCCAACCAAACGACGGTGAGCGTGCTGCAGCGTGAAGTAGCCTGCCTCCTTGGGACCTACGCGGCTCTCCCAGCGAGCGACGCTCAAGATCCGGAGGACTTCACGATCTCGCCCCTGCGGACGCTCGGGCTGCTCGTCAAGCATACCGACACCGGACGTTTCGAAAAGACCGCCCCGCTCGACGCGGTTCCGGTGGAGGCATTTCTTGCATCCGTACAGTGGATCGTTTTGGATGCCGACACCGAGACGCTGCCGCTTTCCGACCTGATCAGCCGGAGGGGATCTCCGGCTCGGCTGTTCAACATTGACGGCGACACGATCAATGAGCTGGCACAGGTCGCCGCCGACGAATACGGCGACCGGGGCGTCCGGCTGTCTTTGCTCGGATCGACCCGCACCATCACGATGCCGCGCATTGGGGCGAGCGAGTGGTACTCCCTCCACTTCAAGCGGATCGGAGCAGGTTGATGCGCGCCAACGTGTTCAAGTCAATTAACATTCGCGACGATGTCGGCCATCCGAAGCGCTTCTCGCACTACCATCCAACATCGCGCTCTATTCCTCTGATCGCGGCAGTGCTCAGCCACAAAGCAACGATGGTCATAGCTTCCTATGGCAGCGGCAAGTCGCTTTCGGCAGGCATCGGCGTTCTGGCAACCATCAACGATTCGTCGTCCTCCGGCGTCCTCGCTGATCTAGCGTCCCGAATCTATAGCGTCGACGCGCAGGTTGCCAAGACAATCAATGATCGCGTGGCGTCTGGTACGCGCGGCAAGGCGGTCGTGCTTTCGGGCTACGTATCCGATCTTCCGGCCCAAATCGCTATCGGGCTCGAGCTCGGCGAGGTTAAGTCTGTCAGGGCGGCCGTTTCCGCGATCCGAAAGATGAAGAACGTCGACCACGTCGCCATCGTATGGGACGAGTTCGGCCGTCATCTCGAGGGCCTTGTGCGCGACGCGCGGACGCGCGACTTGGAAGCCATCCAAGAGCTGTCCGAACTCGTGGTCCGCCCCGAGGGCCCGACGATCAGCCTCACGCTTCTTCTGCACCAGAACCTGCTCGCCTACGCGCAGACCCTCAACCAGACCAGCCGCAACGAGTGGCGCAAGATAGAGGGCCGCTTCGAGCAGCACATGTTCGTCGAGGACAGCCGCGAACTCTACGCGCTCGCCGCAAAGCTGGTGTCAGCCCGCGCCGGCGACGTCGCGCCTCTTCCGGACGTGATGCGGGCGGAGGCCGTCTCCCGCGCGATCGAGGGCCGCTGGTTCGACGACGTCTCCGACGCCGACGAGATGCGGGGCCTGCAGGAGCGCGCATGGCCACTGACGGCCGCGGCGCTGCAGGCGCTGCCGCGGCTCGTGGCCCGCGTTGGACAGAACGAACGCACCCTCTTCTCCTTCATCGAGCAGACCAACTTTGACCGCCCTGTCGGGATGAACGACGTGTACGAGGCCTTCTCGCAGGCGATCCAGTCGGACGTCGGCATCGGTGGACTGCACAGGCAATGGGTCGAGGTAGAGAGCGCGCGATCGCGCGCGGACAGCGAAATCGAACGCGAGGCCTTGGCCGCAACCTTCCTGCTGCAGGCCGGAGCGTCTGGCGAGCGCCGTCGTCTCAAGCGCTCCGTACTCGTGGGGGCGCTCGTCTCCAAGGGCGCGACCATCGAGGAGGCCGAGCAGGTCATTGAGAGCCTCGCTAAGCGTAAGCTCGTGATCCATCGCAAGCTGAACGACGAGATGTCGGTCTGGCACGGCGCGGACGTCGACGTCGCCTCGCGGCTGCGCGAAGAACGCATCCGGCTCTCCCCCGACTTCGACCTCATGGCATTCCTTGCAATGCAGCACGCCGCCCCGTTCATCCGCCCGGTGCGCCACAACGTCCGCAACAACGTCTCGCGTTACCTGACGGGCGGCTACGTCCGCGCCGGCGATCTTCAGAAGGCGCTAGACGCGCCGTTTGACGTCGACTGGGGCCGCATCATCTACGTGATCGCCGACACCGCCGACCAGGTGGCCGTCGCCCGAGCGCTGGCGAAAACGCCTTCTCCCCGGACGATCCTCGTCCTTCCGACAGAGGCTGTGCCAGTTTCCGAGGCGGCCCTCGAGGTCGAGGCGCTACTCTCGCTCAAGCAGGATCAGGCCTTCCTGTCGGAAGACCCGCTGATCGTTCGAGAAATCGACGAGCTTCTCGCGATCGCCCGCCGCCAGCTTACTGTCGTTATGCATCGCCTCACCACCGACCGCCCGAGCGGATCCGAATGGTGGGCGGATGGTACGCGCCTGAAAGTGAGCGCCGACCGCCCGGCCGGTATCGCCGTCTCCGATATTCTCGACGGATGGTACCCGCTCACGCCGAGGGTCGTGAACGACCAGATCGTCCGGACGAAGATCTCCCGGAACATCTCGACGGCGCGTATTCGCATGATCACCAGGCTCGTCAGCCACGCCGGAACGCCCGGTCTAGGCTATCTCGAGGGCGACGGTTCCGCCGAGGCGTCGATCTACCGGACAGTTCTCGCGCGAACGGGTCTTCATTTCGAGCGCGACGGCGTCGGCGTCTTCGCCGATCCCTCCGAGCTCGCGGACAAGGGGCTGATGACCGCCTGGTCGCGCGTCGAGGACTTCTATACGCGCCGGGGCCGCCGCAAGCTTTCGGAGCTGGTCGACGAGCTGCGCAAGCCTCCCATCGGCATGGCCGCCGGCCTCGTTCCGATCTTCGTGATGGCGGGATACAAGGCCTTTGCGAGGGCCGTGTCCATCCGCACGAAGGAAGGTTACGTCCGAGACGTGATGGGATTCATCTCGGTCAAGATGTTCGATCAGCCCGACGAGGTCGAGATAGAGGTGCACCAGAGTTCTCCGCAGGTGCTGCGGTACCTGGAGGAGTTCGCCAACGTCTTCCTTTACGAGAAGCCGGGCAGGTTCGAGGAGAAGATCCTGTTCGCCAACCTCGCGCTGGAGACTTGGGGGTCTTCGGTGGCGCAGGGCGCAAGAAGCTCGAGGCGCATGTCCGATTCGGCGACCAAGTTCCTTCGCGCCGTGAGCCAGGCGCAGGATCCGGCCGAGCTGATCCTCGACACGCTTCCCACCATCTTCGGCCCGCAGGACCGGCCATATGCTGCCCGTCTGACCTTCGTCATCGGCGCCCTCAAGGAGGCTCGTGACGGCGTCGACGGTCTCGTCAACGGATATCTACGGGACGCGGTCGAGGTCATCGAGGACGTGCTGCGGCTGGAAGGAAGCAGGAAGCACTCCGTCGAGGCCGTCCACGAATGGTTCGACTGCCTCGACGTCGAGGCCCTGCAACGCCGGGCGGACCTGAAGATGACCGACAAGACGATTCTTCGAACCCTCGGAGACACGAAGCGTGGCCGCTATTCGGTCGAGGGTTTAGCCCGCGTCGTCAGTTCCGTCCTCATGACGCGCGGCGTCGAGAAGTGGCAGGACGACACCAAGGAGCATTTCCGCAAAGAATTGCGCGAGGCCCGGACTCGGATTGAGGAGGCATCCCTTGCGACGGAGCAACCTCCCGTCCAGATGGTGCCGATCATACGCGCGAGAATGCGATATCTTGCAAATCAGCTTGAGAGAATCGAGCGGTCCCAGCAGAAGGAAAAGCCATGACCGTCGTTCCCGCCCATGTAGACGATGCAGTATACGACACGACCTCCCGACAGATCGTCCCGCTGTCCGGCGGCAAAGACAGTTCGAGCCTGGCCGTGTGGCTGAGCATCAACTATCCGGACGTCGACTTTGAATACGTGACGACGGACACGGGCGTCGAGCTGCCGGAGGCCTACGACTATTTCGACCGCCTGGAGCACGTCCTCGGCAAGAAGATCGTCCGGATAACCGCGCTGGAGATGCTGAACGTCCCGGAGCGTCATGGCCGTACGCCGTTCGACGTCATCCTGTGGGAGCATTTTTCGGGATTTCTTCCGAGTCCGCAGTCACGTTGGTGCACGCGGATGTTGAAGATTCATCCTTTTGAAAACTATGTAGGGAAAGATAAGGCCTACTCATATATCGCGATCCGCGCCGACGAGAAGCGGCAGGGATACGTCGCCAACGGCAAGCCCGTGATGATCTCGGAGGAGCCCAACATCTCTCCGGTCTACCCCTACAAGGACAAGGGCGTGACCATCGACGACGTTCAGCAGATCCTGACCGACAGCGGCTTGGGCATGCCTGCATATTACGACTGGCGCTCCCGGTCCGGCTGCTACTTCTGCTTCTTCCAGCAGCAGGGCGAGTGGCAGGGGCTGAAGGAGCACCATCCGGACCTCTTCGCGAAGGCGAAGGAATACGAGACCGGTAAGAACGGACGCAAGTTCACCTGGAACCAGGGCCGGACCCTGGACGAGATCGCGGACATGCCGCGGCGCAAGGTGAAGCAGAAGTCCGACGAGGACGGGTGCGCGATCTGCCACCTGTAGGGGAGTGCCAAATGAAAACAGGGAAACCGAATGGCAGACAATCCGCTGATACCGTTCCTGAGCTCCTACGGCTCGACGGCGACGTCCGATTCTCTAGTTGACGAAAACGTCCGCATCGCAGTGCAGCGCCACGGGGTCAAGCCCATCGAGGCTGTCGCTCCGCGACTCGAGCGCATGCAGGAGAACTTCCTGAGCGGCTCCCCCATCAATCTCATACTGACCGGGACGGCGGGAGACGGCAAGACCTACCACATCAGAAAGTTCTTCCTCGACGTACTGTCAGGTAACGAGGAGGACTGGAAGACGAGCGGCGGCTCGGCGCTCGCCGTGCCCCTGTCCGGCGGGCGGACGCTCCACGTCGTCAAAGATCTCTCCGAGGTAAAGGAAAGCGTGAAAGCGGAGATTCTTCCCCGGCTCGCAGCCAGCCTCTCCGGCGACGACGCCGCCAACGTCTGGCTGATCGCGGCCAACGACGGGCAGCTCCTGAAGTTCTGGCGCGACGCCTCCTCCAACAACGAATATCCCGAAGCGGACAGGACGCGTTACGGCGCGATCTACACCACCGTGATGGAGATGCTGCGCGACGACGCCGAGACCGATCCCCAGGGCCGGATTTCCACTCTCGTCTTCAATCTGAGCCGACTAGCCGACGACACGGTGTTCAGCCAGATCGTCGACAGCATCGTCGAGCACGAGCAATGGGACGCCGGGTGCACCGGCTGCACCGTCGAGACGACCTGTCCGATCCGGCTCAACCGCGAGCTTCTGCGCGGCGCGGACAGCCCGTTCCGGCACCGCCTGGCGCAGGTCATGCGAATCGCGGCCCTCAACGACCGCCATCTGCCGATCCGCTATATCCTCGTGCTGGTCTCCAACATTCTTCTGGGGGACGCTGCTAATCTGGACAGGCCGCTCATGAGCTGCCGCACGGCGCGCAAGAGGGCGCGCGATCACGCCTACCGTTACACTAACCCCTTCAACAACGCCCTCGGTCTGAACTTCCGGCCGCGCGAACTCGAGAAGCTCCCGGTCTTTTCCGTGATGCAGAGCTTCGGCATCGGTCTTGAGACGAACAACCAGATCGACCGCTTCCTAATCGACAAGCCGGAGACCCCGCTGCTCGAGAAGCTCGAGAAGGCCGATCCGACCTACGGGTTCTCGACCTTCGACCAGAACAGGCTCGAATACCTGAGCGGGTCGCTGACCAACGGCGGCCACGATTTCGAGGCGGCGATCAGCGCGCAGCGCCGCCGCCTCTTCTTCCTCCTGGGCGACGCCGACGACATCTCGCCGTGGAAGCTCACCATCTTCCAACACGCCGGGCGCTATCTCGAATTCACCGCGGCGCTGGCGACGGGCGACAAGACCGTCGAGGAACGGGTCGTGCGCAGCCTCATCAAGGGGATCAACCGCACGCTGACCGGCATGATGACGGAGGACGGAGAACGCCTGTGGCTTGCGCGGTCCATCGGCCGGCTCGAGGGCGCGGTTGGACGGATCACGCTTTCGGAACAGCCCGTCTACAAGGGCGCGGGCACCGCGCGCATCCTCATCGAGCGGCATGCGACCACGGGCAGGCCGCAGATGCGGGTCGCCATCCACATGCGCTCCATCAAGGAGAGCTGCGAAAACGCCTTCGACCTGCGGCCGCTACAGTTCGAATATCTGATGCGGGTCGCCGACGGCAGTCTCCCGTCAAGCTTCTCGCGCCAGTGTCAGCAGGAGCTGCGCCACTTCGCGCTTGTCTCCTCTACCTTCCTGAACAGCAGTTCGTCCGGCGGCGAGGACGAGCAGGCCTTCGTGACCGTCCTGTCCCTGACGCGGACGGGGCAGATGCAGCCTGAAAGCCTGGACGTCTAAGGGGATGCCGACCATGAACGACAACCACATGCTCTGGCCGGTCTCCGGCGCCCTCCAGGTGCCCGCCTCCCAGTATCTCAAGCAGACGACGCTCTGGACGGACTATGCGATCTGGGGCCTCGACATCTACGACAACCAGCCGACATGGTTTTCGCTGATCGAGCTGATGCTCGTGCTCACCGCGCAGCGCCGCATCGACAAGCCGCTTCTCGCGGACATGCCGCAGGACGGCGAAGGCAGGCCCGTCCATGAGACAGTCCAGTACCTCATCTACTATAACGACAACCTGCGCCATCTGATGTTCCGCGACCAGGACATCCTGCCGCTGTCCGAACGCAACTCCACCGACCAGAACGCGCTCTGGAACGAGTGGCTGACGCGTGTGAAGAAGGACTTCCCGCATCTCGACTTCGGCTACGTCCGCGACGCCTTCTCCGACGACTTCAACAAGTTCTCCGAAGCCGTCGACCTGCTGCGTTCGGCCGAGGTCGAGCCGATGCACGCCAAGCGCTGGACGTCGCGGCATCTGCAGCCGCTCGGCGACGCCGCGCTCTTTCCCGACTACGCTCTGAAATCCGACGGATGGGACGGCGAACTGGACAGACGGTTCTTCCGCCGGACCGGCGAAGTCCACTATCTGATGCTGTCACGGTCGTCCGAGGAGATCAGGACCGTCCTCGCTTCGCTGATCGAGGAGCGGGTCTTCGGCAAGACCAACCACTGGAACAAGATCGCGAAGAAGCTGCAGGGGCCGGACGCAGACCTGCAGAAGGCCCGCACGCTCGCCGCCAACAGCTTCGCCTATCTCCCGCAGCCCCGTCTCGAGCGCTACGACCACCTCGCGCGCGACTGGGTGAGCGTGCTTCGCCGCAGGAGCGTTCCCTTCGAGGACGCCCTCGACTACCTCATGCGCATCACCGCGCTCAACGAGGTGGTCTACATCGTCGAACAGGCGGGCCGCACCTATGGTCAGAAGGCGCGGCCGATCTTCTATCTCGACATGC
This sequence comes from Rhizobium sp. 05L419, assembly GCF_056397845.1. Lineage (NCBI taxonomy): Bacteria > Pseudomonadati > Pseudomonadota > Alphaproteobacteria > Hyphomicrobiales > Rhizobiaceae > Rhizobium > Rhizobium sp. 05L419. The sequence continues at coordinate 213,157 of NZ_JBFTOF010000005.1, forward strand.
TGGGAGCGTCCTCCGGCGGGCACGTGCGGGCCGCCTCTATCGAAAACTACCGCTCGCACAAGGACCTCGTGAAGAAGGCGGTCGAGGCTTACATCCATTCCTACTTCGAGACCGAGGAATGGCAGTCTCTCGACGACAGCGCTATCGACTGCGGCAAGGCGCAGGTCGCGTTGAAGAGCAGGTTCTTGTTCAGCTCCTCCCACAGCACCGCCCATCCGCGGTCGAAGGGCGAGCAGGCACAGGAGCTTCTGGAGAAGGCGGCGACCAGAAGCCACTCGATCGGCCAGGCCTTCACCGCACATTCACGGCAGCTCGGGCTGCTGACCCTGAAGCAGGGCGTCGGCGGCTGGTACAGCCCGACGGACTCGCTCCTCGAGGCCCTGGTCGTCGCCAACGTCGACGGAACCATCGAGCTGCAGGAGTTCCTGCGGATCCTCTACGACCGCTACGGGTTCGTCATCGGGGTGGAGGAGGCCAAGTCCGCCTCGAACGTCCTTCCCGCGCCGGGCGAAACCCTCGTGTCCAACGAACGGCGCTTCGAGGAGCGCCTGCGCGTCCTGGGCTTCATCGACCGCAAGTCCGACGACTGTGCGTTCGTCATCAATCCGTTTCCCGAAGGGGGCGCCACGCGATGAGCAATCTTTCGATCATCGGCCGCATTGCTGCTGACCGGATCCGCGAGCAGTTGGAAGCCGAGGGGGACGACGGCCCTCCGACCCGCATCCTCTACGGGATCATCGACCTCGACGACGACGTCACCTGCGCGGTGGCGCGTGAGATCGCCGAGGTCGCGACCGAACACGGTAAGGTCGAGGTCTTCGTCCATCCGAAGATCGCGGGCGACGGCCGGCACGAGATCGGAAAGGCGCAGGTTTCCGACGAGACCGCGACCTATCACCGGGGCAACACCACCGAGGACACGGCGCTCACTGTCTTTTCCGTGCCGAAGAGCGACACGGCGTCCGTGCGGGCCAGTCTCGCCCACGTGTCCGTCATCAACAGCGACTGGCTGACCGACGACATGGCCCGATGGGCCGCGGCCGGCCACCCGAGGGCTTCGCAGCCGATCCAGGACCAGCTCACGAACGTGCTCGAAGGTCTCAAGCGCGCCGGGATCGTTTCCGAGGTGACCATGCTCTCCGAATTCATGGGCGAAGTCCGCGACCTGATGACCGGAGCGGAAGGGCTGCCGGTCGGAGAGGCCGTCAGACGCGCGCTTCCCGCCTTGCGCCTCCCGATGAACGCCGGAGACCGCCGCATCGCCATCGAGCAGGGGGCGGACAAGTCGGAGGCGTTCTTCCGCAAAGTCTTCGACGAGCACCGTCCCGCGCTCTATCTGCGCAGCAAGGGGGACGACAGCCTCAACGTGATCGAGCTGAAGAAGAGCCTCGACGCGCTGGAGGCCTCCGGCGACGTCGCGCCTCCCGTCGCCGCATCGATCCGCGCGCTGCTTTCCAATCCCGATGTCGGGGCGGGAGCGTGGCTGAAGGAGCAGGAGACGGTCGCCCGCATCTCGTGGGACCTCGTCGAGCCGCTGTTCTCCGGCGCGCGGCAGAAGACGTCGGCGACGTTCGGGGAGGACACACGCGCCTTCTTCGACCGCCGCCATCCCGGCACCCTGACCGACGGGCAGAAGGATATGCTCGCGTCCCTCAAGCGCGACAGCATTCGTCCCGACGACGTCCATCAGCAGTTCTTCTCGCAGTTCGCGACGATGCTCGGAGACGAGCCGAAGCTCTACCGCCGATGGGAGAAGCTGGTCTACCGCAAGCCGGTCGAGACGAAGGACCTGCAGGAGGGGCTTCTCTCACTCATCAACATGGCGATCCCCGACGAGGCCGACGACAAGTCGGCGGTCTACGTCCGCCTACGGCGCGGCGACGACCTGAACTTCTGGACGGAGGACAAGAACACCCGTCTCTGCCGCTATCTGCGAGACCGCTACCGCGGTCTCGACAGACTGCTCGCGCCGGAGATCGTCCTCGACTTCGGCCGCTGCTGGACGCATTGGGACGGCCCCGAGTTCAAGGAGAACACATCCGAGTCGAAGACCGCGACCGCCTTCGAGTTCGAGGCGTTCCACGTTCCGAAAGCGCACCTCTTCGACGCCGACGGCGCGTCGAAGAAACCGACCGCCGAACAGCTCCGGTCCTGCCCGAAGGCGCAGATGATCTGGTCGCCGAAGGCGGGCGCGATGGGCCTGTCCTTCTCCGACGACCTGCAGGTGCTCTGCCAGACGGGCGCCGTGGTCATGAAAACGGGAAAGGTTCCGCTGCTGCGATCGGTCGTGTCGGCCAATCGCTACGACAAACACGGATCCATCCAGACCATCGACCTCGAGAACCAGTCCTCGATCAACGACGCCCGTCACGACAACAACGGCCACTTCGCCAACGACAAGGTCGAGGAGAACGTGATCGACGCGGGCTGGGAGAAGTCCCTGGACGACCTTCTGGCCGAGGGCATCCTCACCAACGAGGCGCACGCCTCCTTGCAGACCGCCTTCGAAGCGTTCCGGACCGCCTATGGGCAGGCGGTTCTTGCGATGCGAAGCGGCGACGGGCTCGCCGCGCGGGAAATGATCCTCCAGGGTGAACTTTACGGGCGGCTTCTCGCGACGCTCGCCACGGTCGCGGCCAGCCCTCGGGCGATACGCGACCTCTGGCTTCCGCTCCTGCAGATCGGCGTCGCCGAGGTTACCAGCGACAGGCCGACCGTCATCGTCTGCGGATGGAACCCGATGCGCCTGGCGGAGGCGGCGGCGAAGGCCGCGCAGCTCGCGACGGCCATGCGCAGCATCCAGCGCAAGGCGGCCGGTTTCGCCTCCGAGGTCGGCCCGTTCCTTCGCGACACGGTCCGTAACCTGACGTCGTCCTACTACATGGACCTCGGTATAGGCGTCGGGCAGAGCGACGGCACGAAGCCTGAGCTTCTGGTCGAGACGATCAGATCCCTCGACCTCAGCCTGCTCGAGAGCCCGCGGCCGGGCGAGGCGGTCATCGCCGACGAACCCGCCGACGAGATCGCCGACAGCTTCGACACCGTCGCGAAGGACTATCTGAAACTCCGGCCGCACGAGAAGGCCAACTTCAACACCATGCTCCTCAATTCGGAGTCCGAGGGACTGCCCGTCAAGCTCGCCGAGCACATGGCGGCGCTCATGGAGAAGGAGGCGACGCTCCGCTGCGACCTCGTGATCACCCATGACGACGCGGCGCAGCTCCGGCGCATCTACGAACAGCAGAACCGACGCATCGGCTACGAGGTCGACAGCGCGCTGACGAGCGAGGCGGCACGCAACTTCCTGTCGAGGCTGCGCGTCGGCATCATCAGCCCCGACGTTCTGGACGAGAACTACGGCAAGGCGCACGACATAGTCATCCTCCACAGCGTCGTCTCGCGCAAGGCGGACGTCCGATGGGCGAGGGTGTCGGCGGCGGCGGAAGCGCCGTTCGCGTCTCACGTCCCGGCGTCGCACTCCCGCAAGAAGCCCTTCCACAAGGGGGACACCACCTCCGGGACCTACCTGACGTCGCCCAGCCGCCTGCCTGCGTCCGAGGCCTATCTCGACGCGCTGCACGGATGCATCTCGCAAGGCGCGACGCCCGGCGACCACTGGGTGCCGCTCCAGGAGGTCGAGTTCCAGTCGGGCGCGGTGAAGGACCTGATGAACAAGGCCCACCGCCTCGCCGAATGGGTGATGACCTACGACCGGATCGCCGACCGCAGGCTGCTTGCGAACGACGAACGGCGCATCCTGCGCTACTACAGCTCGCCGCGGTCCGACCACAACGTCATCATCTCGACCGAGATCAACGCCAAGAAGCTCGGAGAGCGGCTGGTCAAGGATCTCAAGATCGCCATCCCGCACGCCACGGCGGCGGAGATCGACGAGATCGTGTCGGCCGTGCACCGGCAGTCGGCGAGCCTTTCGGGAGCGGTGGTCATGCGGGGCGCGGAACGTGTCAACCACGCCCACGAACTGCTGGGCCTCGTCCTTGCGAGGCGCGAGCTGGAGGCGCTGCTGCGGCAGGACGCCGCCGCGGAGATGCAGCGCACCGCCTGGTTCTTCATCGACGACTTCATTCCCTGGCTCGAACTTGGAAGCCACAGGGCCGACATCATGGCGGTGAACTTCGCCAAGGTGGACGGCAAGCCTATTCTGAGGATCGCCATCGGGGAGGCCAAGTTCGTCTCCTACGCCGGCATGGGTGAGCACAAGAAGCACTCGCTCGAGCAGCTCACCAGCACGGTCGCCACGCTTACGCGGCGGCTGGCGAGCGGAGACGGGACAATCGATCCGCTGGCGTGGCGCTCGCGCGTCGCCGACCTCGTGCTCGAGCACATCGACCCCTTCGACCACATCGACGGGACGACCTTCGAGGAATGGCTCGCGGCTCTTCGCGACGGGACGCTTCCGATAACGGTCTCCGGCCATAGCGTCGTCTACGTGCACGACATGGAGGAGGATCCGAAGAACGAGGCCTTCGTGCCCGACCACGAAATCCACCCGGCTTCGCAGCGCCGGCTGCTGGCGCAGTGGGTCTACGGTCGGCCATCCATCGCCGGGGGTTTCAAGGACCTGCTCAATGAGAACGCCCCGTCGCGGCTCCGCGTGCCGCCGGAATGGCCTGGCAACCCGTATTCCGGCCCGCTCCTCGTCGTGCCTCCGGCCCGGTCCGACGTGCCGGAGATGAAGGAGGACGAGAAGGCCGCTGTTGAACCGACGCCGCCTCTGGCCGAACCCGACGTTCCGCCACCGCCCGTTCCGGCGATGGTCGAGGAGGCGGTCGTCGAACCGGCCGCCCCGCCGGAAGAGGCGGCCGCCCCGCCGCCGGGCTGGCTCCCCACCGTCTGGAACGCATTGTCAGCCATGCGCCGCTCGGGCCAGACCACGGCTGGCGAGCAGTGGCTGGACGGGGAGGTCGACAAGCTGCGCGACGCTCTTCAGGCCGAGAACATGCATGCCGCGATCATTGAACGGCGGCTCACCCCGAACTCCGCCGTCCTCACGCTCGACGGCAGCAAGGGCGTGACGGTCGCATGGCTCGAGAAGAAGCAGACGGACCTGCTGACGCGCTACGGCGTGGACATCGGCCGAATCACGCCGCTGACCGGCAAGATCGCGGTATCGATCAACAGGCCGAAGCGGTCGGTGGTCCATCTCTCGGACGCCTGGATGAAGCGCGATCTCGAGGCGGCGGCCCCCGTCTCGAACGGGGCGCTGGTGCTGGGCGAGACCGAGCTTTCCGGAGAGATGCTCTACATGCCGCTGTTCGGCCCATTCGGCGAGATTCCAAGGGCCGCGCCGCACACGATCATCTCCGGCTCGACCGGGAGCGGCAAGGGCATCCTCGCCTCCAACCTGATCCTCGATCTCTGCGCGTTCAATTCGCCCGACAACCTCCGCCTCTACATGGTGGATCCGAAGGCAGGCGTCGACTATGGCTGGATGACGAAGCTGCCGCATCTGGAAGGACAGATCGTCGGCGACAAGGAGGAGGCCCTCGAACTCTTCCGCGGCCTCGTCGTCGAGATGGAGCGGAGATACGAGACCCTGCGGGACGCGGGCGCCCCCAACATCAACCTCTACTGGCGGCTTCCGGCGGAGCAGCGGCCTGTCGCCATGCCTCGGATCGTCCTCGTCTTCGACGAGGTGGCGAACTGGATGCAGGACGAAGACTTCAAGGAGCAGGTCTCGCCGCTCATCAACGAGATCGCCACCAAGTCGCGGGCGTCCGGCATCCACATGGTGATGATCTACCAGCGGGCCGACAACCAGGTAATGTCGATGCAGCTCCGCACGAACCTGGGCAACAAGCTGGTGCTGAGGCTGGGCGACGAGGGAAGCTCGAAGGTCGCGCTCGGAGACAGAGGCGCGGAGAAGCTGCTCGGGCAGGGCCATCTGATCGCCAAGCTCGACAGTGACGAGAAGACCTACGCGCAGGTTCCCTTCCTCGACCCGGAGGAGGAGACGGCCGTCATCGCGGACGCCATCGTCCTGGGCTGGCGCGCGGCGTCGGCTGGCCGCAAGGACTGAAGACAGTTGCGCTCAGGGCCTGGCGGCGTTGAGCGCTCTTATCTGCGCGTCGACCCGGAGGGCCTCCCGGTGCTCTCGGATGCGGGACAGGTAGTATTCCTCGGCGGCGCTTCGATCGACGCCGCAGTCCTCGACCGACGAGGCGCCCAGCGACGGTTCGCCGGGATCGGTGCCGTAGTGGATGACGACGTCCTGAACCCGTCGGCATGACGGCCATCCATCCCCGCTTGGGAAAGACAGCACTTGAAGGAGTCTCAAAGATCGTAAGATTGATCGGTGAAGGACGAGCGTCCTTGGGTATGGACACGCATGGATCACGCTTGCTAGAAACGGCTGGCAACGGAGATCGCGATGGATTCCAAACCTGCCGACCACGTCTCGAAAGATCAACGCGGACCGGCTGGCAAGCGTGTGGGCGGCTACCTCTATCTCCATCGGTCGGCGCAGAATAGCCTTCCCGACAAGGACCGAAACGGTCTTCTCAAGGCTTTGGATGCCGCGCCCGGCGTCGACTGGAACGTCTCGAAGACGTCGGCCGAGCGGGTCTCGCTCCTTCTTTATGAAGACTTCTCCGATCACGCCTTTCCCGCGCTGCTGGCCGCAACCACGATCGACCTTTCCACAGGCACGACGAAGTTCACGGACTATTCCGGACGAGTCAACCCGCCCATCCTCCATCGCAAGGAACTCCTGCTTACGCCGGACGACGCGCGAATCCCAGCGTTCACCGCCATCACTCGGCTCGCGGAGGAGAAGGGACTGTTCGCCGACGCGAAGACGATCGGAACGCGCGACGCCTGGAGCCGCCTCGTGCAGGCGGCCGGTCTCCGCATCGACGGGCCGCGGCTTGTTCCAGCGGACGCCGAGCGCGTCGAGGTCAGCAGGCAGAAGACCGCAATCACGCGCGTAGGCCTGTCGTCGCCCGTCGCCGCGATGATTGAGTGCGGAATGCTCACGAAGGACGACGATCTGTTCGACTACGGCTGCGGCATGGGAGACGACGTCGCGACCCTGCAGGCCGACGGCTACTCCGCATGGGGATGGGATCCGGCGCATCGCCCGGACGGACGGCGCGCTCCGGCCGACGTCGTCAATCTGGGCTTCGTCATCAACGTCATCGAAAACCCACATGAGCGCGCCGAGACGCTGCGGGCCGCGTGGTCGTTCGCCCGCAAGGGGATGACCGTCAGCGCGATGCTGACGGGTCGCGTCGACGTGTCCCGGCAGACTCAGCACGGAGACGGCTATCTGACGACGAGGTCGACGTTCCAGCGCTACTACGCCCAGGACGAGCTCATGCTGTTCGTCAACCAGACCCTAGGCGAGCGCGTCACGCCGATCGGGCAGGGGATCGTCGCGGTCTTCCGTGACAAGGAGCTGGAGCAGCGGGTCGCGATGCGCAAGCGCTCCCGCGCGGATGCAATCATCAGGAGGCACGCCCTTCCGCGTCCTGTGAGGGCGCCGCGCGAAACCCTTCCACCCAGGCCGTCGCTCCTGGAAAGAGTCTCCGACGAGGCCGCCTCCATCTGGGAGACGGCGTTGTCCCTCGGACGGCTGCCGACCGCCGATGAGGTCGATCTCGCGGTGATGGTCTCCCTCTCTGAAAAGAACATTAGCTTCGCCCGCGCATTGCAGGCCTGTTCTGCCTTGTTCGACGTGCCCTTGCTCGACGAGGTCGCGGCGGCCCGACGGGAAGACCTTCTGGTCGAGACGGCTCTCTCGATGTTTCCGGGCGCGCCGCGCTACGCCAGCCTTCCGGTTTCGATGCAAAGGGACGTGCGGCATTTCTTCGGGAGCCACTCCGCTCTTTCTGCGCAGGCCACGACCGAACTCAGCGCGCTCAGGAACTCTTCAAGCCTGCAGGCGGCCTATGACAAGGCCGTCGAAGAAGGGGTCGCGTCGTTGCACGGCGGCGTACTTCGCTTCTCCGGAGCAAGCGCTGCCCGGCTTCCCGTCGCCATTCGGATCATGCTTGGATGCGCGGACATCGTCCGTCCCGGCTTTTCGCAGGGCGACGTGTTCGAGATCGGGCCGAAGCCGGCCTCTCTGAAGGCTATCACGGTCTCCGACATGGAGGCGCCACTTCCCAGGATGGTGGGCATCGTGGACGTCGATCTTGGCCGAGCCTCATCAAGGGAGCGCAAGGCGCAGGATGAAATTTTGTATCTGAAGTCTCGCTATCTGCCGATTGAAGATCCAAAACGAACTGTCCAGGCCGCTTTGGATGACAGACTTCTGGCAACGAATGTTGTAACCAATGAAGGAAAGGGCCCTGCCGGACGCGTCCTTAATGAAATTTTTAGCAAATCGCGGAGCAAGTCCTAGCGACAGGCTCCGCCGGTCAAATGCCGGAGGCCCCGGTACCGCACCGTCCTAATTTTTGATCGCGTTCCCAGGGATCACCAACGGAAGTTTCTCCATGGAGGTTCAGGCACGGCCAAGCAGCGCCTTCGGCTAGTTAGCGTCCCTCATGTGTGGGATAGCGAGAACGCTTACGGCAAGTGCGGCATTCGTTGATGCGGCAGGCAGGCGGGTCACCGTCGCGTGAGTCCGATTCGGCGTGCCACCATCGCCGCTACAAAGATAGATGGACTGCGCGCGGTCCTATTCTGGATTTCGTCAGAAAAGGCTTTTCACGCCTATTCCAGCCCGAAGCAGCAGCTTTTTGGTCCGGGGTCGAATCGTGCGAGCAGGGTTGAATAAGATTTTTTTTCCAATCTGTGCTGGCCCGATCCAGTGGCCGTAAGTGGAGTTAGCCAAGAGAATGTCCCCGGTACTGGCGTTTCTGTTAACCCCGACTAAACCCACCGAAAAGATTATTGTGCTGAACGCGACGTAGACGGGTTTATCGAAGAATTGAATCTCGGAGTCCGTCGTGAGCAACTCCAACTGCGTCTTACCAGACGATTCCCCGCGGTTTCCGAACCTCTCGTCTAGGTACCAGGGGAGATCATCTCGAACTGGGAAACGTCTGCCGAAGTCCTGCGTTTGATATTTGTAGCCGCCATAGATTGGATCTAATATGAAAAACGCTTTCTTAGCGGAGGATGGCAAAGGGAGCTTTCCGGACCTATTTTTTAGGCCGTCACACTCGCCGGGATTTTCGTTGCAATAATCAGCAGTTAGTGGCGTTCCCGCAATGACTATATTGTTAATGACTTGAACCCAGTTCAAGTGGTCATACCCGCCGAGGAGCGCAACTTGCTTTGTAGTAAGCCCCCACCTGGGCTTGAACGAAGCGACTAGCGCGCCGTTTAGGTCACGCCAGGTTACAGCATCTTTCAGAACGTCTTTGAGTGTCGCAATTTGGACGCCGTAGTCACCATTGGGATCCCTGTTATCCTTCCAATAGCAGTCAGCGGCGCCGAATGCGATACTGTCCGCCTTTGCCGGTATTTGTATTATTAACCAAGTTATTGGAACGAGGAAATCTCCCGCAAGGTCTGTTCGCTTGTTTCGGGGACATGTGGGAATAGTATGAAATTCGGCCGGTGGATTGACTCTGCCAGGTGATATTACCTGTCCACGGGATCTAAACGCAGCCAGAAGTGCTGTTGTAGAATCACCGCGTCCGCCGCCATAATCGGCAGCACCCACTGTTCTGACCGCTACAAAATCGCCGCTGGCGAGTCCTAGCTTGCTTAACGACACGAACGCAGGACCTCTCGCACGGTCCGGCCCTCCCTGGTTTTTTGGCAGCGTATTGTCAAACTTGAGCCATGTCCCACGTGGCGAGACTTTAACGAATTTTGGCGCGGGTTCCTTGGCAACTGTGGAACTAGGCTGAAGTAATGCCATTAGAGAAATGCAGAGGCTCACAACCGACGTGAATTTATTCATGTCATATCTCCCGATTACACTAGCTTATACTAATTTTTTGGGTTGGATATAGTTAGTCTCGCCCACTGGACCACGCGGCGCGAAGAGGCGGCTGGCACGGATAACTTCTCCGAATGACGCCGGATCGTGGAGGACGAAAAATGCGTCGCTGAAATCGAAGACCATCGGGCAACTGTTATCCGCCCAAGGTTGACGATGGCTGATGCCTCCCAAGGCTCCTCTTCAGCCAAGCGCGTTACGTCGTATAAATATGGAGGGTGGAGGACAGCGCGGAGGAAGATCGAGCTTCAGACGGCTAAAGTTAACAATCCGAACTATCTGAACGTAAGATGCCTCTCGAGCCGCTCTCGGTCAGACTCGACGCCGAAGTCGTTGAAGACAGCGAAGTGGATGAACGGCTTGAACAGCTCCTACTCTATCTCATAGACGCCGGCGTTGTCCTGCACCTCGCGCAGCCCTTGTAAGATGCATGCCGCAGCTTGCCGTCGTGTGTCCATGCCTGGTATTCAACCTCGGCAGCCAACGTCGGCTTAATCCAGACCACATCCTGGCGCGGGCCGGTATACTTCACCGCCGGCGTTGTCTCTTTTATCTTATCCATCGTCTCGCGAAGCAGTGACGCGCTGCGTTCGTTGAAGCCAGTCCCAACCGAGCCGACATAGAGGCGAGAGTAAGTGACAACGAAAGTTGTCGTGAGCAACTCTAGCTCCATGAAATATTCGGCCCAATATCCATGATGCCGCCAGATGGATAGGTGCATGGAAGCACAAACAAGAAGACTTGAATAGTCTACCCGCTTCGGCAATTGATCCGAAGACCGTACCATCTAAGCGCTCCAGCGCACTCTCCCGATAAGTGCTTAGCAGACCTCTACTCAACTTTGACTATTGACATTTGAATCTAATTTAGCTTCTCTAGATAAGAGGAAGGGAGACGATCATGTCAAAAGATACTGGCCCCGCTGCTCTTGTAAGCCTCAATGAAGTAGTTGAATTACTTACGCAATCCTCTCCAGGTCGGCTCGCCAAGCTACTCGGCGATGGAATCGGACCGCGCGAGTGTGGATGCTATGGTGGTTATTGTGGGTGCGACAGAGCGGTAAATATTACGCTTCGTGCGAAAACATACTCGGAATATGCTTCAAAGAGAGAAGAAGAAATCGCCTCCCTCAAGCAGCGATTGTCCGATCTGGAGAATTCGGACTCGGAGTAAGCACAATTTGGATAGTTCGGGGAGAGCTTCATGCGGATAAGTAGCTACGTTTGTGGTGCGAAAATACCCGAACAAGATGCTTACGTTATTGCGCACGGTTATACTGGCGCAATTGACAAAGTCGCAGGGCATCTTGGCGAGATTCTGCTAGCTCATCGTGGCCAAACTTTGCCATCGCCATCTGATCTCACTCCTGACTTGATTGAGATCATGCGGAAGCGCGGATATTTAACGGACCTTGGTCAGCCAGAAGAAGTGATACTCCTCAAGGAGATTTCGGCAGAGATTCACCGGAGTGATCTAACAAGAAAACCGGTAACATTTTCCATTATTCCTTCCTATGCATGCAACCTCAGATGCCCATACTGTTTTCAGCCCCATAAAATACACTCGACGAACGGCCCGTATGGGGACGTGATTTCCGACGAGCGCATTGGTCAAGTATTCAGCATTATTGACCTAGAAAGACACAGTCGCCCTCAAGCGGATAGTTCGCAGCTACACATTACCTTATTCGGGGGAGAGCCACTATCTCGGCACACTGTTCGCGCCGTAAGTTCAATCGTAGACGCTGTGAGAGCACGAAACGGAAGCCTTAGCGCCATCACTAACGGGCTCGAGCTTGAACATTTTGAATCCATTCTTGGGGTCGAACTCAAAGAAGTGCAGATCACTTTGGATGGACTTGCCGAATTGAACGACAGCCGTCGCACCGGCCCCCAATTTCGATCCACATTCGATAAAATATGCCGGAACATTCAGTTGGCGCTGTCCAAAGGAGCCGAAGCGCAGGTACGAATAAATACCGACGCTACAAATATAGACCAGCTTTTGCCTTTAAACGAAATGTTTAAGTCAAAAGGTTGGTCCAAGAATCCCAACTTTCATCCTTCCGCTGCGGTTGTTCATTCCGCTGGTCAGCGCAAGCAAGCCGAAACAAAGCATCCAATAAGCCATTTGGATTTGCTGAGAGTTACTTTAGGTATGCGCGACGGCGAAGACACGCCTATCGAGAGCTACGAGGGGCTAATACAAACCTTCATTCAGCAAGCGGTCTTCGGCAACGGGTATCCGTATCAAAGCGTAGCGAGCTGTTCTGCAGAGACTGGCCAACTGATGTTTGATCCCTACGGACAAGTGTTTAGTTGTTGGGAAGATGTGGGTTTCTCCGAGTATAAGGTGGCGGATTACGACCAATCGGGACTTCACTACGCGGGAGACGCGTATCAGGATTGGCTCAATCGATCACCCGATAAAATTGATGGCTGCAGTGAATGCCAGTATGCGTTAATCCACAAGTCTGGATGTGGGCAGCACGCCAGAGGTCGGACAGGAAGCATACTGAATTCGGAGTGCGAGTCGTTCAAGCAATATTTTCCTGAGGCGTTTGGACGACTTTACGCAGAACTGGAGCGCAGCATAACTCGCTAGCTGGATTGTTATTCTATTGAGGCGTCCTTTGGCTGAATCGGATTACCTTTGGTTGATACCTACGCCTTGCGTGGGGAACAGGGCTCTGCCGAGGGTGCTCGACCTTGTTGAGGCCGCCATCCATCATGGACACGCCCAAGCGGCTGATTTGCGCCGGGCAATCGCCCCTACGTATGATGAGCTATCACTTGTTGATTTTAGCCTGGATGAAGTCCTCGGCGAGGTAGACTTCGAAGACGGCGGTCAAAGCAGCTTCCTGATGACGGCGCTTGCAAAGTTGCTCGCATCTGACAAACGATTTGGATTCGAAATGGCGCACGACGCCCGGATGCAAGAGAGTGAATTCGCTTTCTATGCGGGGCTCAAGTCATCGGTTTCCAGCGATGCGATCCGAGAAGGCGATACGGTCAATGGGATCGTCGGCTTTGACGTATCAAACGGGGCGCAGTTGGGAAGCCAGCAAGCACTTCGGGCCCTATCGATTTCTCCTCATGGATTGCCACTAAGCGTACTGAGCGGCGTCTGCCAATATACAGAACTCGAACAAATCGGAGTTGTTGATTGTGGCTTTGATAAGTATGCGTACCTTTCTCCTGCCATTGCCGCGAGTATAAGGCGCACAGTGAGCTTAAGCGAGCGGCAAGCGCTTCACAAATCGATTTGGGGTCAGTGGAGCCCAGCGGGCTGGGGTTACTTGCGAAGAGCATTTCATGCCTTTGCTTCAGGGAGCGCTTCGATTGTTAGCAAGGAAGCCCCTGCCGTTCTGATCGGTCTAAATCATTTGTCAAAGCGGGCAATGTATGCGTGCGTTTTACAAATGTGGCGCATGAACTCCGTAAATGAGTTTCTTAATTCTGACAAACTGATAGTCGCGCTCCCTCGGCTTGCAAAGATTTCAGGAAGAAGAAGAGCTGCGTATAGTATATATCAACAATCAATAAGAATGGCTAAGGTGAAAGAAATACAGTGTATGCTGTACTGCGATTTTGCAAACATGCTTGCACTAGAACGGTCGACACAAGCGAAAACAAGGGCGAGAAATTTGGCGGTGAGTGCACTTGAATTCGTGGAAAAGTGTGACAACGCTAACAAGTTTTACTATTCAATTCGACTTCTGAACATATTAGCGCTCCTCGAGTATCAGCAGGGGGACCACTATGAAGCCCTCGATATAGAACAACGTGCTCGCACGTTAATTGAGAGCGCTGAAAATGTGCCGATGGCGGTAATTGAATGGGCCCATGAACTTGTTACATTGAATACGTCTCGAATATTAGTAAGCCGCTTGAACCGTCACGACACGGCTGAACAAATGCTAGATGCAGTGGTTTCAAAGGAGCAGTTCTCAGGAAACGGCGAGGTGGTCATAGAGCTAGCAAAGTTAAAGCTTAGGAATGGGCGTTTTGATGAGGTAATTCATCTTGTTTCGCGTCTTCTCCTTAAGACAGACGCGCTGGGAATTTCACCTCTTCGCGATGTTTTTTGTCACCTGCTAGCGTCTGCGGCTTATGAGGGAAAGGGAGAACGCATTTGTTCGACCGCGCATCTTTCAAAGGCAAAGACGATGTTGAACAAGGACCAAGCGCTCGAACTGGAACGGCGGTTTTCGATGGCTACTAGGTTGCCCAAACGAGAATATGCGAACTCTGATGGCTTATAGTGCGCGTTTTTCTAACCTGAGTGGTTGGTGTGACAGATTGAAATTGGAGGGTTCGGTCGGTGGTTAGCGAGCGGCGCAATAAGATCGGGATGAAATGCGTAACAAGAGTGCTAAGCACGATTGCCTCGCCCGTCTGCTTGGTTGTACTTCTCTGCGCGTCTGCTGGTGCCCCCTCACACGCGGGGGAAAGCGACGTGATGAAGGAAATAGAGGACGGGGGGATTTACTGCAGATCATCAAATTCGGCGATCGACGGATTTTATGCATACGCAGCGAAGACTTGTAAAGGAAAGAAGCAGTGTGTCGTCCGCGCTACAAAAGTTGCTTCAAAAGCGATGTTGCTTTCGCATGGATGCACAGGTTTTTTTGTCGCGCCGGTGTGTGATACTGAGCCGGTGAACATTGAGACGCACGATGTGCTCGGAAGACTGAGCGTATCTTGTTCGCCTTGAAATCGAAGGCTGCGGATGGGCGCGGCTTCCTCCTCCGCGATCAAAGTCGGCTGCGCCCAGACCATGTCCTTCCGGAGACCGTCGTAGGCGACTGGGGGCTTCTTCGTGAACAGCTTCTCGAGCACCTCGCGCGGCATCCCTGTATTTAAAGCCCGTGCCGACCGATCCGACGTATAGGTCGTCGACCTTCCTCGCCGCCAGGAGCAAACTTCCGACAGCCTGCCCCGCCCCGACAGCGGGGCCTCTTTCTATCAGCTCGCCATCTTCATTTCCGACATGTCGTCCGGAAGGACGTGCCCCCCGCGGCATGGGCCGCCTTCACGAACGCATCTCAGGCGATCTCCGGATCGAGGTAGAGTTCCATCGCGTCGGACGTCTTCTCCGCACGGGTCGCTTGCCGGGTGCCGGCGACCTTCTCCACGACGAGGTCCGTGCGCCGGACGCCCAGCCCCTTGCGCTGCAGCTCCTTGACGAGCTGGACCACAAGCCGCCCCACGTACTTGTCGATCGTCTCGGCGGCGCCGACCTTCCCTTTCGTGCCGGCGGCGACGCCCGCGGCGAAGAGGGCCGCCGCTGCTCCGTCGACCGTGCCCGATCCGCCGCCTGCGAATTCGTGCAGAGCGCCGTAGGTGAGGCCTCCGCCGAGAAGCACGGCGTCGATCTCCGGTATTCCAAAAGGTAGGCAGCCCTTCCGCTTCGCGACGCCGCCTTCAAGAGCAGCGATGCGCTCGCGGAGATCGGCGATGGCTACCTCGCGGGCAGCCGACATCGTTGGCGAATCCTTCGAAATCGCGTTGAAAGGACGACGTCATGGGCGGCCCGGCGACCGACATGACGGCTTGAAGTTTGACTGGGCGGTGCCAGCCGCGACGTAGGGCTGCCCCATAGCACAAGGAGGTGATGTCGGCAGAGCCCCAGTCATAAAGAAAGGGCGCCGTTGCGAGCGCCCTTCCGTTGTTGAAGCTAAAAGCAGAAGAACCAGATGAGCAGCGCGACGATCCGATATACGGTGCGCGGGTCAATCCGGAGCTTTAGATTGAACTGAAGTTCCACTGAAGGTTCCTCAGGTCTGCCCGGCAAACCCTTATTGGGGTGAATGTCGGAGTTCTAGAACTCATGGAATGAGTATTGCGGCATGCTGAAGGCGGCGTCCCGCCAAATTGTGTGATCTTTCTCGTGCTTCTGTTCGCTGATCGTTTTTGCTGTTTCGTTCTTCGTGCTTCGGTTTTTCTACTCTGAGCTTCGTGTTTGCTTTTTACTGTTCGCTGTGTCGGTTTTCGTGCTTGCTTTTTCGATTTGTGCGTTTGGTACGTTTGGCGCTTGGCTTTTTGGATATCCAAGACTGAAATGTGTATTCATTCTCAGGTCTGCAAGAGGTTGCAAAGATCTTTCTTACTACCCGAATCAGATATAGCTTCGGGCAATTATCGGGTGGGGATTCGCATGCGGCGATATATTGCTTTGGTTGCGATCTTGGCGTCGGTTAAAACCGCCCATGCCGGCTTCTGGGACGGCAACTTCTTGTACCGCAACTGTCAAGGCGACAGCGGCTTCGTCAACGGATACGTCACCGGATGGATCGACAAATGGGGTGTCGATTCCTATTGGGTCGATTCCGCCTGGCAGGACGAGAAGCATGATACTGGCTTGGACTACGTTCGCAGAACGATGCTGAAGGGCGGTATCGGCCGAAAGATTTGCCTGCCCCCAAAAGCAACATCTGGTCAGCTCAGCGACGTGTTTTGTAAGTTCTTGAAGGAAAACCCTGCCAAGCGCGCTGATCCGGCAGATGGATTGCTCGGCGAGGCACTCCATGATGCTTTCCCGTGTGGTAAGTGAGGGTATCCAGATGCACGGCAAGGGCTTCAAATGGATCGGCCACGACCTCATCGGGCTCGGCGGAGATATCGGCAAGGAAACGCATTTTAAGCGAGCTTGGTGTAACGTCGTCGTCCAGGTTGAGCAGTATTCGATCTCGTACGTCGCTCGTGCCTATGACCACAATCATGAAGATCTGCCGGGGTTTCCGCTGACTCGTTCGGCCCCGGACAATATCGAGGAGGCTCAACGCGAACGCCTTCTACCCGAGCAATGGGATGGTCACGTTATCCAGGGGCGTGGGAAGATGGTGCACCATCCGATCGTTTGGTCGAACTTTGCGGCAGGACGACCGGGAGAAGTCCGCACCGTCGAACCGTTCGAGGCCTACTTCGAGAATATCGATTTCTGGCTCTCCGGTAGCAACAAGCATACCTATGGCAAGCTCATCACGTCGAAGCTCCAGTTCGAGGAGGCGAAGCTGAGGGCGAGGCTTTATCTCGAGCCTGAACGTTTGAAGGCGTTCGTGACAGAGCTGAGGTCGGCGCCTGGTGGTGCAGGGTTTATCTTAGATATCCTCGCCTCGATTTTCTACGCCAGAAACGAGAATGGCGAATACATGCCGATGTACGTGATGCCGCATGGCGTCCTGAATTCAGCCGAGGCGGTCATTTCAAGCATGACTGTGCATCTAAAAGACAGTCGGGTGGTCGATCAATGAACAAAAGAATTACCGGCCTGGTTCTGGTCGGCATCGCGTTGTCGACGTGTGAAACGACGTCCGCCTCCGCATCGCCAAATATGAGGTCGCTGCCGGAGTTTCAGGCGCATATGCAGTGCTTGCGCTATAGGGCCGGCGAGGACGCCAACGCAAACGCCTCACCATTGGAGCTGGGTATACGCTGAAGTGTGTCCTGTTCCAGCCGAAGCTCTTCAGTCAGGTTTCGACGAAGCTCCTCCTCAGTCGCGCGGCCCTTGCGAGTGCCTTGACAGGCCTACCCGCGGCGGATTCCTTTCCAATCCTCTAATTCAATTCGATGCTTCTTGCCCCGGACATCCGCAGTTCGATCATGATTAGATTGATGCGGTTGACGACGCCCGCGCGGAAAGCATAGCCGGTGCCACGGTACAGCGAGCAGATCGCAGTCAGCATGCTGTGCAGGGCTTCGAACCTCTCGACCACGGCCTTATTGAGGGCAAAGCGGTAGGTGTCGGATGGAACGCTGACCTCTCCTCCCTTTAGGATCACCAGGAGGGGCAGCGGCACATCCATGACGTCGCCGAACCTCAAACGGACTGGAACGTCGAATACGATAGCGCTAGCATCACGAACTGCGTGAGCATTGTCATTTGGATTCACGTCCATCGAGTACCTTTCTTTATCGACGTTCCTACCTTCAAATGAGAGGAGCCTGCGCACGATGGACGCGCGACGTCGCGCGGACCGGCGGCGCCGTTCGGTAGCGCCGCTCCAGAGGGGATGGCGCCGACGTCGGCGCCACGAAAGGCAGCGACCGTTCTCGCGCCCCTTTGATACGAAGAGCCGCGACTTCTGACGGTTGCGTATCGAGCGGTCTTGACAACTCACTGTCACCGTCCCTAATTCCTGAGCACGAGCGATCGCTTGTTGAAGACGCAGCCGAACTTCTCTTCGAGAACGGGCTGCAGCTCGTCCGACATCAGGAGCCAAACAGTTCCATCGGGGCAGGCCGGGTCGCGAACGGCCAGTCCAACGTCCTGGAGAAACCGGGTGACGACAGGATCCGGGGCAACAAATGTCTGGAACGTCATCGTCCCATCGGGACCGGCCGTCTTTTGCAAGACGCTTGTGGACGGACCGATCTCGCTGGCTAGAAGAGCGGCTTGCCCTGAAAGCCGATGCTCGAGCAGCGGATCGACGCCTGCGATTTCGACGTAGTGATGAAGGCCTTCGATCGAGCAGAAATCCTCGTCGCCCGCTACGTCGGACGGATCTCCAGGCCACACGATGATCGCGTCATCGAGATCCTCAGCGGCACATTGCCAGCGAAGTTCGGATTCACGATTTATCAGCAACATACGACGGGCAGTGATCACGTCACGAACCACCTCGGCCTCGTCACGCCCGCCTACGAACACCACCATCTTCCCGAGAACGTCGTCCAGAAGTAAGGGCAGCGCGCCGACGAAGCCCACGCCCCCGTCGCCCAAGGGAATCAGAAGCTCGATGGCGTGCTGGCCCTCGTTGTTCCAACTGAAGACACCTTCAAATTCCGCTTCCGGCCTACCGTCGATAACGTCGCCAAAGAACTCGAGATGTTTGATGTAATCCGTCTCTAGGGCGACGCCGTAAAGGGCCTCCCGGAACTCCAGATGTTCGGAGAGGTCGACAGCTCCCAAATTTTGAAAGGTCAGCCGCGCCGGGCTCAGGATTCTAAAAAAGCTATTCGGAAATCCCGGCACGAACGCCCCGAGACGCAATTGAGCGAGAAGCACTTCGAACTGCCCGGCGGCGGCAGTCAGCAGCCCGTCGCACGGAAGCGCGCCTTCCACCTTGCGGATACATTTCCGGTCGGACCAGTATTGCGACCTCTCGTCGACCACATACACCGCCCAGTCTTCGATCGATCCTAATTGCTCCTCTGCAGGCGCATGCGGGAGTATGTCTAATAGTTTTCCAGAGCTCATCGTGCCTCACAACTTTCCTCTTGACGCAAGGTGGCCCGTGTGTGTGTCCCCACCCGCCCGCATGAGACTGCACATCCCCGCGGGCGGGTCAATTCCCGGCTAACGTGCTGGAATCCTTGCGGTTCGAAAATCGGCGCGGAGGGAGACGACCGACACGCCACGGCGTCGAATCCTTAAGGGGCACTGTTTTTTCAGCGAAACCGCCTTCAGAATTTTTCGGGTCATCACACGCGGGTCCTTGGTCAAGAATGCGATCGACAAAGGATTCGACGATGTGCGATTTTTTCAAAAAAAAAGGAAAAAAGTTGGGATCACCAACCCGAAACCATGTTCGACGAGGTCCGACGGGTGCGGAACGCCTGGAAATCGAATCAGTAGGACATGGACCTCGCAAACACGGGAGCGCTCGATCTCGACTTTACCGACCGGGTTGCCTCGAACCAGACATCGCTCGTCAATAATCTCAAGAAGAGCTACGACTTCATCGTCTGCGGCGCGGGCACAAGCGGCTCGGTCGTTGCAAGGCCGCTCGCCGAAAGCCCTCTCGTAAACTTCCTGCTAATTGAGGCGGCAGCGACGACGTGCCGGCGGTCACCGAAGCTCTGAGTCGGCCGGAGATCCGAGCTTTTTATGGACGCCACTCCTGACTATTCCGATCGTCGAGTTCGCGGTCTAGGTAAACGCGCCGCTGATGAGAGCGAGATGCATGAAACGCTTGAGGAAAATTGCCGGCAAGCCGGGCCTTGGCATCGAACTCTTCGGCGTATAGTCCAACATGATTGGCTTGGTTTGGAATCGCTTCGAAAACCCGGCGAGCCTTTGTCGTCTCTCCGGCCGTGCTAGACACTCGCCATACCAGAACGAGCAGGCAGGACGGCGAGCTTTTCCGTTAAAAGGCCTCCCGAACCCCTGCATCACTTGCAAACCACTTTCGACCATTCCAGGGTTGGCAGTTATCGACAATATTCGTGACCGTCGAAACTTTGCCGTTGCATGCACCGCCGAAATTATCACCGCAACGGAACCTCTCGCTTGATTTCCATCCGCCGATCGACGACTAGCTCCGCGGCCATTCTCATTAGTCTGGCCTTCTCTTTGCCAAGCAACTCCTTGGCCGCACGATATTCTCTGCTAAGGATGCCGCTGATCTCTGCATGATACTCCGGTGGGGGCATAAAGCCTGCGGCGATCTTCTCCCGGTCTACGTGGAATCGCATGCTCTTCCCCATACCATAGGATAGAACCATCTGTGTGGCGATTTGGGTCGCAGTGTCGAGGTCAGATCCGGTTGCGCCCGCGCCTCCAATCGAACGGGAACCTTGAACGACCTCTTCCGCCGCCATCCCGGCAAGCGCAATGCGTATCCTTGCAAGAAGCGTCGCTTCGGTCGGAAGAACCGTCTCGGTCATCTGATATCGAACCCTGCCCCCTTCCTGCAGAACGGAACCTCCCTCACAGATACTGTCCTCAAGTTCGACGACAAGATCATCAACCAGCCTGCTCGCCAACGCGACGAGCACGTGACCACACTCGTGTACGGCGATGCGCAGTACTGCGGCCTCGGGGAGCTTGGTTTTACGGGGGAGACTGGCTTTGAGATCCTCCATCGTCACCGCTCTCTCATTGGTCCGAGCATTCCGCTTCGCCCTCCGCGCCAGCTTCTGAAGATCCGCGGGCGTCGCGGTTCGCAGGGCGTCGGTGACCTTCCGAATCTGCGACGCGTCGATCGCGTGTGCGACGTGATAGCCCAATATGGCAGCTCGCTCGGCATCATTGGGAAGATCTATGTGAAAATGCTCCTCGAAACGACCAGACCGAAGTACGGCCGGATCGACGTCTTCCAGCCGATTTGTGGCTCCGACCAGCACGACGCCTTCGATATCGACCAACCCGTTAGAAAGTTCGAGGAAGCAGTTGACGACGTTGGATTCATAGTAGGCGTTTCGTCCTCGCGATCCTCGTCGGCCGATCCCGTCGAGTTCATCGACGAAGAGGATTGCGCATTTCTTCGATCTGGCCTCTGCGAAAGACGCCCGCATCGCCCTGAGCATGTCGCCCAGATATCCCTCCCCGCTCGCTTGCCAGGCCGAAACTGAGGTGGCGACCAACGGGATTTCAAGTTCGGCGGCAAGCGCCGCTGCGAAAAGCGTCTTGCCGGTCCCAGGCGCCCCATAAAGGACCGCGCCGTGATCGACGTCCTTCCAATCCAGCCGGCCCGCTCTCCAATCCAGCAGATCTTGCTTCAGAGCTGCGACCCATGGCCGGACCGGTGCGAACCCTGGCAGTTCACCTAGCCGGGATGTCGAAATGTGATTGGGGCTGGTCCCGTGGATGAGTTCGAAATCAATGTTCGATAGTGACCGACGCCCAGCCAAACATTCGATCGCGCGCATGTCCTGTCGGGCCAACCTCGCTAAAATGTCCCGCGGCAGCGCAGGAAGACCGGCTAGCTTGCGTCCAGCAGCAATGTGTCGAGCGGTCGGAGGCGACACATGCACGATGACGTCCGCCGCCCGCCGCACCTGTTCGGGCACGATGTCGAACGAAGTAGAAAGTATGATCAGTTGGCGATGAGCGCCAAGGGTATCGATCCAATCCCCTGTTTTGGGCCTCGTCGAACACTCGATGACGTGAACCAGCCTCCGAGATACATCGCGCTGGAGAAGTGATCTCCTTTCACCCGTTATCAGAAGCTCGGCGGCGCGTTCATACCTACGGATCCACTTCTCATCGACGATGACCACAAAGATTCCGCGCGTGTTTCCCCTGAACTGTCCAAAGGGTTTCAACGTAGCCCGGAGCGAACTGCTGGAAAGGAAGGCGCCCAGATTTCGCTTCAGTTCTTTGAAGGCGGCGGCGGAGATACGATGCCTCATGCCCCGTTCCCCCGATCGCCAATCGAATCCAACCCGCACCAGCGGTTCTTGGCGCGCCGGAACAGTTGCCCATCGTCTTCGGGGAGAGCGTAAAGCAGACTGGTAACAATCCAATTGCCGATCGGGCGTTTCGGGTTACCGACCACGACGCCCTCCGGACATGATATCTGCCTTGCGGAAATTGTGCTTGTGAGTGGCGGCAGCGCGTCTCCCGGTTCCCTCGTCCGGAGTGATCCCACTCGAAGACGTCGAATGTCCCAAAGAAGGCTTTCAGGTGGTTCGACTTCGATCAGCAGCCGCGAGGTCATGATTCGTGATCCCATTTCTTGATGGTAGCAAGAGGATTCGATTGGCTTCATTTTTGACGCCGATGGCAGCTTTTTTGACGCCCAACGCTTCACTCGTCAAGATCCTTTCCATCAATTTGATTGGCGTCCTGATCCGTGCCAATGAATCCTTATGTTGGTAGCTCCCGCAATCATTCTCAAACTCGCCAGGGAATTCCTCGGGCTGTCCCAGGATGAGGTCGAAGCCCATACCCGCGTTTCGCGGTCGAGCATTCAACGCGTCGAACGCGGGCGCAGCGGAGTGTTGAACTCCGCGGTCGAATTGCAGAAGTTTTACCAGGACAGCGGTATCGAATTTATCGCGCCGTCGAACGGCGCTGGTTGGGGCCTCGTCAACAATAATGCGGTTGGTGACGATTTTCCCCTTAATAGGCTGCCGCATGTAACGGTGCGCAAGCGATCAGTTCAAGCACCCGAGCAATAGTTCTCGACCAGCCCTTCAGACGGCGGTTGCCTGCCACAGCCTAGCTGTTGGCTTCCTAATACGACCGAATCCATAGGCGGCGATCATTCTCGTCGCGATGCCGGTAGCAGCGAGGTGATCGGAGCCCCGGTTTCCGGAACGCCGATAGAGCGATTTCGCGTGGCTATCTGCTCGGCCACCATACCGGCAAGACCAATGCAAATCCGCGTCCGAAGAAAAGCTTCGGCCGTCTGTGTCGAACTGCGCATCTCAAATGCAACCTGGCCACCTGTCTGGGGCACGCGTTCTTCAAGGATCGCCTTGGAAGCATCACTTTCACCTCATCGACAAAATCCGCAGAAAAGGGCGCAACTTGCGTGCCCGCATTCGTGGATCGCTGCACGTTCGAGCGCCTCGTGCGGAAGCTCGAACCGCCGTGTAAGCCCGGAGACGGCGTACACCCTTCAGAAAAAATTCGAAGACGATGGCTTCTGGTTTGTAGTACCTGGCGGGGGCCCGAGGGCTGGCGTAACTTTGTTCGGCGTGCGAACGGCAAAAGATAAGCTCGACGGCCAAAAGCGCATGCCCCGAATCCTTGGCACGAACAAGGTCGGAGGTGACACGGTTGCGAACGGAGTGTCAAAGCCCGTCCTGCGGCCGGGTCCAACGCCCCCTGCGTGGGCAAAAGGTCGGGCTACGCCCGGAGTTTTTGATCTTTCGAATGAAAGCATGCCGGCCCTGCGCCAGCGAGAGGACACGCTTGTTCCGGCATGCATTCGAAAGAAGATATGCGGGATCCGCCTAGTCGGCGGATACTTTGGCTTAAGAAGAAACATATGAATCGTACGGGGGTATAAGGCTTCGACACCAAGATCCTCAAGAAGGTGATTGCGCTTCGCAAGAAGGACGAGCAGGAGCGCCTGGAAGAGGAAGCTATTCTCGATACTTACCTGCATGCGCTCGGCATGATCGAGTCGCCGCCAGCAGGCTGATCCTGCGTGTCGCTGTACTTTGAAAGCCGCCGATCACATCGGCGGCTTTCTTTTTGCCGCGTTGCGCCCGTGGAAAGTCCAAAATTTATGCAAAAAAATATTTGCTTGATTTTGAGGCTGATATCGCGCATTCCCAGCTATCCGTTAGACGCTATCTAGCGTCTTGATGCGTTCAACAACGAATGGATGCCGGTAGATCCGTGGCCACTCAACCCTTGAAGTCCAGTCTGAACGTACTGGTCATCGATGAGAACAGCATCCGGGCGTCTATCATCGAGGTAGGGCTCCGGGAAGCCGGCTACGATCGCGTGACCGTCGTGGACGACATGAACGGCCTGGCGCGGCGGATCGAGGAAATCAATCCCGATGTCATCGTCATCGATCTGGAGAACCCGAACCGCGACATGCTGGAAAGCATCTTCCAGATTTCGCGCGCCGTGAAACGCCCGATCGCCATGTTCGTGGACAAGTCGGACGAAGACTCGATCGTGGCGGCCGTCGAGGCCGGCGTGTCCGCCTACATCGTCGACGGCCTCAAGAAGGAGCGCGTCAAGCCGATCCTCGAGATGGCCGTCAGCCGCTTCAATGCCTTCAGCCGCCTGCAGCGCGAGCTTGCAGACGCCAAATCGGCGCTCGAGGAACGCAAGATCGTCGACCGGGCAAAGGGCATACTGATGAAAATGCGAGGCCTGTCGGAAGAGGAAGCCTTTGCGCTCCTGCGGCAGACAGCGATGAACGAGAAGAAGAAGATCGCCGAGATCGCCCAAAGCGTGGTGACCGCCGCTGGACTGCTGATGTGATGGCGGGCGCTGGGCCCGATGTCCGGAGGAAACCGGAGTGGATATGACGATGACCGAACGTTCCGCCGGCCTGGCCGGCCCTGCC
Organism: Rhizobium sp. 05L419; assembly: GCF_056397845.1. Classification (NCBI taxonomy): domain Bacteria; kingdom Pseudomonadati; phylum Pseudomonadota; class Alphaproteobacteria; order Hyphomicrobiales; family Rhizobiaceae; genus Rhizobium; species Rhizobium sp. 05L419. The sequence goes on from NZ_JBFTOF010000005.1 coordinate 237,780, forward strand.
CGCGCCTCGACCGAGGGCTCCAAGACATTGCGGGCGGGCTTCATCCCCCTCGTCGACGCCTCCGTCCTGATCGCGGCCGCGGAATTCGGCTTTGCAAAAAAGGAGGGCCTGACACTCGACCTCGTCAAGGACGTCTCCTGGGCCAATGTCCGCGACCGTCTCGCCTTTCGCCAGTTCGACATCGCCCATATGCTCTCGCCGATGCCCGTTGCATCCATGCTCGGCCTCGGATCCAACCCGTCGCCGACCATCACCCCTTTCTCGCTCGGCCGCGGCGGCAACGCCATTACCTTGTCGACGCGGCTCTTTGACAGGATGCGGGAAGACGCCGGCCTTGCTGAGTCCGCAGGCGCGCTCGACAGCGCACGCGCGCTGGCAACGGTCCTGCGCGACATCAGGGCACGCGGCGAGCCGCTGCCGACGCTTGCAATGACTTACCCGTTCTCCTCGCACAACTACGAATTCCGGTACTGGCTGGCCGCCGGCGGCATCGATCCCGACAATGACGTCAAGCTTGTCGTCGTCCCGCCACCGCTGACGTCGGACGCGCTGGCTGCCGGCGCCATCGACGGTTTCTGCGTCGGCGCGCCGTGGAACATGGTCGCCTCCGAACGCGGCGTCGGGCGCATCGTCGCCGCCAAGCAGGATATCTGGCCTTCCGCGCCGGAAAAGGTGATCGGCATGCGCCCGGACTGGGCCGAGAGCCACCGTGAAACCGTCGCGCGGCTGATCGTCGCCCTCGATGCGGCGGCGCGCTGGTGCGACCGGGTCGAGAACCACGACGCGCTTGCCGAAGCATTGGCAGACGCACGCTACATTGCCGCCCCCGTGCAGATCATCCGCCATGTCCTGGCCGGCGAATTCAACCTCGACGCCAGGGGCAACCGGCGCGTCATCGACGAATATTTCCTGTTTCATGGCCGCTTTGCCAACTATCCGCGCAAAAGCCACGCCTTGTGGATCTACAGCCAGATGGTCCGGTGGGGACAGGCGGAGATGACGCTCAACAACGCAAGGACCGCCGCATCCGCCTATCGCCCCGATCTCTATCGCGCCGCCCTGGGAGAGGCCAACACCCCGCCCGATGCAGACATCCGTATCGAGGGCAACGCGGACGGCGACCGTTTCATGGACGGCCATGTCTTCGACCCCTCGCACTTCGTCGAATACGTCTCCGGCTTTGCGGTCCGGAGCAACCGGCAGGCGGCCCCGGCCACGGACGAGGCCTGATCTGCTCGCTGCTATGCACAAATTGATTGCACCTGCGAAGGCCGCAACAATGGCAACCGCACAAAGAATTAGCACGTAAGAAACACGCCCTAGAAATAGGCAGTCGCGCTGAATCTTAAATTTTTTGTTTAATGTCATATCCTTAGGAAGCGCAGCCAAAACTGGCACGCTGCTTGCATGGATCAGATTGCACCGGTCAACGGCGACAGGAGCAAGATGAACGCGCGATAGGCGTTCACAAAAGACATCGACGTCGCAAGGTTTTTGCTGTCCGGGACCTCCCTCCCGAAGACGCAATCTCCGAGCGGCGTTTTTTTATTCCCGAAATTCCGGCCAGCACCAGCACAGGGGACCTCGGCATGAACAAGACAGTCACGACCGGCATCACTCGCCGCAGCATCTTGAAGACGACGGCGACCGCGGCATTGATCACCGCCGTCCGCACAGCCTTTCCCTCGGGCGCCTTCGCCGCCGCCGCGGGACCCGAGGTCACCGGCGCCAAGCTCGGCTTCATCGCGCTGACCGACGCAGCGCCGTTGATCGTTGCCAAGGAAAAGGGCCTCTTCGAAAAGCACGGCCTTCCTGACGTCGACGTCGCCAAGCAGGCTTCGTGGGGCGCCACGCGTGACAACCTCGTGCTCGGCGGCGCCGCCAACGGCATCGATGGCGCCCACATCCTCTCGCCGCTTCCCTACCTCATGCAGACAGGCAAGGTGACGCAGAACAATCAGCCGGTGCCGATGTCGATCCTCGCTCGGCTGAACTACGACAGCCAGGGCATCTCCGTTGCCAAGGAATATGCCGATACCGGCGTACAGCTCGACTCCTCCAGGCTGAAGGCCGCCTTCGAGAAGAAGAAGGCCGAAGGCAAGGAAATCAAGGCCGCCATGACCTTCCCGGGCGGCACCCACGACCTCTGGGTCCGCTACTGGCTCGCCGCCGGCGGCATCGACCCGGACAAGGATATCTCCACCATCGTCGTGCCGCCGCCGCAGATGGTGGCGAACATGAAGGTCGGCAACATGGACGTCTTCTGTGTCGGCGAACCCTGGAACGAGCAGCTCGTCAACCAGGGCATCGGCTTCACGGCGGCAACGACCGGCGAACTCTGGAAGGGTCACCCCGAAAAGGCGCTCGGCATGCGGACCGATTGGGTCGAGAAGAACCCGAACGCCGCCAAGGCCCTGCTGATGGCCGTGATGGAAGCCCAGCAATGGTGCGACAGCATGGACAACAAGGAGGAAATGTCGGCCATCCTCGGCAAGCGGCAGTGGTTCAACGTGCCGCCGAAGGACGTCCTCGGACGCCTCAAGGGCGACATCAACTATGGCAACGGCCGCGTCGCCCACGGCACCGATCTCTACATGAAATTCTGGGCCGGCGGCGTCTCCTATCCCTTCAAGAGCCACGACACCTGGTTTCTCGCCGAAAACATCCGCTGGGGCAAGTTCACGCCGGATACCGATATCAAAGCGCTGGTCGACAAGGTGAACCGCGAGGACATCTGGCGTCAAGCCGCCAAGGATCTCGGCGTCGCCGCAGCCGACATCCCGGCATCCTCCTCACGCGGCAAGGAAACCTTCTTCGACGGCAAGGTCTTCGACCCGGAAAACCCGTCCGCCTATCTCGATAGCCTGGCGATCAAGGCTGCGTCCTGATCACGTCTCCGGCGCGCAAGGGTCGCGTCGGTTCTGTCTTGAATTCGTAAGAGGAGCGTTCAATGCCCGCCCTGGCCAAGAAACAAACGACTGCGACGGCCGCAGCTGCGTCGAAAACTGCAACCATTCTACCGCTTTCAAAGCGGCCCGCAGCCAGGTTCGACGTGAAGAAGATCGCAGCAACGATCGCCCGCAACGTCGTCCCGCCGTTCGTCGTGCTGATGATCCTGCTTGTCGTCTGGCAGGTGCTCTGTTCGTCGCCCACCGCTTCCCTGCCGTCGCCGCACCAGGTCTGGCAGGAAAGCTACGACCTGATCGCCTACCCCTTCTTCAACTACGGCTCGCAAGATATCGGCCTTGGCTGGCGCGTGCTGATCTCGCTGCAGCGCGTTGCCTACGGCTTCGGCCTCGCGGCAATCGCGGGCGTCGTGATCGGCGCCGTCATCGGCCAGTCGATCTGGGCCATGCGCGGCCTAGACCCGATCTTTCAGGTGCTTCGCACCGTGCCGCCGCTCGCCTGGCTGCCGCTGTCGCTGGCGGCGTTCCAGAACGCCAACCCCTCGGCGATCTTCGTGATCTTCATCACCTCGATCTGGCCTGTGATCATCAACACCGCCGTCGGTGTGCGCAACATTCCGCAGGACTACCGCAACGTCGCCAAGGTGCTGCGCCTGAACCAGATAGAATTCTTCTTCAAGATCATGCTGCCCTCTGCCGCCCCCTACATCTTCACCGGCCTTCGCATCGGCGTCGGCCTCTCCTGGCTCGCGATCGTCGCAGCCGAGATGCTCACCGGCGGCGTCGGTATCGGCTTCTTCATCTGGGATGCGTGGAACTCGTCGCGCCTGCCCGACATCATCGTCGCCCTCGCCTACATCGGTGTCGTCGGCTTCGCGCTCGACAAGCTGGTGGCAGCGGTCGGCAAGCTGATCACCCGCGGCGCTTCGGCCAATTGAGAGGAACGATCATGACCGCCTATCTCAAGCTCGACCACATCGACAAGTATTTCGACCGGGCAGGAACGCGCGCCGAGGTGCTGAAGGGCATCAACCTGACGTTCTCCAAGGGTGAATTTGTCTCGATCATCGGCCACTCCGGCTGCGGCAAGTCCACGCTGCTGAACCTCATCGCCGGACTGACGCCGGTCTCGGCTGGCGCCGTGCTTCTCGAAAACCGCGAGGTCAACGCCCCCGGCCCCGAGCGGGCCGTCGTCTTCCAGAACCACAGCCTGCTCCCCTGGCTGACGGTCTACGAGAACGTCAATCTCGCCGTCTCCAAGGTCTTCAGCAATTCGAAGACCCGGGCCGAGCGCCACGACTGGGTCATGGCCAATCTCGACCTCGTCCAGATGGCCCACGCCAAGGACAAGCGCCCGTCTGAAATCTCCGGCGGCATGAAGCAGCGCGTCGGCATCGCCCGCGCACTCTCGATGGAGCCGAAGATCCTGCTCCTCGACGAGCCCTTCGGCGCGCTCGACGCGCTCACCCGCGCCCACCTGCAGGACGCGGTGATGGAGATCCACGCCCGCCTTGGCAACACGATGGTGATGATCACCCACGATGTCGACGAGGCGGTTCTGCTCTCCGATCGTATCGTGATGATGACCAACGGCCCGGCCGCCAGGATCGGCGAGGTCCTCGACGTCCCGATCGCCCGCCCACGCAACCGCATCGAGCTCGCCTCCGACCGAACCTACCTCAAATGCCGCGAAGCCGTGCTGAAGTTCCTCTACGAACGCCACCGCTTCGTCGAAGCCGCGGAGTAACCGACATGACCGAGAAACTCGTTATCATCGGCAACGGCATGGCGCCCGGGCGCATGCTCGAGCACCTCTTCGAAAGGGCCCCCGGCCGGTACCAGGTCACCATTTTCAACGCCGAGCCGCGCGTCAACTACGATCGCATCATGCTCTCGCCGGTCCTGTCTGGCGAAAAGACCTACGAGCAGATCGTGATCCACGGCGATGGCTGGTACATCGACCACGGCATCACACTCTACAAGGGCCACAAGATCGTTGCGATCGACCGCCACGCCAAGACCGTGACCTCGGACCACGGTGTTACCGAGAGCTACGACAGATTGGTGATTGCCACCGGCTCCGTGCCCTTCATCATCCCAGTCCCCGGCAACGACCTGCCCGGCGTCATCACCTACCGCGACCTCGATGACGTGCAGGCCATGTTGCTTGCCGCCCAGTCTCGCGAAAAGGCAATCGTCATCGGCGGCGGTCTGCTCGGCCTCGAAGCCGCGGCCGGCCTTGCCCAGCGCGGCATGGATGTCACCGTGCTGCACGTCATGCCGACGCTGATGGAGCGCCAGCTCGACCCGGCTGCCGGCTATCTCCTGCAGAAGGCCGTCGAGGAGCGCGGCATCAAGGTCATCACCAAGGCCAACACCAAGGCGATAATAGGCAATGGCAAGGTCGAGGGCATCGAACTCGATGACGGCCGCGTCATTCCCGCAAGCCTTGTCGTCATGGCCGTCGGCATCCGCCCGAATGTCGGCCTCGCAAAGGACGCCGGCCTTGCGGTCAACCGCGGCATCGTCGTCGACGACGGCATGCGGACCTCCGACGGCAGCATTCTGTCGCTCGGCGAATGCGCCGAAGTCGGCGGCATGGTCTACGGCCTCGTCGCGCCGCTCTATGAAATGGCCCGCGTCGCCGCCTCGCATCTTTCCGGCGACACCTCGGCGGCCTTCGTCCACTCCGATACGCCGACGAAGCTCAAGGTGACAGGCATCGAGCTCTACTCGCTCGGCGATTTCGCCGACGGCGACGACCGCGAGGAGATCGTGCTGCGCGACGCCTCAGCCGGCGTCTACAAGCGCCTCGTGCTGAAGGACAACAGGATCATCGGCACCGTCCTCTACGGCGAGACCGCCGACGGTGCCTGGTTCAACGATCTCAAGAAGAAGGCGACCGATATCTCGCAGATGCGCGAGACGCTGATCTTCGGACAGGCCTACCAGGGAGGGTCGCCGCTGGACCCTATGGCGGCCGTTGCAGCCTTGCCGGATGATGCGGAAATCTGCGGCTGCAACGGCGTATGCAAGGGCAAGATCACCTCGACGATCTCGGGCAAGGGCCTGACGTCGCTCGACGATGTCCGCGCCCACACCAAGGCCTCCGCCTCCTGCGGCTCGTGCACTGGCCTGGTCGAGCAGCTGATGGCGCTGACGCTGGGCGACACCTACAACCCGGCCGCCGTCCAGCCGATGTGCACCTGCACCGAGCTCGGCCATGACGACGTCCGCCGGCTGATCAAGGCCAAGGGCCTGAAGAGCATTCCTGCCGTCATGCAGGAGCTCGAATGGAAAACCTCCTGCGGCTGCGCCAAATGTCGGCCGGCACTGAACTACTACCTCGTCAGCGACTGGCCGGACGAATACGCCGACGATTACCAGTCGCGCTTCATCAACGAGCGCGTCCACGCCAACATCCAGAAGGACGGCACCTACTCGGTTGTGCCGCGCATGTGGGGCGGCGTCACCAATTCGAACGAATTGCGCGCCATCGCCGATGTCGTCGACAAGTTTGAAATCCCGATGGTGAAGGTCACCGGCGGCCAGCGCATCGACCTGCTCGGCATCGAGAAGGAGGATCTGCCGGCCGTCTGGGCCGATCTCGGCAAGGCCGGCTTCGTCTCCGGCCAGGCCTACGCAAAGGGCCTGCGCACCGTGAAAACCTGCGTCGGCTCCGACTGGTGCCGCTTCGGCACGCAGGATTCGACCGGCCTCGGCATCCGCATCGAGAAGTTCATGTGGGGCTCCTGGACGCCGGCAAAACTGAAGCTCGCGGTCTCGGGATGTCCGCGAAACTGCGCGGAAGCCACCTGCAAGGACATCGGCGTCATCTGCGTGGACTCCGGCTTCGAGATCCATTTCGCCRGCGCTGCCGGCCTCGACATCAAGGGCACCGAGATCCTCGGGCTCGTCAGGACCGAAGACGAGGCGCTGGAGCATATCGTGGCGCTGACGCAGATGTACCGCGAGCAGGCCCGCTACCTCGAGCGCATCTACAAATGGGCCAAGCGCGTCGGCCTGGAGGAAATCCGCCGCCAGATCATCGGCGATGCCGAGAAGCGCCAAGGCTACTACGACCGTTTCGTCTTCAGCCAGACCTTCGCGCAGGTCGACCCCTGGTCGGAACGCGTCTCCGGCAAGGACAAGCACGAGTTCAAGCCGATGGCGACAGTCGGATATTCCGAGGCTGCGGAGTGAGTTTTCATACCCTCTGGCCTGCCGGCGGCCATCTCCTCCAGGAGGGAGGAGAAAACCGGAGGCACAGTCTCGCATCCAGCGATGAAGGTGCGGCGCAGGAAGTCCCTCCCCTTGTGGGGAGGGGTTGGGGAGGGGTCTCAGCCACGAACAGGAGCACATTTGATGAACTGGCATCCAATCGGCAACATCTCGGACATTCCGCTGCGCGGCGCACGCTGTGTGAAGACGCCGCAGGGCAAGATCGCCGTCTTCCGCACGGCTGAAAACGAAGTCTTCGCCATCGAGGACCATTGCCCGCACAAGGGCGGCCCGCTCAGCCAGGGCATCGTCCACGCCAGGGCGGTCACCTGCCCGCTGCACAACTGGGTGATCTCGCTGGAAACCGGCAAGGCACTCGGCGCCGACGAGGGCGAAGTCCGCACCATTGCCGTGCGCAATGAGGACGGCGCCCTCTCGATCGCTCTTGAAAGCCTGATGATGGCGGCGGAATAGATGGCGCAAGAGGTCAAGACAACCTGTCCCTACTGCGGCGTCGGCTGCGGTGTGATCGCCAAGGTCACCGATGACGGCATGGTGTCCGTCAAAGGTGACCCCGAGCACCCCGCCAACTTCGGGCGCTTGTGCTCGAAGGGCTCGGCGCTCGCCGAAACCATCGACCTCGACGGACGCGTCCTGCACCCCGAGATCGCCGGACGGCGGGCCGGCTGGGACGACGCTCTTGATCTCGTTGCCAACAGCTTCTCGCAAGCCATCGCCGAACACGGGCCCGATGCAGTCGCCTTCTATGTCTCCGGCCAGTTGCTCACCGAAGACTACTATGTCGCCAACAAGCTGATGAAGGGCTTCATCGGTTCGGCCAACATCGACACCAATTCCCGCCTCTGCATGTCGTCCTCCGTCGCCGGCCACCGCCGCGCCTTCGGAGCCGACACCGTGCCCGGCACCTACGAGGACATCGAGCTTGCCGACCTGGTGATCCTCACGGGCTCCAACCTCGCCTGGTGTCACCCTGTCATCTATCAAAGGCTGGCGGCGGCAAAGGCTGCCCGCCCCGGCATGAAGGTCGTCGTCATCGATCCGCGCCGCACGATGACGGCCGATATCGCCGACCTGCATCTGGCGATCCGGCCCGACAGCGATGTCGCCCTGTTCGTCGGGCTCTTCTCGCATCTGATCTCGAACAATGCCATCGACCAGAACTATGTGGCCGAATACACCAACGGTTTTGCCGAAGCCTTCGCATCGGCCTCGGCGGTTTCCTTCAGCGAGATCCTCGAGCGCACCGGCCTGCCGGCCATGCAGCTCCGCGAATTCTACCGCCTGTTCGCGACGACGGAGAAGGTCGTCACCTGCTACAGCCAGGGCGTCAACCAGTCCTCCTCGGGCACGGATAAGGTCAACGCCATCATCAACTGCCATCTCGCAACCGGCCGCATCGGCCGGCCCGGCATGGGCCCCTTCTCGCTCACCGGCCAGCCGAATGCCATGGGCGGCCGCGAGGTCGGTGGGCTGGCGAACATGCTCGCCGCCCACATGGCGATCGAGAGCGCCGATGACCGCGACCGCGTCCAACGCTTCTGGCAATCTCCAGTCATTGCCCAGAAGCCTGGGCTGAAAGCCGTCGACATGTTCAAGGCCGTCGCCGACGGGCGCATCAAGGCGCTGTGGATCATGGCGACCAACCCCGTCGTCTCGATGCCCGATGCCGATGCGGTCGAGGCTGCCATCAAGGCGTGCCCCTTCGTCGTCGTTTCCGACGTCCTCGGGGAAACAGACACCGCACGCCACGCCCACGTGCTGCTGCCCTCCCTCGGCTGGGGCGAAAAGAGTGGCACGGTCACCAACTCCGAACGCCGCATCTCGCGCCAGCGCCCCTTCCTCGATGCACCCGGCGAGGCGCGCGCGGACTGGTGGCAACTTGCCGAAGTCGCGCGCCGCATGGGCTTTGCAAGCCCCTTCTCCTTCGCCTCGCCGGCAGCCGTCTTCGAAGAGCACGCGGCGCTCTCCGCCTTCGAAAACGACGGCAGCCGCGATTTCGACATCGGCGCCTATTCCGGCATCGACGAGGCGAACTATGATGCGATGTCCTCGTTCCAGTGGCCGCAGTCTGTAGACGCCGCGAAGGCCGATACCCGCTTTTTCGCCAAGGGCGGCTTCTTCCATGCAGATCGCAAGGCACGCTTCATCGCGGTCGAGCCCGCCGCTTCGGACCGAACCAATGCCGACTATCCCTTCACGCTCAACACCGGCCGCATCCGCGACCAGTGGCACACGATGACACGGACCGGTAAAAGCGCCCGACTGTCCTCCCATATCGCCGAGCCCTTTGGCGAACTGCATCCCCGTGATGCGATCGAGATCGGCGTCGGCAATGCCGGTCTCGTCGAGATCGAAAGCCCGCACGGGAAATCGATCGTGCGCGCGCTCATCACCGAGCGGCAGGCGCGTGGCAGCATCTTCGTGCCGATGCACTGGAACGATCAGTTCGCAGCCCGGGCCCGCATCGACGCGGTCGTTGCTCCGGTCACGGATCCGTTCTCCGGTCAGCCAGCCTCCAAGAACGTTGCCGTCGCTGCACGGCCCTTCAAGCCGGCGCGCTATGGATTTGCCGTCTCGGCCGCCAAGCCGCAACGCCTCGATGCTGCCTATTGGGCACTGGCAAAGGCAGAGGGCGGCTGGCGGCTGGAGCTTGGCTTCGATCATGCGGTCGAAGACTGGTGCAACTGGTGCCGCGACACGTTCGCAATCCCCGCCAACATCGAACCGCTCGGTTACGCCGACCAGCAATCCGGCGATCTCAGGCTGGCCTTCTTCGATGGCACGCGCCTGATCGCGGCGCTGTTCCTAGCGCGCCAGCCGGTCGCGGTCGCCCGCAACTGGGCGATCTCGCAGCTTGCCGCCTGTCATGACGACCTGCGCAAGCGCTTCGCGCTCGTCGCCGGCCGCCCCGGCGCCGACAAGCCGGATCCAGGCGCAACCGTCTGCTCCTGCCTCAGCGTCGGCGTCAACCAGATCGTCGCGGCAGTGCGCAGCGGCTGTCACAGCGTCGAGGCCGTCGGCAAGCAAACCAATGCCGGAACCAACTGCGGCTCCTGCCGCGCCGAGATCAGGGGGATCATAGATGGATGTCTTGCAGCAGCCGCGGAATGACAATCCGGCCCGCATGGAGCCGCTCGCCAAGCTCCCGGTCTTCTGGGCGCTCGAGGGAAAGCGCGTCGTCGTCGCCGGTGGCTCCGATGCGGCGGCCTGGAAGGCCGAGCTTCTCGCGGCCTGCGGCGCGGACGTCCACGTCTATGCAGAGAGACTGACCGACACGTTCGAAAAGCTGATCCTGCGCGGCGCAGAACATCCACAAGGCTCATTCATTCACCATCCGCAGGCCTGGGACGGGTCGATCATCGCCGGCGCGGCAATCGCCATCGCCGACTGTGGCGAGGACGACGAAGCGCAGGCCTTTTTCGACGCCGCCAGCATGGCAGGCGTGCCGGTCAACGTCATCGACAAGCCCGATTGCTGCCAGTTCCAGTTCGGATCGATCGTCAACCGCTCGCCCGTCGTGGTGGCGATCTCGACCGATGGTGCAGCGCCCATCCTGGCACAGGCGATCCGCCGGAGGATCGAGACATTGTTGCCGCGGGCGCTGAAGGGCTGGGCAGAACTTGCCCGGTCGTTGCGGGGGGCTGTCAATGAGCGCCTCGTGTCCGGACCGATGCGCCGCGCCTTCTGGGAGGGTTTCGTCGATCGCGCCTTTTCAAGTTCCGATACGCCGCAGGAGGGCGTCGGCGGGCTGCTTCTCAAGGAGGCCGAACGGCTTCGAGAAGCGCCCGCCCACTCTTTGGCAGGTGGCCGCGTCACGCTGGTCGGCGCCGGCCCCGGCGATGCGGAACTGATGACGCTGAAGGCCGTCCGCGCCCTGCAGGCCGCCGATGTGATCCTCTTTGACGATCTCGTCTCACCAGAGGTTCTGGAACTCGCCCGCCGCGAGGCAAAGCGCCTGCTGGTGGGCAAACGCGGCGGCCGCACCAGCTGCCGCCAGGAAGACATCAACGAGATGATGGTGAAGCTCGCCAAGGCAGGCAAACGGGTCGTCCGCCTGAAATCCGGCGACCCGATGATCTTCGGCCGCGCCGGCGAAGAGATCGCCCACCTGGATCGCGAGAACATTCCGGTCGACGTGATCCCCGGCATAACGGCTGCGAGCGCAATGGCCTCCCGTTTGGGTATCTCGCTGACCCACCGCGATCATGCCCAGTCCGTCCGCTTCATCACCGGCCATTCCCGTCATGGCGGGCTGCCGGTGGATGTGAACTGGGCAACCGTCGCCGATCCGCAGACGACGACGGTCTTCTACATGGGCGGCCGGACGGCCCCTGCAATCGCAGAAAAACTGATCGCCGAAGGGCTCTCGCCCGCCACGCCCGCCGTGATCATGAGCGACGCGAGCCGCACCGCAGAGCGCGTATGGCGCGGCAGCCTTGCTGCTCTCTCTAACGGTATCGGCCAGATCGGCTACGACAATCCCGTCCTGATCGCCGTGGGAAGCGCGCTCGCCGCGCGCCAAAGCGAACAGGACGGCAGTCACCTCGCGCAGCCCGCGATGGCATTCGAAAGGGCAGGATGATGCAGTTTCAGTTGATGGCCCCGGCTCTCCTCGTCCTGTCGATCGCGTTCAGCGCATGCCGGTTCGCGAACATATTTCGTGTCCAGCCGGATTCATCGGTTGCAGCCTCGCCTCAGACGATGATCGCCAGCGCGATCAGTCTCGGCTCGCTGGGATTGGCCTTCGCCGGCAACGGCCTTTGGCTCGGCCTGCTGATCGTCCTGGTCGGGGGGCTTGCCGCGGCAGCGAGGTGGACGACCTCGCATGACGCGGACCTCTGCCTTTCAGTGGCCAGCCTGGCAGCCTATCTGCAGTTCGTACCGGCGGGTGCTCTCTAGCGCAACGTCGCAACAGGCATACATCCTCGGACAAACGAAAAAACCGCCGGAACGATCCGGCGGTTCTTTTTTGTTCCAACAACGGGTGGCTCAGTTCGATTCGAACTTGCGAACTTCCATGAAGTTTACGGCGGTACCGCTGAACCGGCCCGGATCGATGGAGGCCGTCTTGGTGAAGCCCTCCGCGTAGACCGAGGTCGGCTGGGCACGAAGGGTCTGGCTGACGAAGCGCGGCGCCTTGACCGGCTTGGTTACCATCTCCATGCGCGAATTGGTGAGAGCCCACTTCGAAATGATCTTCTCTGTCAGCTTCGGCTCGGTTCTGACCGTTGCCCGGCTGGCATCGGCTTCTGCCGCCTCATGCTTGGTCGGGCGGCCACCCTTGGCGGGCAGGCCCTGTGCAACGCCGGCGTCGCCGGATGCCCTGGGCGCGTCGAAACCATCCCCGAAGCCTGTCGATCTCGTCGCCGGAGCCAGCGCAGCCATTTGCACCGGCGCCGTCTGGGCCGGAACCTTTTGGGGCATTGCCGCGTTAATAGCCTGTTCGACGCTCGAAACCGGCGGCTGGCTAGATGCGACCTGACGGTCGCCAGCCGTATCCTGCTGGTTGAGGGCGTCGGCAACAGCCGGAGAAAGCGTATCCTCCTGGTCTGCCATGTCGTCGTCCGCTTCCGCGTCGGCATTCGCCGTAGCGAGAAGCTTCTCGGCAAGCGCCGGGCGTTCAGCCGGCGTCGGAACGCCTGCGAGATTCCCCGTCATCGCAGTCGGATCGGCCGAGGCGACTTCCGCGTCACCCGCAGAGCGGCGCGGTCCGAGCAGCGAAGGAACCGGTACGCTATAGGCGCTGAGATCGGCAAACTGCTGCGGACCCTGATCGGTCACGGCAGAAAGGGCCTGTTGCGCTGCATTTCCGGATTGCGGGGCGACGAGGGCGCTAGCCACTTCGCTGCCGCCTGGTTGATTGGCGAACGCCGGCCGCACCTGCGGAATCGGCGCATGGACGCTTGCGACCTCGGTCGGCTGGGCGGGAGCCTGCTGGTCGGGATCGGCGGCGTTCGGCATATCGGCCGCCTTGGGCGGTGTCGCCTTGGCGACAGCCACCGCTGCTGCACCGCTATCATCGTCGGAATTATCTTCCGCCTCGTCGGCGCCGCCGCCGAAGAGCACGGCAAACAGCGTCTTGTGTTTCCGTGGCTCGTCCGAAGACGAACCGGAATAGGCGCCCGAGCTTGCCATCTCCACCTGGTTCGAGCTGACACGGCGCTTGTAGTCGGCAACGGCCTGCTCATATCCAGGCAGCGGACGGCCATCCGCAGGGATGTGCATCGTGTTGCCATTCGGGAACAGTCTCACGAGTTCATCACGGCTCATGCGTGGCCAGGCACGTACGCCGCCGACATCCATGTGCACGAAGGGCGAACCCGATTTCGGATAGAATCCAACACCGCCGACCTGCATTTTCATGYCGATCCCGCGCAAAGTGGCCAGTTTGACGTCAGGAATGAAGAAATCCATTGCCTTGCCAAGCATGTGCTGGCTCTTCTCGGCAACGCCGGAATTGCGCGAACGACCCTTCAGCATGGCGTTGGTGCCCGGCGAGCGGAAGCCGCAAACGACGTTGATATAGTCCCGCGACCCGCTCTGGCGGTAAACTTCCCAGATGAGGTCGAAAAGGCGCGGGTCCATCCTTGTCGGCTGGTTCTTGCGCCAGTCGCGAAGGAAGCGGTTCAGCTGCTCAAGACCCTTAGGGTCGAACCGGCCATTGCGCTTGTAGGTGATGACGGCCTTCTCGCCGGTGTGGATGAAATAGAGCTTGAGACTACGCGTTTCGCCGGCCGCCTGGGAAGGGGTGCTCACCACCACAGGCGACGAAACAGCGACTGCGACAAGGGCGGCCATAGCCGTCCTAACCACCTTTCCGCAAAGGTCTGCGCACCTCTTGCGCCATGTCGGGCGCGAAGGCTTCGTGTTCCAATTCAGATCCGGCAAACTCAATCCCCGTCAGACAGCCGATGGTCCTCTACCCGACCCTTGACTGTGAAATGCGGTCACACGATGGCAAAAATGCCACACGTGATCAACCTTTTCTTTACATAGTGAACAGGCCACTAACAAGTGGTTTATGATTGGTAACAAAAGATGATTGCCGGATTGTTAATGTAGCAGGTTAGGCCGCATCCTTCTGGGGATTGTCGGGATCGATGCCGTAATCCTTGAGTTTTCTATAGAGTGTGGATCGTCCGATGCCCAGTTTTCGGGCCACTTGACTCATCTGGCCCCTATAGAATTTAAGGGCGAATCTTATCAATTCCTCTTCGACATCGGCAAGCTTGCGCACCTCGCCAGCGGGGTTCGTGCTGGCAATTGCGTTGTCAGACGCCTCGGTGATTCGCGACAAGGCTGGATCGCCGGCCGAATGCGCGGCGGAATATTCCACCTCCACAAGTTCGCCGAGACGCGCACTGCTGCTGTTGTCGGCGACCAGCGCGAGATGATCGACGACATCGTATTCGGGCAACTGCGCCGCGATCTGCGGGAAATCTGCCTCGGTCAGCTCCGGTCCGTCGGCGAGAACCACGGCGCGGAAGATGGCGTTCTCGAGTTGGCGGATGTTGCCTGGCCAGTCATAGGCGGTGAGCAGCGCCAGCGCGCCGGAACTGACCGTCATGCGATGACCGTTCTTCTGCTCGGTCGAGAACCGCTCCGTGAAAACACGCACCAGATGAGGGATATCCTCCTTGCGCTTGCGCAGCGCCGGGATGGTGATCGGGAACACGTTCAAGCGGTAGTACAGGTCTTCGCGGAAGTGGCCGTTCTTGACCTCTTCGATCAGATCCTTGTTGGTCGCCGAGATCAGGCGGACATTGACCTTGTGCGCGGTGCGCGCGCCGACTGTCTCGATCTCGCCCTGCTGCACGGCGCGAAGAAGCTTGACCTGGACATCGAGCGGAAGGTCGCCGATCTCGTCGAGGAAGATGGTCCCGCCGTCGGCCTCCATGAACTTGCCGACGTGGCGCTCCGTGGCGCCGGTGAAGGCGCCCTTCTCATGTCCGAAGAGAATGCTCTCGACGAGATTGTGCGGAATGGCGCCGCAATTGACCGTGACGAACGGCTTGCCGGAGCGGTCGCTGCCGGACTGGATGGCCCGCGCCACGAGTTCCTTTCCGACGCCGGATTCGCCTTCCAGCACCACCGGGATGTTGGACTGTGCCCCGCGCTGGGCAAGATCGATAACGCGTAGCATTGCGGGACTGGCCGAGACGATATCGTCGAAACCGACTGCCCCGGAACGGGACCGACGACCGGTGCGCGCCTTGATTTCGCGCTGGTCGAGCTTCAAGGCGTTCGATATCGAATTGGCAATGCGTTCCGGAGATACCGGCTTGACGACGAAATCGAAGGCACCGGCGCGCATCGCCTGGACCACCGTCTCGATCCCGCCCTGCCCGGTCTGGACGATGACCGGGATTTGTGTGCCGAATTCATGCACCGCTTCGAGAAATTCGAGGCCGGTCATTTCGGGCATCATCAGGTCGAGCACGATGACGTTGTAGAGGCCGCTGGCCCTCTTCACCATCTCCAGACCGATGCGTCCATTCTCCGCCTGATGGACGACGTGCCCATGACGCTCGATCGCGTTCTTTAGCAGTCGGCGCTGTACTGGATCGTCCTCGACGACGAGTATCTGCGCTGCACCCTTGAGCTCATTGTAACCGGTCATTGCCGCCTCACTTCATGCGAAACCTGCAGGCACTCTCGCAGAAAGGCTTGAACATCCAGTTTTGAGAAATAATCGCATTTTAACGTTTGTGATGGAGCCCAATTCGCCTCGAAACGGAGCTTCCCGGCCGCCTAAAGCCCCTTGATGCCGGGCCTTTAGGCGCATAGACAGTCAAGCCTGTCGCAAAAGAGGAAGAGGAACCCCGCTCATGAAAAACACGCTCGCCGGCGCCGATCTTAATTTCTCGGCCAGCTCATCCGCCTCCGCGACAGATACCGCGCTGGGCGATCTGCCGACCTGGAAATTGCACGACCTTTACCCATCCGCCACATCGACCGCCTTCGTCGCCGACATGGACAAGGCCGGCAGACTTGCGGTTGCCTTCGAAGAGAAATGGAAGGGCAAGCTTGCCGAGGCCGCGACCAGGACGGGCACAGAGGGCATCGGCCAGGCGCTCAAGGAATATGAAGCGCTCGACGACATCATCGGACGCCTCGGCTCGTTTGCCGGCCTTACCTACTTTTCCGATACCAGCAACCCGGTGAACGGCAAACTCTACGGCGACGTGCAGGCGAAGATCACCGATTTCTCCGGCCACCTCCTGTTCTTCGCCCTCGAACTCAACCGCATCGACGATGCGGTCATCGACGCGTGCATGGCAAGCGATCCCGATGCCGGGCATTATCGCCCCTGGCTGGTCGACCTGCGCCAGGACAAGCCCTACCAGCTCGACGACAGGCTGGAGCAGCTCTTCCTTGAAAAGTCGATGACGTCGGCTGCCGCCTTCAACCGCCTGTTCGACGAAACCATGGCAGAGCTGCGGTTCGATGTCGACGGCGAGAAGCTGTCGCTCGAAGTGACGCTCAACATGTTGCAGGACAAGGACCCCGAAGTACGCCGGAAGGCGGCCATGGCGCTTGCCGCGACCTTCAGGACGAACCTGCGCACCTTTACCCTCATCACCAACACGCTCGCCAAGGACAAGGACATCGCCGACCGCTGGCGCGGCTTCGAGGACATCGCCGACTCACGGCATCTGGCAAACCGCGTCGAACGAGACGTCGTCGATGCTCTGGCCGCCGCCGTCAAGCAGGCTTATCCGCGCCTCTCGCACCGCTATTACAAGATGAAGGCCAAGTGGCTCGGCATGGAGCAGATGGAGTTCTGGGACCGCAACGCGCCGCTGCCGGAGACATCGAGCGCAGTTATTTCCTGGGATGAAGCCAGGGACACCGTGCTATCCGCCTACGGCAACTTTGCCCCTGAGATGGCCGCGATCGCCAAGCGCTTCTTCGACGAACAGTGGATCGACGCGCCGGTGCGCCCCGGCAAGGCCCCGGGCGCCTTCGCCCACCCGACGGTGCCCTCGGCCCACCCCTATGTGCTCGTCAACTACCTCGGCAAGCCGCGCGACGTGATGACGCTTGCGCATGAACTCGGCCACGGCGTCCATCAGGTTCTGGCCGGCGCGCAGGGCGCGCTGATGTGCCAGACGCCGCTGACGCTTGCCGAAACCGCGTCCGTCTTCGGCGAGATGCTGACCTTCCGGGCGCTGCTCGACAAGACCAAGGACAAGCGCGAGCGCAAGGCGATGCTGGCGCAAAAGGTCGAGGACATGATCAACACGGTCGTGCGCCAGATCGCCTTCTATGAATTCGAGCGCAAGATCCACACCGCTCGCAAGGCCGGCGAACTGACTTCGGACGACATCGGCGACCTCTGGCTCTCGGTTCAGTCGGAAAGCCTCGGACCGGCGATCAGGATTTCCGAGGGCTACGAGACCTACTGGGCCTATATCCCCCACTTCATCCATTCGCCCTTCTACGTCTACGCCTATGCCTTCGGCGACTGCCTGGTGAACTCGCTCTATGCGGTCTACCAGAAAGCTGACAAGGGCTTCCAGGACAAGTACTTCGAGCTCCTGAAGGCCGGCGGCACCAAGCACCACGCCGAACTCCTGAAGCCCTTCGGCCTCGACGCGACCGATCCGTCGTTCTGGAGCCAGGGATTGTCGATGATCGAGGGGCTGATCGACGAGCTGGAAGCGCTAGATAAGGGCTGAGGCGGCAGCAACGGTTTCTCCAAAGAGGGAGAAGGCGGCGCAACCGGTGCCGTCTCCCCACCAGGGAGAAGGTGCCGGCACGCCGGCCGAAAGCAGTTCTGTAGCGCTCGGCGTGCGCCGTAGCGTAACGTTCAAGAGGAACAATGAAGGCACCCCCTTCCCCCTCATGCCTGTGCTTGTCGCAGGAATCCAGTGCGCCCAAGTCCTTGGGCGCAGGAAACACTTTGCGACGAATGGCGTCATTTACGGCGCAGATGCGGCGTGGCTGGATTCCAGGGCGGATGACGGGGCCGCACTGCACATCCTCTCGGCTGAACAAGCGGCTGCTCGTCGCTCCGCTCCGCCCCCTCATCTGCCCTAAGGGCCTCTTCTCCCCGCAGGAAAGAAGTGGCGCACCGCGAACCTCGCCGCATGGGGCGCGAGCGTCGACATGACCGACAGACAGCCCTACGCCCTCTTCCGGGACGACACCTCCGGGCAAGTGATGCTCTTCGCCAAACCGGCCGAGATCATCATCGCGAGGACGCATGCCGAATTCTTCTCAGCGCTCGCAAGAATGGAGCAAGCCAGGGCTGCGGGCAAATGGCTGGCAGGCTACATGGCCTATGAGGCCGGGTATCTCTTCGAGGAAAAGCTCTCCGCCTTCGCAGTGGAAAACAGGCAGACCCCGCTCCTCTGCTTCGGTGTCTTCGACGCGCCTGAAGCCGACGGCCATCCGCTTGCCCAACCGGCGCAGCGTCTCGAAAACGAGGAATTCCTGACCGCCCCCAAGGCCGCATGGGATTTCCCGACATATGAAGAGCGCTTCGACCGCCTGCACTGGCACCTTAGACAGGGCAATTGCTACCAGGCCAATCTCACCATGCCCGTCACTGCCCGATGGAGCGGCGATCCCCGCGCCGCCTTCTGGTCGCTGATCGAGCGTCAGCCGGTAAAATACGGCACCCTCGTCAATCTCGGCGGGCCTGTGATCCTCTCCCGCTCACCCGAGCTCTTCTTCCGCACCGACAGTACCGGCTGGATCGAGACGCATCCGATGAAGGGCACCGCCAAGCGCGGCGCCAGCGCTGCCGAAGATGCCGGGATCATCGAGGCCATGCGCCACGACATCAAGACGCAGGCCGAAAACCGCATGATCGTCGATCTGCTGCGCAACGACATCTCCCGCATCACCAGGGTCGGCACCCTCGACGTGCCGAAACTCTTCGACATCGAGACTTATCCGACCGTCCACCAGATGGTGAGCCACGTCCGGGCAAGGCTTCTCCCCGATCTCTCGCTTTGCGATATCTTCGCTGCCCTCTTCCCCTGCGGTTCGGTGACCGGCGCGCCGAAGATCAGCGCGATGCAGATCCTGCACGAATTGGAGGACACGCCGCGCGATGCCTATTGCGGGGCGATCGGTATGATCTCGCCCGATGGCGCCATGCGCTTTTCCGTCGCCATCCGCACTCTCAGCCTTTTCGAGGGCGGCAAGGCGATCTTCAACGTCGGCGGCGGCATCGTCTTCGATTCCACCGCCGAAGCCGAATACGAAGAGTGCCTGCTGAAGGCGCGCTTCGCCATCGGCGATCAGGGGATCGCGGGCGATCAGGGGATCGCGAGGTGACTGACTTTTCGCTGATCGAAACGCTGCGCTTCGAGCCGGACGCCGGCTTCATCCGCTGGCGCCTCCATCTCGCTCGGCTCTCCCGCTCTGCCCGCCGGGTCGGCTTTCCCGAGCCGGCAGCGGCGGCCGCGAAACTCAACGAAGCTGTCACCGGCGCTTCCCAGGGGTTGCGCGTCCGCCTGACGCTGGATCGACAGGGACAGATGGAGGTCACCACCGTGCCCTTCGCACCACTTCCAGCCGATACGCCCTGGACGGTGCGCATCGCAAAAACCCGCCTTGATTCGAACGACAAGCTCTTGCGGATGAAGACGACCAAGCGGGCCGTCTACGACAATGCCCGAGCCGAATACGCTTCTTCGGATGCAGACGAAGTCGTCATGCTCAACGAGCGAGGCGAGGTTTGCGAGGGGACGATTACCTCGGTCTTCCTGGATGACGGATCGGGCATCCTCCGTACGCCCCCGATTTCCTGCGGCTTGCTTGCAGGCGTGCTGCGCACCGAACTCATTTGCCAGCGCAGGGCCCGCGTCGGCCGCATCTCGTTGGAAGAGCTGAGGGCCGGCAGACTGTACGTCGGCAACTCCCTGCGGGGTTTGATCGCCGCCACCCTTGCCCTCTAGGCGACGATCCGCAATCGATCGCGACCGCTCTGCTTGGCATGATAGAGCGCTTCGTCGGCCCGTGCGTAAAGTTCGCGCACCGTCTCGCCTGCATGCGGTTCGGCAAGGCCGGCAGAGCAGGTGTAGGAGAAAGCGGGCGCCGTACGGATCGGCCGCGCATCCCGCACAGTCGTCAAGATGCGGTCAATGATCAGCTCGCCCTGCGACAGCGTCGTATCCGGCAGGATCAGCATGAACTCCTCGCCTCCGATGCGGCCGAAGCTGTCTCGGCGACGGACGAGCGGATGCACCCGGCGCGCGAAATCGACGAGCACATCGTCGCCGACCTGGTGGCCGTAAAGGTCGTTTATGCGCTTGAAGAAATCCAGGTCGATAATGCAGATGCAGCCTGCGGATGCAGCCACCGATGCTGGGCGTTGGACCATGCTCTCCAGCGCCGCCATCATGAAGCGGCGGTTGGAAATGCTGGTCAGCTCGTCTGTCTGCGAGGCCCGCACCGCCAAATCGCGATCCTGCCTGACGTCGCGTTCGCTCGCCTTCAGATGCGTGATGTTGCTGGCGATGCACAACATCCATCCGTCGCGCTGGACGGTCTCCGTCATCCACAGCCAGCGCCCTTCTGTCACGTCGGTCTCGAACGCGCGAAACGGCAGCTTGCCGCGGCGCGACTGCGCAGAGACAAGCCAGGTCTCGAAGTCGGCTGCACGAATGATCGTGCCTCTTCCCGCCTTGGTATTGCGGCGCATAAGCTCTGCCCAAAAAGGGCACTCGTCTGGCTCTAGCGCGAAGGTGGAGCGGAAAGCCGCGTTTGCATAACGCAGCCGGTCGTCCTGATCGTAAAGCGCGATCAGGACGGCACTATCCTCCTGCAACTCCGCAAGCCGCTCCGATATCTGGGTCATCCGATTGTTCCGGGCGTGCTGAATAACGACGATTCGCACTTTGGAGCGGAAACCTAAAAAGAAGATGGATGGTTCGGGGACAATTGAATACTCAGATGTATCGGAACGAAACGCCCTGAAAGGTAACACCGCGATGTTCATCCTCGCCCTGACCTATGTGAAGCCGAACGAAGAAGCCGACAAGCATATGGAGCCGCATATGGCCTGGGTGAGCGAAGGCTATGCCAGGGGCTGGTTCCTTGCCTCCGGCCGCAAGGTCCCGCGCACCGGCGGCGTGGTTTTCGCAGTCGGCGAACGCGCCGAAATCGAAGCCTACGTCGCCGCCGACCCCTTCACGATCCACGGCGTTGCAAAATACGACATCACCGAGGTCGCCATCACCACGACGGCTGCTGGATTGGATATTTTGAAAGGGTGAGTTGATGATTGACGGCACAGACGACCTTCGCCCGCACCTCAGGTGCCTGGAAGAAAGGCTGTTCGACCAGTCGGTCCGCAACTCCCGCGCCTCTTTGGAAACGTTGCTCTCGCCCAACTTCCGCGAAATCGGCAGTTCGGGCCGCCTCTTTACCTTCGAAGACGTCATCGCCGCCCTGCTCTCCGAGCCGGCTGACGGCACCTCGCGCGCACTCACCGATTTCGAGATCGAGCCGCTGGGTCCCTGCCTGGTGCTCGCCACCTACCGCTCCGAGCGTATCGTTCCCAACGCCCAACCCGTCAAATCACTCCGCAGTTCTATCTGGCGTCACGACGCGGATGGCCGTTGGCGCATGGTCTTCCATCAGGGGACCCCGACGCGGTAGAGTTCTCCAATGACGCTTCCGACCTACACGCCCTATGACGGCTCGGCCAGGCCTTTTACCATCGGCCTGCTGCCGCTCGATCTTGCACGCTGGATCGAGCCGGATGCCGACTGGGCGCGCTATGTCGGCGAAAAGCAGATGCTCGTCCGCACCCACCCAAACGAGGTCTTCGTTGCCGAGGACGGCACCGAGGCGGCGCAGCGGGAGACCCTCGATCTGCTGGAAGCGCATCTTGCCGAACGCCATCCGCACCTTGGCCGCGACACGCAGGATGATATGGCCGGCGGTCTTCCTCCACTGCTGAGGGCCGGCCTGCTCGTGCAGGACGACCTCGTCATCATGCGGCGCAAGAAGGACGGCTGGCACCTCGTCGCGGGCTTCGTGGCCTTCCCCTCCTCCTGGTCGCTGCAGGAGAAATTCGGCCGGCCGATGCAGGCGATCCACGCCGATGTGCCGGGCTTCGGCGAAGGCACCCGCAATGCCGGCCTGATCACCCGCATCTTCGACAATCTCTCGGTCACCCAGCCGGTCGAGCGAATGAACTGGTCCGTCAATACGACAGGCGACCTCTTCCTGCCGCTTTCCAAGCACCGCCGCGCGCCGCAGGCTGAAGCCTTCACGCTCGCCGAACGCTTTGCCCGCGTCGAACGGCAGACGCTGCGAAAGCTGCCGGGATCGGGCGACATCCTCTTCACCATCCGCGTCTACGTCGATCCGATTGCCGCGATCGCGCACCACCCCAATGCCGCCGCGCTCGCCGCAAGCTTTGCCGCACAGCTCGATGGCCTGGATCCGCAACAGACCGCCTACAAGGGTTTGACCGTGCAGAAAACCGAGCTTGCGGCCAAGCTGCGCGGGCTGGCGAACGCGTTCTCGCCCGCCTGATATTTGCGTTCTCGGCCCGAACACTCTTTATTGTGACGGCGATTTGTGGTTAGAGCCGCTCAACCTCGCAGTATTTTGCACCATTTCAGATGAATTCTTAAGGCCCATCGCCTTCGTCGCCTTCCACAGGAGAAAAGAATGACGGAACAGACCCACCCGGTATATGCCGAAATTACCGGTCCGATCGTTATGATCGGCTTTGGCTCCATCGGCCGCGGCACGCTGCCGCTGATCGAGCGCCACTTCAAGTTCGACAAGAGCCGGATGGTCGTCATCGACCCGCGCGAAGAGCCCGCCGACATGGAGATCCTGAAGAAGCACGGCGTCCGTCACATCAAGGAATATGTGACCAAGGACAACTACAAGGACCTGCTGAAGCCGCTCCTGACCGAAGGCGAAGGCCAGGGCTTCTGCGTCAACCTGTCTGTAGACACCGGCTCGCTCGACCTGATGAAGCTCTGCCGCAAGCTCGACGTGCTCTACATCGACACCGTCGTCGAACCGTGGCTCGGCTTCTATTTCGACAAGACCATGAAGAACGCCGACCGCACCAACTATGCGCTGCGCGAAACCGTTCGCCATGAGAAGAAGAAGAACCCCGGCGGCGCGACTGCCGTTTCCACCTGCGGCGCGAACCCCGGCATGGTCTCCTGGTTCGTCAAGCAGGCGCTCGTCAACCTCGCCAACGAGATCGGCGTGAAGTTCGAAGAGCCGGATCAGCACGACCGCGAAGGCTGGGCGAAGCTGATGAAGAAGGTCGGCGTCAAGGGCGTTCACATCGCCGAGCGCGACACCCAGCGCACCATCCACCCGAAGCCGCTCGACGTCTTCTGGAACACATGGTCCGTCGAAGGCTTCATCTCCGAAGGCCTGCAGCCGGCCGAACTCGGCTGGGGCACGCACGAAGAGTGGATGCCGAAGAACGCCAAGAAGCACAAGAAGGGCAACAAGGCGGCGATCTACCTGGAACAGCCGGGCGCCAACACGCGCGTTCGCACCTGGTGCCCGACGCCCGGCCCGCAATACGGCTTCCTTGTCACCCACAACGAATCCATCTCCATCGCCGACTACTTCACGGTGCGCGACAAGGACGGCGAAGTGACCTTCCGCCCGACCTGCCACTACGCCTACCATCCGGCCAATGACGCGGTGCTGTCGCTGCATGAGATGTTCGGCAACGGGGGCACGGCTCAGCCGGTCCACCACGTTCTGGACGAGGACGAACTGGTCGACGGCATCGACGAACTCGGCGTGCTGCTCTACGGCCACGAAAAGAATGCCTACTGGTACGGCTCGCGCCTGTCTCTGGAAGAGACCCGCCGCATCGCCCCTTACCAGAACGCAACCGGCCTGCAGGTGACCTCCGCCGTTCTCGCCGGCATGGTCTGGGCCCTCGAAAACCCGAAGGCCGGCATCGTCGAAGCTGACGAGATCGACTACAAGCGCTGCCTCCAAGTGCAGACGCCGTATCTCGGACCGGTGGAAGGCCACTACACCGACTGGACCCCGCTCGACGGTCGTCCGGGCCTGTTTGCCGAGGACATCGACACCAAGGATCCGTGGCAGTTCAAGAACGTCCTCGTTCGTTGAACTCTGCCTGAACCCACCTCGAAGATGCCCGCCGCAAGGCGGGCATTTTTGTAACGCTTGCTGTATAAAATGCCGCCTCGCTCCCCTGGAGCCTTGCCTTCCCCGACAGCCCGCGCCATGTTTTTCGCAACCACACGGATAGTTTTCGTTCCGAAATCCCCGGGAGAAGCTCATGAAAATCAAAACCCTCGTTGTCCTCGTCGGCGCCTGCGC
This sequence comes from Rhizobium sp. 05L419, assembly GCF_056397845.1. NCBI lineage: Bacteria > Pseudomonadati > Pseudomonadota > Alphaproteobacteria > Hyphomicrobiales > Rhizobiaceae > Rhizobium > Rhizobium sp. 05L419. The sequence goes on from NZ_JBFTOF010000005.1 coordinate 262,235, forward strand.
GGCTCTTGCAGCCTGTGTTTCGCCGTCGCCGCGCCCGATGCCGGTCGCCGCAAATCCGGCACCGTCGGGTGTGGAAGGCTCCTGGGCGGATCCGAATGGCATTATTTCCACATTCCAGGCCGGAACCTTCACGACCCGCACGACCGACAGCAACCAGTTGCTCGCCTCCGGCACCTACGTGAACACCTCGCCGTCGCTGGTTGAGATCAACATGACGTCGCTGGTGCGCAAAACCCAATCGAAGGTCAACTGCGCTCTGGTGACACAGAGCCAGCTGAACTGCACCTCGGATGCAGGATCGCAGTTCACGCTGAACCGCCACATGTAAGAGCGTCAACTTCGCTAAAAAAAGCTCCCCTCGCGGGAGCTTTTTTGTTTCCCGCCCTTGGAAACGGCGTCCGCTGTCACAGCTTTTTCTCTTGCAGACACTAATGCTTAGTGGAAACATCGATAGCGTAGGGACGGCGGAGCGCGGGGGTCCAGGCTTTGCCAGCAAAACCAGGAGAACAGTATGACGAAGTCGTTTCAATTCGGTCTTCTGACCGCGTCGGTGCTGGCGCTGTCGAGCAGTGCCGCCTTGGCGGACTACCAGCTCAATATATTGCACATCAACGATTTCCATTCGCGCATCGAGGCGATCAACAAGTTCGATTCCACCTGCTCGGCCGAGGAGGAAGGCAAGAAGGAATGCTTCGGCGGCGCCGCCCGCCTGAAGACCGCGATCGACCAGCGCCGTGCAGCGCTCTCCGGCCAGAATGTCCTGCTTCTCAACGCCGGTGACAATTTCCAGGGCTCGCTCTTCTACACGACCTACAAGGGTGCCGCCGAAGCCGAATTCCTGAACGACATGAAGTTCGACGTCATGACCGTCGGCAACCACGAGTTCGACGACAGCGAGGACGGCCTGGCGACCTTCCTCGACAAGGTCAAATTCCCGGTCATCTCGGCCAATGTGCTTGCCGCAGACGGCTCCAAGCTCGGCGATCGCATCAAGCCCTCGCTGGTGCTTGACGTCGGCGGCCAGAAGATCGGCATCGTCGGTGCCGTAACCAACGATACGGAGGAAATTTCCTCGCCCGGCCCGAAAATCCTGATTGCCGACGACGTGCAGACCATCACGGCAGCCGTCGAGGATCTGAAGAAGCAGGGTATCAACAAGATCATCGCGCTCACCCACGTGGGTTATCCGCGCGATCTCTCGGCGATCGCCAAGATCCCGGATGTCGATATCGTCGTCGGTGGCCACTCGCACAGCCTTCTGTCGAACACCGACCCGAAAGCCGAGGGTCCCTACCCCACGCTGGTGGACAACCCCGGCGGCTACAAGGTGCCGGTCGTACAGGCGGCGTCATACAGCAAGTATCTCGGCGATCTCGTCGTTGACTTCGACGATAACGGCGTCGTCAAGAGCGCCAAGGGCGATCCGATCCTGATCGATTCCTCCTTCACGCCCGATCCCGCGATGACCGCCCGCATCGCCGAGTTGGCCAAGCCGATCGAAGAGTTGCGCAAGAAGGTCATCGGTTCGTCCGAAGGGCCGATCCAAGGCGACCGCACCGTTTGCCGCGTCGAGGAATGCTCGATGGGCAATCTCGTCACTGACGCCATGCTCGACCGCGGCAAGAGCCAGGGCATGAGCATCGCCATCCAGAACGGCGGCGGCCTGCGCGCCTCGATCGACGGCGGCGATGTCACCCAGGGCGAAGTCATCACCGTCCTTCCCTTCCAGAACACGCTGGCGACATTCCAGCTGACGGGCGGCGATATCCGCAAGGCACTTGAGAACGGCCTCGGCAAGATCGAGGAAGGCGCGGGCCGTTTCCCGCAGGTCTCCGGCCTCAAGTACAGCTACGACAAGACCAAGCCGGCCGGTAGCCGCCTGGTGTCCGTCGAGGCCCGGGAAGGCGATGCCTTCGTGCCGCTCGACGACACAAAGACCTACGGCGTCGTCACCAACAACTATATGCGCGCCGGCGGCGACGGCTATTCGATCTTCGCGACAGCAGGCAAGAACGCCTACGACTTCGGTCCCGATCTCGCCGATGTAACGGCCGACTACATCGCAGCGCATTCGCCCTACAAGCCCTACACCGATGGTCGCGTGAGCGAAGTCGCCGCGTCGGGAACGACAGCGCCGGCGGCGTCGGAACCTGGGACGGCAACGCCCGCGGCTCCGGCCGCAGCACCGGTGGCGGAAGCGCCGGCAGCGCCTGCACCGAACACGCCGACCAGCCATGTCATCGCATCCGGCGACACGCTCTGGGATCTCGCCAAGCAATTCTACGGCGACGGCACCCTTTGGAAGAAGATCTCTGAGGCCAACGGCACGCCGACGCCCCGTCATCTGACGATCGGCAAGGAGCTGCAGATACCGACCAAGTAAGACGATTTGTCTCGAGTGCCTGAGCCGGCCCGGGCTTTCCCGGGCCGGCTTTTGTTCTTATAGGGTGAACCAGCCGCGTACGGCTTCGTATGAGCCGGGCAGAGACGACGAGCATTGGGGTTTAAATGACAAGCATCGATACTGCGCACCTCCCGGCGGACCACCCGCCCGTGAAATCAGGCAAGGTGGGCGTCCTGCTCGTCAATCTCGGAACACCCGATGGCACCGACTACGCCTCCATGCGTCGCTACCTCAAGGAGTTCCTCACCGACAAGCGCGTCATCGAGTGGTCGCCCTGGAAGTGGTATCCGATCCTGTTCGGCATCGTGCTCAACACCCGTCCGGGCAAGGTCGGAAAGGCCTATGAGCTGATCTGGAACAAGGACAGGGACGAAAGCTACCTTCGCACCTACACGCGCAGCCAGTCGGACATGATGGCGGAGCGCCTGAAGGACCTGCCGAACGTGAAAGTCGACTGGGCGATGCGCTATGGCAACCCGTCGATCCCCTCGCGCATCCAGGCGCTGAAGGACGACGGCTGCGACCGGATCGTGCTCTTCCCGCTCTATCCGCAATATGCAGCGGCAACGACCGCAACCGTCAACGACAAGGCCTTCCAGCATCTGCTGAAGATGCGCTGGCAACCGGCGCTGCGCACGGTACCGGATTATCACGACGACGAAACCTACATCGAAGCGCTCGCAAACTCGATCACAACGCATCTGGCGACGCTGGACTGGGAACCGGAGATGATCCTCGCCTCCTTCCACGGCATCCCGATGTCCTATTTCAAGAAGGGCGATCCCTACCACTGCCAGTGCATGAAGACCGGCCGGCTGCTGCGCGAAAGGCTCGGCCTGACCAAGGAGAAATTCATGGTCACCTTCCAGTCCCGCTTCGGCCCGGAAGAGTGGCTGCAGCCCTACACCGACAAGACGGTGGAGAAGCTGGCGCAGGATGGCGTCAAGAAAATCGCCGTGCTCAACCCCGGCTTCGTCTCCGACTGTCTGGAGACGCTGGAGGAAATCGCCGAACAGGCCGCCCATTCGTTCCTTGAGAACGGCGGCGACAAGTTCACGCACATCCCCTGCCTCAACGACAGCGAGGATGGGGTGCGGGTACTGGAGAAGGTCGTCCGCCGCGAACTGCTCGGCTGGGCGTGATCGAGGGCGAGGTGTTGAAAGCCTCGGCTCAGCTGGTTGCTGTTTTGCCGCGCAGCCCGTCATCCGACCCTTCGGGCCACTTTCTCATCGAGGGAAGAAGAGATGCGGGCAGAAGGTGGCGGCAGCCGGACGAAGGGGAAACATGGCACACCCTCAACATGTCACACCCCGCGCCGATTCCCCCAGAGCAGTACATGCAGTTGCGGCAGGACCCGCGCCATAAACCACCTGTCCTCCGTCACCTTGCCGACAAGCCAGAGCATCCGGTCCATGATCCCGTCGATGTCGATCCTGGCATCGTCATCGTCCGGCGGTGGCGGCGTGTGGTTGCCGGGCTGCAGATAGACCGGCAGGTGCGGGTAGCGGACAGCCGCATCGCGCGCATAGGCATAGTCCCGATCGTCGAAGACGACGATCTTCAACGCCACCTTAGGCCCGTCGTCYGCCATGCGCAGACAGTCATCAAAGGCGGCCCAGTCGGTCTCCATGCCGCTTGAGGGCGGCTTCGGGCTCAGCACCAGCGTATCGAGATCGGCAAACCAGTCCTTGGCGACACTGCCCTGCGTCTCAAGCGCGAACGTGTAGCCTTGCGCGTGCCCATGCTTTATGAGGGCGCCGAGCGGCTGGATCGCCGGGTTACCGCCGGAAAGCGAGACGGTCAGCGGCACCTCGCCGGAAAGCCGCCGGACCTCGTGCCAGATCTCGTCCACCGACATCGGCCGCCATTGATCGCGGTAGTCGCTGTCGACCGCATGCAGCGTATCGCACCACGAACAGCGGTAGTCGCAGCCTCCGGTCCTGACGAACACCGTCGGCAGGCCGATCAGGATGCCCTCTCCCTGGATCGTCGGTCCGAAGATTTCGCTGACGCGAATGGGCGCCTCGCGAACCCCGCTCATGGCCGGTATTCCGCCCACGTCTTGGGCGTCTCGCTGACGCGGACTGCCGAAGTCTCGGGCAAGCGCTCCTTGCACCAGTCGTAGAAGTGCTTCGCCAGATATTCCGACGTCACGCGCCCATGACCGAGCACGTCGTTCAGGTGGCGGTGGTCGAAACTGTCGTCGATATAGCGCTTGAGCGGCGCCAGCTCGTGATAGTCGCGAACAAACCCGTCGTCGTCCAGCTCAGCGGCCGAAAGCTCCACTTCGACGATGTAGTTGTGCCCATGCAGCCGGGCGCACTGATGCTCGGCCGGCAGGTGTGTCAGCTGATGCGAGGCGGAAAAGTGGAATTCCTTGGTGATGCGAAACATCACTTCACCTCCTCGGCCGAAAAGCCACTCGTCGCAGCGACCCAGAAGTCCGCGTCGTCGTACTCGGTCGGGTCCTCGACGCCGGCCAGGTGGAAGGCCTCGCGCCGCTCGACACAGGTGCCGCAGCGTCCGCAATGACGAACGCCGCCCTTGTAGCAGGACCATGTCTTCGCAAAAGGCGTACCGCTCTTCACCCCGTCCGTCACGATGTCGGCCTTGGAGATGTTGACGTAGGGCGCGTAGAGCGAAACGCTGGCATAGCCGTCGAGCGCCTGGTTCTGCATCGCCTGGAACGCGTCGATGAAGCCGGGACGGCAATCTGGGTAGATGAAATGATCGCCGCCATGCACGGCGACCGCAACCGCATCGGCCTTTTGCGCGGCGGCAAGGCCGAAAGCGATCGCCAGCATGATCGCATTGCGGTTCGGAACGACGGTCGCCTTCATCGTCTCCTCGGCATAGTGGCCATCGGGAACGTCGATATCGTCGGTCAGCGCCGAGCCGCTGAGGTGGCGGCCGATGGTGCGAATGTCGATGATCTGGTGCGGCACGCCGAGCCGTTTGGCGCAGGCGGTGGCGAAATCCAGCTCCTTGCGATGCCGCTGGCCGTAGTCGAAGGAGAGAAGGCCGATGAGTTGCTGTTCCGCCGCGACCTTGTGGGCAAGCGAAACGGAATCCAATCCGCCGGAGCAGATGACGATAGTCTTCATGATGGGTCCCTTGTTTTGACCGGGTGGGCTGCGACCGGATACAGGGCGCCTTTTACGCCAGCCCCCTCCCGTTGTGAAGGGCCAATCGAAAACCCATATATCAAGCGTGATCATTGGCGGCGACGCTGCAAGACTGGCGTTTGAATTCGTCTACGCTAAGGTGTGGTCAATCGATTCTATCGCGGGGGAGTTTCATGGTTTTGGGCGGCTTCGACATTGTCGTGATCGCGTTGGTGGTCTTCGTCATTCTGGTGCTCTTTGCCGCGATTAAGACCGTGCCGCAGGGTTATCGCTATACGGTCGAGCGTTTCGGCCGCTACACCCGGACGCTGGAACCGGGCCTGAACATCATCACGCCTTTTGTGGAGCGCGTCGGCGCCCGCTTGAACGTCATGGAGCAGGTTCTCAACGTGCCGACCCAGGAGGTCATCACCAAGGACAACGCCTCCGTATCTGCCGATGCCGTCTCCTTCTACCAGATCCTGAACGCCGCCCAGGCCGCCTATCAGGTCTCCAATCTCGAAAACGCCATCCTCAACCTGACCATGACCAATATCCGCTCCGTCATGGGCTCGATGGATCTCGACGAATTGCTGTCGAACCGCGACGCGATCAACGACCGCCTGCTGCGCGTCGTCGATGACGCCGTCCAGCCCTGGGGCATCAAGGTCACGCGCGTCGAGATCAAGGATATCCAGCCGCCGCGCGACCTTGTCGACGCGATGGCTCGGCAGATGAAGGCCGAGCGTGAAAAGCGCGCCCAGGTTCTCGAAGCCGAGGGCTCCAGGAACGCGCAGATCCTGCGCGCCGAGGGCGCCAAGCAGTCGGCGATCCTGCAGGCCGAGGGCCAGCGCGAGGCCGCTTTTCGCAACGCCGAGGCCCGCGAGCGCCTTGCCGAGGCCGAAGCCAAGGCGACGACGATGGTGTCGCAGGCGATCGCCGCCGGCGACATCCAGGCCATCAACTACTTCGTCGCGCAGAAATACACCGAGGCGCTGACCGCGATCGGTTCGGCGAGCAATTCGAAGGTCGTGCTGATGCCCATCGAAGCCTCGTCCATTCTGGGTTCGCTGAGCGGCATCGGCGCAATCGCCAAGGAAGTCTTCGCCGATCCATCCACGCCGCCTGCCCCACCGCGCCCTCGCCAGGTGCCGGCGCGCACGACGCCGCCGGTCAATCCCTTTAACACCAATCAGGAGAGCTGAGCGATGATCGCCGCCATTGTCGCGGAGCTCGGACCCTGGAGCTGGTGGATCGCCGGACTGGTGCTGCTTGCCGCCGAGATGATCGCCCCCGGCTTCTTCCTCGTCTGGATCGGCCTTGCGGCACTTGCCGTGGGTGTGCTGTCGCTGCTGTTCTGGAACGAGACCTTCTGGCTGTGGCAGGTGCAGGCGATCCTGTTTGCTGCCCTTGCCGTCGCCGCCACCTTCATCGGCCGGCGTTTGACCCGCCGCCACGCCACCACCGACGAACCCTTCCTGAACCAGCGCGGCGCCAGCCTCGTCGGCCGCACCGCAACGCTTGCCGAACCCATCCACGAGGGGCGCGGCCGCATCCGTCTGGACGATACGCAATGGCGCGTCAGCGGCCCCGATCTGCCGGTCGGTGCGCGGGTGAAAGTCGTTGCGAGCAACGGCCGCGACCTGACGGTCGAAGAGGCCTGATCAGGCGACCCCGATCCTGAGCAGATCGTGGAAGTGGATGAGCCCGATCGGCCGGTTGTCATCGTCGACGACGATCAGAGCGCCGATGCTGTGCTTGTTCAGCAGTGCCAGAGCAGCCGTCGCCAGGACCGTCGCCTTCACGGTCTTCGGCGTGCGGGTCATGATGTCGTCGACCGCCAGTTCCGACAGATTGCGCGTCAAGTTGCGCGCCAGATCGCCTTCCGTGACGATCCCGCACAGCCGCCCGTCACCGTCGACAATACCGACGCAGCCGAAATGCTTGCGCGAAAGCGTTGAAATCGCCTCCGGCAGCGTCGTACCCTTCGGCGCCAAAGGCACGCGTTCGCCGGTGTGCATGATGTCGCCAACGTGGCTGAGGCTCGCGCCGAGTTTGCCGCCCGGGTGGAAAACGTGAAAATCGCGCGCCGTAAAGCCGCGGGCTTCGAGCAGCGCAATCGCCAGCGCGTCACCCATGGCAAGCTGCATCAGCGTCGACGTCGTCGGCGCCAGACCATGCGGACATGCCTCCTCCACATTCGGCATCAGCAAAACGACGTCCGAGGCAGATGCAAGCGAGGATTTTTCCGACGATGTCAGCGCAATCAGAGGAATGGAGAAACGTCGCGTATAGACGATGATGTTGCGAAGCTCGGCGCTTTCGCCGCCCTTCGACAGCGCAAGCACCACGTCGCCCCTGCCGACCATGCCGAGATCACCGTGATTGGCCTCGGCGGCGTGCATGAAGAAGGCCGGCGTCCCTGTCGAGGCGAGCGTCGCCGCGATCTTCACCCCGATATGACCGCTCTTGCCGACACCGGTGACGATCACGCGCCCCGAAATGGCGCCCGCGACCTCGACTGCACGCGCAAAGGGCTCGGCAAGAGAGCCGTCCAGCGCCTTCTCCAGAGCCTCGAGGGCCTGCCTCTCGGTGCCGATCGTGCGCTTGGCCGAGTCGACCACCCCATTTTCGATGAGATTTTCCGCTCTTCTGATCATGGCAAATGCGTTAGCGGTTTTCCGCGGCCAAGTCCATCGCCTCGTCGCACCGTTCCAAGTGCGCCTTGGCAACGAATGGTTAACCACGAGGCTTTACGTTCGGGTAACACTTCGAAGCATGCCGGGCACGGATAGATGGGCCATTGGAAATACACGAGCAGTCTGACGCCGCTCCGCGCGGCGAGCATTGCCGTGTGCTCGGTTCTATCAGGCATCACGCTCGTGCCCTCCCCCTCGCTTGCGCAATCCGCACAGCTGCGTTCGCCAGATCGCGCCGCCACGGCAGCACCTGCCGCTGCGGGCCAAGGCGGCGACAACGCCGGCGCCCAGCCGCAGGAGCCGGCATCACCGCTGGAACCCGCCGACGCTGCGGAAAAGCAGACAACGCCTGCCGATCAACAACCGGTATCTGGAGATCAACAGCCAAGCGACGAAACCACCGGCGCGATTCTCGATGAAGACATGCTGCGCTTGAACACGCGCGAGGCACCGCTTGACGAACGATCGACCCGCAGGCTGGAGCGGAACCTTACGACCGAGGAAACGCCGGGCATTCGCATCGGCACCTTCGTTCTGCGCCCGACGGTAACACAGAGCATAAACACCGAAACGCAGCGGGACAACGGCACCAAGGAGACCCGCGCCTTCCTCGAAACCGACATGCTGGCGACGCTGACATCAGACTGGGCCCTGCATCAGCTCCTCGTGACGACAGAGGGCGCCTGGCAGCAGAACATCAGCGGCGAAGGCGAGGAGCAGCCGGATTTCAGGATCGGCGGCGATCTGCGTCTCGACCTGCCGCAGGATACGACCGCCCACATCCTCGGTGGCTACCATTTCTATCGCGAAGACACCGATGATCCGAATGCAATCCAGAACGCCGACAAGCAATCCAACGTGCAGCTGTTCAGCGCCGGCGGCTCGATCGAGCGCGACTTCGGCATTCTGCGCGGCACCACCGGCATCGATCTGACGCGGACCATCTATTCGGATGCAACGCTTTCCGACGGCACGACGGTCTCGCTGAGCGACCGCAACCAGACGAGCGGCACCCTTCGCGGCCGCATCGGCTACGAGCTCTCGCCCGCCCTTATTCCCTTCATCGAGGCGAATATCGGAAAAACCCACTACGACGACACCGTGGACAGTGCAGGCTATCGGCGCTCGGGCCAGTCCTACGGCGCCAAGGCCGGGGTCGAAGTGGACATGGGAGAGAAGCTTCGTGGCGAAATCGGGCTCGGCTACGAGATCGCCACCTTCGACGACGACCGCCTGGCCGATATCGATACGCCCGTGGTCGATGCCCGGCTGCTCTGGTCCCCGCTCCGCGGAACCGACGTCGACTTCGGCCTTCAGACCAGCATTCAGCCGTCGACCAATGCCGGCGACTCCGGCTACGTCTCGCATGCATTGACGACGACCATCACGCACCAGCTGCGCGACAATCTGGTCGGCACGTTCCTGGGTGGTATTACGCTGCGCGACTATCCATCGGCGAGCCAGTCGAGCGACGAGACGGTCTATGCGACAAGCGCCGGCTTGACCTGGAACATCAACCGCTATCTCGACCTGACGAGCACGCTCGGATACGAGCTGACGTCCCGCAAGACAGGCGCCGACTCGCAGCAATGGCGAGCCGGCGTTGGTCTCAAATTGAAGCGCTAGCCTCGATCAAGGGTCTTGAGCAGCGCCTTGAAGCCTTCCTCGACGGTCGGACGAATGTCCGCACGCTCCAGCGCAAACGCCACGTTGGCGAGGATGAAGCCATCCTTGGCGCCGCAGTCATACGTCGTGCCGCGGAAATGGTAGCCCGCGAAATCCTGATCCTTGAGCAGCTTCAGCATGCCGTCGGTCAGCTGGATTTCATTGCCGGCACCGCGTTCCTGGGTCTCCAGGATCTTGAAGATCTCCGGCTGCAGGATGTAGCGACCATTGATGAAGTAGTTCGACGGCGCCGTGCCCTTGGCAGGCTTTTCGACCATGTCGGTAATGTGGAAACCGTCGCCGATGGCGTCACCAACGCCGACGATGCCGTATTTGTGGGCCTGATCGGGCGCGCACTCTTCGACCGCAATGATGTTGCCGCCACTGTGGGCGTAAAGGTCGATCATACCCTTCATGCAGCCCCTGGCGTCACTCTTCATGATCATGTCGGGAAGCAACAGCGCGAAAGGCTCGTTGCCGACGATCTCGCGGGCGCACCACACCGCGTGGCCGAGGCCGAGCGGTTCCTGCTGTCGGGTGAAGCTGACCGTGCCGGCCTTGGGAAGCTGGCCGGCAAGCAGCGTGATCTCGGCCTTCTTGCTGCGCTCCCGCAGCGTCTGCTCGAGTTCGAAGTGAATGTCGAAATAGTCTTCGATGATGTGCTTGTTGCGGCCGGTGACGAAGACGAAGTGCTCGATCCCGGCTTCCAGCGCTTCATCGACGACATACTGAATAATCGGCTTGTCGACGACCGTCAGCATCTCCTTTGGAACGGCTTTGGTGGCCGGGAGAAAGCGGGTGCCGAGGCCGGCAACCGGGAATACAGCTTTGCGAACTTTTTTATGCTCTGCCACACAATCCTCCTGCGGTGATTTCACCGCTTGAAATAAAAGGCATATTTGATTGGACTAGATGAGATTTGCTACTGTTTTGCAAATGGTGACTGTGTTCGTCCGTCATGGTAAAGAATTTGTTGACTCCGTTCGGGTAGTCTCGGGCCTGAGCGGAACTTCGCGTTCTGCTGCGCCTGAAACGAAAGGACGGATAACCGCCGATGACTCAAAATCACAGAAACTCCCTTCGTGGTCTTGCTCTTGCACTCATCGTGACCGCGTCCGCCGGTCTGGCCCCCCTTAACGCGAAAGCCGATCAGCGGTTCCAGAAATGGATCGCGGACTTTTATCAAACAGCCGCTCAAAGTGGCATCAGCAAGGCAACCTACAGCAAAGCCTTTTCAGGTGTGACCGATCCGGACCCGACCGTGCTCGAAAAAGCCGCCTATCAGCCTGAATTTACAACGAAAATATGGGACTATGTCGATTCCCGTGTAAATCCCTACACGGTCCAGATCGGCCGCAAAATGGCCGCCAAACATGCCTCTACGTTGAACGCGATTGAGCGCCACTTCGGCGTCGACAAAACGATTCTCCTCGCCATCTGGTCGATGGAATCCAATTACGGCGCAGTTCTCGAAAAGGACGACAGGCTGCATTACGTGCCGCGTGCGCTGGCGACGCTTGCCTATGCCGACKAGCGCCGCGCCAAATTTGCCAAGAAGCAGCTGATCGCTGCGTTGAAAATCCTCCAGAACGGCGACATCTCGCCTGATGGCATGACCGGTTCCTGGGCAGGCGCCATGGGCCATACGCAGTTCATACCGACGAGCTATCTGCTTTACGCCGTCGATGCCGATAACAACGGCCACCGCGATATCTGGAATTCCGTGCCCGATGCCCTGGCGACGTCGGCCAATCTGCTGAAGAAGAACGGCTGGGATGCGGGCAAGACCTGGGGATACGAAGTGGTGGTTCCGCAAGGCGTCCTGAAGCAAGTGGGCAAGACCCACACGCTGTCGCAATGGGCGTCCCTCGGCCTCTCCAGACCAAACGGCAAGGGCTTCAAGGACGGCGGCAGCAAAGCCGTCCTGAAGATGCCGGCCGGCCCGAATGGCCCCGGCTTCCTGATGACCGCTAACTTCTTCACCATCAAGAATTACAATGCATCGGACAGCTATGCCATCGCCGTCGGCCTGCTCGCCGACGAGATCGCCGGCTATGGCGGCATGAAGCAGCGCTGGCCACGCCCGGACGGCGTGCTCGACGTCAAGGAGAAGTTCGAGCTTCAGACCCGTCTGAAAGCGCTCGGCTACTATGACGGCGAAGTCGACGGCAATTTCGGCAGCGGATCGAAGGCGGCCATTGCGGTCGTTCAGGGCCGGTTCGGCATGCAGGCGGACGGCGAACCATCGTTGCCGCTGCTGAATGCACTTCGCAAATAAGTGATGTAGACTGGCGCCATGCGTTTTGGGGTGTGGACGCATGTCCCGCTACATGAGAAAATAGCGGCAGATGCGAGGCTGCTGACGATGCGTAAACGAGTAAAATGGGGCACGGCCCGCTGGGGCGCCCTCTGCGCTGCCGCCCTGGTGTTTTCATCGGGCGTGCTGCCTCCCGTGCATGTTGCCGAAGCCCAGGAGCGCTACTACCAGCGCCGCTCCATCCTCGATTTCTTCTTCGGCCGCCGTTACGTCGATCAATATCCGCCGGCCCCCAACGAGTATGCTCCGGCACCCCGGGCCATCCCCAGAAAGAAGAAGGCCCCGCCGAAGGCAGTGGTTTCGGTTCCCCGCGCTGCACCTGTTATCGCGCCCGAAGACAAGCTCGTCCAGAAGCTCGACAACGCGCAGAAGATCCTCGTCGTCGGCGACTTCCTGGCCGGCGGCCTCGGGGTCGGCATGGAGGCTGCGTTTCAGGACTCGCCCGGCATTCTCATCGAGACCCACAGCAACGTCGCCTCCGGCCTGGTTCGCGACGACTATTACAATTGGCCGGCGCAGCTCACCAAATTCATGGACGAGGCAAAGCCCGCCATGGTGGTTGTCATGCTCGGCGCCAACGACCGCCAGCAGATGGTGACCGACGGCGGCAAGGAGAAGTTCCGCACCGACGGCTGGTATGCCGAATACCAGCGCCGGGTGATGAACTTCGGCAAGGACGTTACCAGCCGCAAGATCCCGCTTCTGTGGGTCGGATTGCCGGCCTTCGATTCGCCGGCGATGACCGCAGACGCCGTTCAGATGAACCTCCTTTACCGCAAGCAAGTCGAAAGCATCGGCGGCGAATTCGTCGACATATGGGACGGCTTCGTCAGTGAGAACGGTGACTTCGTCGTGACGGGCTCCGACATCAACGGCCAGCAGGTGCGCCTGAGGACGTCCGACGGCATCAACCTCACCGAGGCGGGACGCCGCAAACTTGCCTTCTACGTCGAAAAGCCCGCCCGGCGCATCCTCGGCACACAGGCAAGCCCGGACCTCGTCCGCCTCGACAGCAGCAGTATGCCGAGCCTTAACCCGTCATCGAACCCGGCCGACCACACCGATCCGATCAGCTTGTCCGACCCCAACCTCGATGGCGGAACGGCCCTCCTCGGAGGCACGGCGCTACCCGTCAGCATGACCAAGTCGCCGCGCGACAAGCTCGTCCAGGACGGTCAGATGGCACCCCCGCCGGCAGGCCGCGTCGACGACTATCGCATGCTGCCCGCCAAGTCCGCCGCCGAAGTCTCGGCGAAATGAAAAGGGCCGCGTGATGCGGCCCCGTTCAATCCCCGATCAAACGCCCAATCTTACCGCGGCAGGACCGTCGAGCCCATCAGCGCTTCGTCGATGGCGCGGGCGGCCTGGCGGCCTTCGCGGATCGCCCAGACGACCAGCGACTGCCCACGGCGTACGTCGCCGGCGGTCCAGAACTTGTCGACCGAGGTCTTGTAGTCGCGGTCGTTGGCAACGACGTTGGTCGAGCCGCGGCGGTCGGTGTTGAGCGTCAGCTTGCCGTCGAGTTCCTTCAAAACGCTGCCGGTGAACGGGCCGCTGAAGCCGATGGCGATGAAGGCGAGGTCGGCCTTGATGACGAACTCCGTGCCGGCGATCGGCTTGCGGCGCTCGTCGACCTCGCAGCACTTGACGCCCGTCAGGACGCCGTCTTCGCCGACGAATTCGAGCGTGGCGACCTGGAACTCGCGCACCGCACCTTCCGCCTGCGAGGAGGAGGTGCGCATCTTCGTTGCCCAGAACGGCCAGACGGCGAGCTTGTCTTCCTTTTCCGGCGGCTGCGGGCGGATGTCGAGCTGCGTGACTTTCACCGCGCCCTGACGGAACGCCGTGCCGACACAGTCGGACGCCGTATCACCGCCGCCGACGACCACCACATGCTTGGCGCCGGCAAGGATCGGATCGGAGGCCCAGCCGACGCTGTCGATGTTTTCGCGGCCGACGCGCTTGTTTTGCTGAACGAGGTAGGGCATCGCGTCGTGGACGCCGGCGAGTTCGATGCCGGGAATGCCCGCTTCGCGCGGCGTTTCGGAACCGCCGCAGTAAAGCACCGCATCATGATCGGCGAGCAGTTGCTCGACCTTCACGTCGAGGCCGACGTTGACGCCGCAATGGAAGCTCACCMCTTCGCCGCTCATCTGCTCGACGCGGCGGTMGATGAAGTTCTTCTCCATCTTGAAGTCAGGAATGCCGTAGCGCAGCAGGCCGCCCGGCTTGCTCTCGCGCTCGTAGACATGGACGTCGTGACCGGCGCGGCCGAGCTGCTGGGCAGCCGCCATGCCGGCGGGACCGGAACCGATGATCGCCACCTGCTTGCCGGTGTGAACCGTTGCCGGCTGCGGGCGGATGAAGCCGAGCTCGTAGGCCTTGTCGGCAATCGCCTGTTCGACAGTCTTGATCGCAACTGGCGTGTCCTCAAGGTTCAGCGTGCAGGCTTCTTCGCAAGGCGCGGGGCAAACGCGGCCGGTGAACTCCGGGAAGTTGTTGGTCGAATGCAGGTTCTGGATCGCCGCTTCCCAGTTGTTGTTGTAGACGAGGTCGTTCCAATCCGGGATCTGGTTGTGCACCGGGCAGCCCGTCGGCCCGTGGCAATAAGGAATGCCACAGTCCATGCAGCGCGCCGCCTGTTTCTGCACTTCCGGGTCCGACATCGGGATCGTGAATTCGCGGAAATGACGGATGCGATCCGAGGCCGGCTGATACTTCGCTACCTGCCGGTCGATTTCCAGAAACCCTGTTACCTTACCCATACTGCTGTCTTCCCTTACACTCATGACCGCCTCACCGCAGCCAGCTGTCTATTGTCAGTCCCGGTATCCGGGGCAAGTTGCTTGACCGTCATTTGAACATATCCCCTGAAAGGCATCATGCGACCGGGACGGCATTTGCCGTCGCCACCATCATCATGGTCATCGAGATATTTCGGTCATCCGTCACATGCGCAGTCGCTTGTGACGGATGTGTCGGCACATTTTACTCCGCAGCGATCCCCATCCGGCTCCGCTCCATTTCCTCGAGCGCACGGCGGTACTCGACCGGCATGACCTTGCGGAATTTCGGGCGGTAGTCGATCCAGTTGTCCAGGATCTGCTTGGCGCGGGTGGAGCCCGTATAGTGCAGATGGTTGGAGATCAGCTGGTAGAGGCGCTCCTCGTCGTGGCGCGTCATGTCACCGGAAACGTCGACGCGTCCCTTGTGCATGAGGTCGCCACCGTGATGATGCAGCTTCTCCAGCATGTCGTCCTCTTCCGGAACCGGCTCGAGCTCGACCATGGCCATGTTGCAGCGCTTGGCGAAATCGCCGCTCTCGTCGAGTACGTAGGCCACGCCGCCGGACATGCCGGCTGCGAAGTTGCGGCCCGTTTCGCCAAGTACGACCACGACGCCGCCCGTCATGTATTCGCAGCCGTGGTCGCCCACGCCTTCGACGATGGCGATGGCGCCCGAGTTGCGCACCGCGAAGCGTTCGCCCGCGATACCGCGGAAGTAGCACTCGCCCTCGGTCGCGCCGTAGAGAACGGTGTTGCCGACGATGATCGACTCTTCCGCAAGGATCTTCGAGTTTTCGGGCGGGCGGACGATGATCTTGCCGCCCGACAGTCCTTTGCCGACGTAGTCGTTGCCGTCGCCGATCAGGTTGAAGGTGATGCCGCGTGCCAGGAACGCGCCGAACGACTGTCCGGCCGTGCCCCTCAGCGTCACGCTGATAGTGTCTTCCTTCAGGCCGCGATGATTATACCGCTTGGCGACCTCGCCGGACAGCATCGCGCCCGCCGAACGGTCGACGTTCTTGATGTCGACTTCGAAGGCGACAGGTGTCTTCGAGGTCAGCGCGGGCTGCGCCTGCTCGATCAGCTTGCGGTCGAGAATGTCGTCGATCGGGTGCTTCTGCCGCGTGGTCCAGTAGGTCTCTTCCTTGGCGGCATCGACCTTGTGGAAGATGCGGCTGAAGTCGAGACCCTCGGCCTTCCAGTGCGCCAGCATCTCGTCCTTCTCCAAGAGCTCCGAAGCGCCGATGATGTCATTGAGCTTGGTGAAGCCGAGGGAGGCGAGGATTTCGCGCACTTCGTTGGCGACGAAGAAGAAGTAGTTGACGACGTGCTCGGGCGTGCCCTTGAAGCGCTTGCGCAGAACCGGATCCTGCGTCGCAACCCCTACCGGACAGGTGTTGAGGTGGCACTTGCGCATCATGATGCAGCCGGCGGCGATCAGCGGCGCGGTCGCAAAGCCGAACTCGTCGGCGCCGAGAAGGGCACCGATGATGACGTCGCGGCCGGTCTTCARTCCRCCATCGACCTGCAGCGCAACGCGCGAGCGAAGSCCGTTCAACACCAGCGTCTGCTGTGTTTCGGCAAGACCGATTTCCCACGGGCTTCCGGCATGCTTCAGCGAGGTGAGCGGCGACGCGCCCGTGCCGCCGTCGAAGCCGGAGACGGTGATGTGGTCGGCGCGCGCCTTGGCAACGCCGGCAGCAACCGTGCCGACGCCGACTTCCGAGACGAGCTTGACCGAAACATCGGCCGTCGGGTTGACGTTCTTCAGGTCGTAGATCAGCTGCGCCAGATCCTCGATCGAATAGATGTCGTGATGCGGCGGCGGCGAAATCAGGCCGACGCCCGGCGTCGAGTGGCGGGTCTTGGCGACAGTCGCATCGACCTTGTGACCGGGCAGCTGGCCGCCTTCGCCGGGCTTTGCACCCTGCGCGACCTTGATCTGCAGCATGTCGGCGTTGACAAGATACTCGGTCGTCACGCCGAAGCGTCCCGATGCGATCTGCTTGATCGCCGAGCGTTCAGGGTTCGACGAGCCGTCCGCCAGCGGCATGTAGCGGTCGGATTCCTCGCCGCCCTCACCGGTGTTGGACTTGCCGCCGATCTGGTTCATGGCGATCGCAAGCGTCGTATGCGCCTCGCGGCTGATCGAGCCGAAGGACATGGCACCCGTCGAGAAGCGCTTGACGATATCGATCGCCGGCTCGACCTCGTCGACCGAGACCGGTGTGCGGCCGAGCTGTTCGGCGCTCTTGATGTTGAACAGGCCGCGGATCGTGTTCATGCGCAGCGCCGACGTGTTCACCATCTCGGCGAACTCGCGGTAGCGATCCTCGGCATTGCCGCGAACGGCATGCTGGAGCGTCGCGACCGCATCTGGCGTCCAGGCGTGGCTTTCGCCGCGCATGCGGTAGGCATATTCGCCGCCGATATCGAGCGTCGTCGCCAAAAGCGGATCCTTGCCGAAGGCCGAGGTGTGGCGGGACACGGTTTCCTCGGCGATCGCTTCGAGCCCGACACCCTCGATCATCGTCGCGGTGCCGAAGAAGTACTTGTCGACCAGCGTCTGCTGCAGGCCGATCGCGTCGAAGATCTGGCCGCCGCAATAGGACTGGTAGGTCGAGATTCCCATCTTCGACATGACCTTGAGGATGCCTTTGCCGACAGCCTTGATGTAGCGGTAGACGACTTCGGTGGCGTCCACTTCCTTCGGGAACTCGCCCCTGGCATGCATGTCGAGCAGCGTGTCGAAAGCAAGGTAGGGGTTGATCGCCTCGGCGCCATAACCCGCGAGCAGGCAGAAATGATGCACTTCGCGCGGCTCGCCGGTTTCGACGACGAGACCGACGGAGGTGCGAAGCCCCTTGCGGATCAGGTGATGGTGCACGGCCGCCGTCGCCAGCAGTGCCGGGATCGCGATGCGGTCCGGGCCGACCTGGCKGTCGGAAAGCACGATGATGTTGTAGCCGCCCCTGACGGCCGCTTCTGCGCGCTCGCAGAGACGGTCGAGCATTTCGGGCATGCCTTCGGCGCCGCGCTCGACATCATAGGTGAAGTCGAGCGTCTTGGTGTCGAACCGATCTTCCGTATGGCCGATGGAGCGGATCTTTTCGAGGTCGCCATTGGTCAGGATCGGCTGGCGCACTTCCAGGCGCTTGGCGTTTGCCGCACCTTCGTGGTCGAGAATGTTCGGTCGCGGTCCGATGAAGGATACCAGGCTCATGACCAGCTCTTCGCGGATCGGGTCGATCGGCGGGTTGGTGACCTGCGCGAAGTTCTGCTTGAAATAGGTGTAGAGCAGCTTCGACTTCTCGGACATGGCCGAGATCGGCGTATCCGTGCCCATCGAGCCGATCGCTTCCTGACCGGTCGTCGCCATCGGCGACATCAGGAGCCGGGTGTCCTCGGTGGTATAGCCGAACGCCTGCTGGCGGTTCAGCAGCGACACGTCGCGGCGAAGCGCGCGCGGCTCGACCGGCTTCAGGTCTTCGAGGATCAGCTGCGTGCGGTTCAGCCAGCTGCGGTAGGGGTGCTTGGTCGCGAGCTCCGACTTCACTTCCTCGTCAGAAACGATGCGGCCCTTTTCCATGTCGATCAACAGCATCTTGCCCGGCTGCAGGCGCCACTTCTGGACGATGCTCTCTTCCGGAACCGGCAGCGTTCCGGCTTCCGATGCGAGGATGACGCGATCGTCGTTGGTGACGAGGTAGCGGGCCGGACGCAGGCCGTTGCGGTCGAGCGTCGCGCCGATCTGCTTGCCATCGGTAAAGGCAACCGCCGCCGGTCCGTCCCACGGCTCCATCAGGGCGGCGTGATATTCGTAGAACGCCTTGCGCTCGGCGGCCATCGACTGGTTGCCGGCCCAGGCTTCCGGGATCAGCATCATCACGGCATGCGCCATGGAATAGCCGCCGCGCACGAGAAATTCGAGCGCGTTGTCGAAACAGGCCGTGTCCGACTGGCCTTCGTAGGAGATTGGCCAGAGCTTGGAGATATCGTCGCCGAACAGCGGAGAAGACACCGAGGCCTGGCGCGCTGCCATCCAGTTGACGTTCGAGCGCAGCGTGTTGATCTCGCCGTTGTGGGCGACCATGCGATACGGATGCGCAAGCTTCCACGACGGGAAGGTGTTGGTCGAGAAGCGCTGGTGAACGAGGGCAACAGCGCTTTCGAAACGTGGGTCCGACAGGTCCTTATAGTAGGCGCCGACCTGGTAGGCCAGGAACATGCCCTTGTAGACGACCGTCGCCGACGACAGCGAGACGGGATAGAAGTTGCTCTCCTCGCCGTCGAACTCGTCGTAGATGCGGTTGGAGATCACCTTGCGCAGCGTGAACAGGCGGCGCTCGAACTCGTCGTTCGTCGCGGCATCTTCGCCGGCGCCGATGAAGACCTGAACATGGTGCGGCTCGGTGGCGGCAATGTCGGGTGCCTTGGAAAGCGACGCGTTATCGACCGGCACATCGCGAAAGCCGATGAAGACCTGGCCTTCCTCGGTGATGACGTCCTTGATCACCTTCTTGAAGTGCTCGATCTGCTTCTCGTCGCGCGGCATGAAGATATGGCCCATGCCATATTCGCCTGATTTCGGCAGCGTGATGCCCTGCTTGGCCATTTCCTCGCGGAAGAAGCGGTCGGGAATCTGCACCAGAATGCCCGCGCCATCGCCCATCAGCGGATCTGCGCCGACGGCACCGCGATGCGTCAGGTTTTCGAGAATGAACAGGCCGTCCTTGACGATCTGGTGAGACTTCTGACCCTTCATATGCGCGACGAAGCCGACACCGCAGGCATCATGTTCGTTGCGCGGATCATAGAGCCCTTGTTTTCGTGGCAGACCGGAGGCGAATTTACGTGCATTGGCCGTCGCGCGCGCATCTGCTGCTGCGAACTGGTCGATACCCGTGGATGGCGTGTTCTTCGTCATCGTTTTCCTCCTGTCAGAGCCCGCGACTTGCGGGCGGCTCTTCGTCGCACACCGCCCCCTATCTTAGGTTCGGCGCGTGACAGCGCTGTTGCATTGTCGAAGATCCGGTCGCCGGCGGCAGGCTTTCCGGGGAAAGCAACCGTTGCGCTCCGCGCCTGCCATGCGTTCCCTGCGGGAGCTTTCGCCCGCGCCCGATGAACTATAGCGTGAAACCCAACGAGTGTAAGGTTTTTCGGCGCCTCTTCGGCCTGAGCGGCCAAAATAGGACAGCAACCCTGTCCTAATTCAATGGTTCTATGCCAGAAACGCACAAACTTCGCAAGAGTGACGGATTAAAAAATCGTCAATTAACGACGGAAGATTGCCAAACCGAAGGAAACCGCGAAATTTAATTACACATCTGCGCATTATTTTGTTTATTGATTGCGGAATTCAATTTTTGTGATGGGTTCGCGCACCGACGCTTGATCGGGTGAAGCTTTGGCTTAATCTCCCGCGCGCACATCATTTCCACCCATTCCCATGCGGTTTTTCATGTTCTTTGCATCCGATAACTGGGCTGGCGCCCATCCTTCCATTGCCGAACGCCTGCTCAAGGAATCCACAGGTTTTGCGGCCGCCTATGGCGCAAGCGACCTCGATCGCCGCGTTGAGGCACGTTTCGCGGAGATCTTCGAGCGCGAAGTCGCGGTCTTCTTCGTTGCAACCGGCACGGCCGCCAATTCGCTTGGTCTTGCCAGCGTCCAGCGCCCGGGCGGCATCACCTTCTGCCATGCGGGGGCACACGTGATCGAAGACGAATGCGGCGCACCGGATTTCTTCAGCGGCGCCCGCCTCGTGCCTGTTGAGGGCCAAGCCGGCAAGATCGATCCGTCGAAGCTTGCAAAAAAGATCGCGGCCTTTCCCGAGGACGCCGTCCAGCATGGTCGCGCAACGGCTGTCACGATCACTCAGGCGACCGAGGTCGGCACCGTCTATTCCCTGTCCGAAATCGATGCGATCGCGGCCATCGCCAGCAACAGAAACCTGCCGCTGCACATGGACGGCGCGCGCTTTGCGAACGCCCTCGTGGCGCTGGACGCGACACCCGCCGAGATGACCTGGAAGCGCGGCATCGACATTCTCTCCTTCGGCGGCACGAAGAACGGCTGCTGGTGCGCAGAGGCGATCGTCTTCTTCAATCCCGACCAGGCCAAGGAGATGCCGTTTATCCGCAAGCGCGCCGCGCAACTCTTCTCCAAGTCGCGCTTCATCGCAGCCCAGTTCGACGGCTACCTCGAAGATCGCCTCTGGCTCGATCTCGCCGGCCACGCGAACGGCATGGCAGACCGCATGCGCGCCGGCATCGACGCCAGCAACGCGGCCCACCTGGCTTGGGCGACCACGGCAAACGAAGTCTTCGCCATCATCACCAAGACGGCGGCAAAGACGGCTGAAGACAGGGGCGCGAAGTTCTACCAATGGCCGGTGCCGGCCGAGACGCCCGAGCTGGTGGGTGAAGATGAAGCCCTGATCCGCCTCGTGACGAGCTTTGCAACGACCGAGGCGGATGTCGACGGGTTCTTGAACTGCCTTGCGGCCTAGAGGCTAATTCTGATGCACGATGACGGCGGACGGTGGCGCGCCATTGTCCGTCGTTTTTTCGTCGTGAGCAGCCACTGCGATGAGCATCACACAGGCAACCAGCCCGGATATGAAGAGTGCTCCATAGATCATCGGTCCGTTCTCCTTGTTACCCCGAACGTCGACCAGAAGGCTCTAGCAAAGCTAGGCCACGAACCTGACCAGATACCTAAGTTTCAGGGTTGAGAGATCCTTAAAATGCCGCGAACCGGGTTAACCACACGCTATCTGAATCCGAAGGCGCAACGGCTCCTCAACTCGACCGCAAGTTCCTGACCTTCGCCAGAATATCCTCCGACAGTGCGGAAACCAGCGCCTGATCCGCGCCCTTGCGCGGCACCAGCACGAATTCCACATCCTCCAGCACCGGCAGTTTCCCCTTGCCGATCTCCTTCAGTCCGGCGGGCGCCATGCTGCGCGGCTGCACCAGCACGCCCATGCCGGCGCGCGCGGCTGCCGTCAGCCCGCTGAGGCTGCCGCAGGTGCAGACGATCCGCCACGCAATCTGATGGCGTCCGAGTGCTTCGAGCGCGATGCTGCGCGTCACGCTCGGCGGCGGAAAGGCGATCAGCGGCAACGGCCCGCCACTCAAGATGTGGTCCGGATCGCGCGCCAGCCAGACCAGTGGCTCGCGATAGACGAGCCGTCCGCGCGCATCCCCCAGACGCCGCTTGGCAAGCACCAGATCGATCTCGCCGCTGTCTTGCATTTCATAGAGCGTACCGGACAGAGCCACCGTCAGTTCCAGATCGACGGACGGATGCGACCGGACGAAATCCTCGAGCACCGCTGGAAGCTGGCTGGTCACGAAATCCTCGGAGACGCCGAGCCGCAGATTGCCGCGCAGGCTGTGCCCCTTGAAGAGCGACTGCACCTGTCCTTCGATCGACAGCATCGCGCGGGCGTGCGACAGCAGCGCCTCGCCATCCGTCGTCAGCACGACCTTGTGGGTATCGCGGGCGAGCAGGCGGCGACCCACCGACGCTTCCAGACGCTGGATATGTTGGCTGACTGTCGACTGCCCGAGACCCAGTCTTTCGGCGGCCAGCGTGAAGCTCCCCATCTGCTCGACGGCAACGAAGCTGCGTAATTGGGTCAGGTCGAGCATCGTCATCTCATTTCGTGATAACTGTTATTCCTTGCATCCTGCATCGTAATGGAAGAAACAGGATTGATCCATCCCGATACCGAGTAAAGCCAATGCGCCGCTTCTTGCCCGATACCTTTACGATCCTGCTCGTCTGCACGGTCATCCTCGCATCGCTGCTGCCGGCCAGCGGCACCTTTGCGGGTTACTTCGGCATCGCCACGGATTGCGCCATTGCCCTGCTCTTCTTCCTGCACGGCGCGCGGCTCTCGCGCGATGTGGTGATCGCAGGCCTGCTGCACTGGCGGCTGCACCTGGTGATCCTGCTCACCACCTTCGGCGTCTTCCCGCTGCTCGGCATCTGCCTCGGCTTCCTGCCGGAGACGATCCTGCCGCATCCGCTTTATCTCGGCATCCTCTTTCTCTGCGTCCTGCCTTCGACGGTACAATCTTCGATTGCCTTCACCTCGATGGCGGGAGGCAACGTGCCCGCCGCCATCTGTTCGGCCTCGGCCTCCAACATCTTCGGCATGTTCCTGACACCGCTGCTCGTCGGCCTGCTGTTTTCGGTCGGCGGCCACGGCGGTTTTTCCTGGGACGCTCTCCTGCAGATCTTTATCCAGCTGCTCCTGCCCTTCATCGTCGGCCAGCTTCTGCAGCCCTGGATCGGTAACTGGATCCGCGCCAAGAAGAAGATGCTGACGCCGGTCGACCGCGGCTCGATCCTGATGGTCGTCTACCTCGCCTTCAGCAAGGCCGTCGTCGAGGGGCTGTGGCATACCTTTTCGCTGGCCGATATCGCCGTCGTCATCATCGCCGATATAATGCTGCTCGCCGTCGTCATCTGCGCCACCATGTACGGCAGCCGCTGGCTCGGCTTCAACAAGGCGGACGAAATCACCATCACCTTCTGCGGATCGAAGAAGAGCCTCGCCAGCGGCGTGCCGATGGCCAACGTCATTTTCGCCGGCCAGTCGATCGGCGCAATCGTGCTGCCCTTGATGCTCTTCCATCAGATCCAGCTGATGGTCTGCGCGGTGATCGCCCAGAAATATGCAACCGCCGCCCACCGCCGGGCAACTGAGGCGGAAATAGAAGATGCAGCCAGCCCGGCTTGACGTGCTCTGGCCCCGACCCGCAAACAGAAAAAAGACGGCGCCCGTCCTGAGCGCCGCCTGCCTTGCCTTATCCTGGGAGGGATAGGTTAGTTGGTGACCTGAGCCTCGATCGCCTTCGGCGCGCTCACCGGCTCGGCGGCAATCGCGATCTTGCGCGGCTTCATGGCTTCGGGAATGCTGCGCAGAAGGTCGATGTGAAGCAGACCGTTCTTCAGCGAAGCGGCGGTCACCTCGACATGGTCGGCGAGTTGGAAGCGGCGCTCGAAGGTGCGCTTGGCAATGCCGCGATAGAGGTATTCGCTGCCTTCCGCATTGTCGTCGCTCTTCTCGCCCTTGACGGTGAGAGCGTGGGCCTGCGCCTCGATCGAGATTTCGGTCTCGTCGAAACCGGCAACGGCCATGGTGATGCGATAGGTGTTCTCACCGGTGCGCTCGATGTTATAGGGCGGATAGGTCTGCCCCTGGTCCGGCTGGCCAAGGCTGTCGAGCATGGTGAAGAGCCGGTCGAAACCGACCGTGGAACGATAAAGAGGAGAGAAGTCTACGTGGCGCATGATGTCCTCCTAGGGAAGCGACGTGTTGCGATAAGTTGCCCCGCAAGCCCCTTATCAGGCAGCTCCGGGACGGTTTCGCGGACCCGTTTGGCGTCCGCAGAAATGAGATGGTGATGCGTTTTGCGCAGTTCAAGAGCCGCTCTGAACCGCGCGTCCCGGAACGCGCGCCACGTGGCGTGAACCGCATATGAACGCTCGGTTCGGCATGCGTTCAGGCGCGTTAGGCTAGTGATTGCGTCATCGGATCACATTGGCCCGATGGCTGAAGTGTATCGTCCCTTCGTCTTCAGCCCGACCTCCGGCCGGCATCGCGGACCCCCTCAAGGTCCGCATGCCGGCTTCTTTTTCTTCAATGTCGAAAAGCTCGGCGGCGCGTGCCGGCATGATGCGGACCGCATTGCAGGTCCCGCCCTTTTTTTCTTGATTTGACACGGCAATCCCCTATCCGCTTTACTGCCTATCCGAATAGGCATGAAGGACGCGATCGAGCTGCCATGGACCAGGTCCTTTTTTCAACACCCGGCAATCCGATCCCGGAAAACCGGACGGAAGGCTTCTTCGAAACACATGACGGCCTGCAACTGCGCTATGCGGTTTTTCGGTCCACCGCGTCCGTCGCCAAGGGCACCGTCGTCCTGCTGCATGGGCGCAACGAATACATCGAGAAGTACTACGAAACGATCCGCGACCTGACGGAGAAGGGTCTCTGGGTCGCGACGTTCGATCTGCGCGGTCAGGGCAATTCGGCCCGTCTTCTCAAGACGCGCCACTATGGGCATATCCGCCGTTTCGTCGATTACGAACACGACCTCGACACCTTCCTCGAAAAGATCGTGCTGCCCGATACCCGCCTGCCGTTCTATGTCCTTGCGCATTCCACCGGCGCGCTGATCGCACTGTCGGCAGCACCTTACCTGTCGAGCCGCATCGACCGCATGGTACTGACGGCACCGTTCATCGGCCTCGCCGGTCAGGCGGCGTCATCCGGTACGATTCGGCGTCTGGCGACTGTTGCCTGCTCGCTCGGGCTCGGCTCGTTTCCGCTTGCCCGCACGCTCAGGGAAATGCCGTTCACGGACAATCCGCTGACCTCCGACGAGGTTCGCTTCGAACGCAACCAGGCGATTTCCGCCGCTCACCCGGATCTTGTGCTCGGCCTGCCGACAGCACGCTGGCTGCTCGAATCCTTCAGCACGATCGACCGCGTGACCTCACCGAGCCACCTGTTCTCGATCACCATTCCGACTGTCGTCATCGCCCCGACGCGCGACACGATCGTGCCCTATATCGCGCAGGAGCGACTGTCACGCTACTTCCGTGCCGGCCAGCTGGTGCCGATCAATGGCGCCCGCCACGAAGTGCTGCAGGAGCGCGACATCTATCGCAAGGCAGCGCTTGCCGCCTTCCATGCCTTCATCCCCGGCAGCGATGCGGAAGCCGCCGAGGCGGTCGAAGGTTTCGGCACCTGAGCCGGCGCCAGAGGCTCGTCGTCGTCCTCACATGAGGGCTTCGAGCGTCGATCGCCGGCCTGGCGCGCGTTTTATGAACGCTATGCGTTTGAATTTCTCCGAAATGTCATGTAAAACGTCGCCACTGATCGATGAGGGCTGCACCAATCACATAGGAGGCACCTGGCGTTGAGGGCGCGAAACGTCTTGGGAAGATCCCTTTCAGGGATCCTGTTTGTTGGTTTGGCGACTGCGGGCTGCACGACGGCGCCGAAAGTGACGCCTGCCTCGGCCACTCATTCCACAAAGCGGATTGAACCGGCAAAAGTGACCTACGACTATACATCCGAAGACCGTTCTTGTCTGAAGCGCGCCATGTATTTCGAGTCCGAGCGTTCGAGCCACGAGGGCTACATGGCGGTCGGAACGGTCATCATGAATCGGCTGACGTCTGGAGCCTATCCCGACTCGATTTGCGGCGTCGTCGCTCAGGAACGACAATTTGCGCCGGGTGTGATGACACGAGAGGTGAAGGACGAGGCCCAATCCGACCTCGACCTCGCCGCCGATGCCATTCTGCACGGAGAACGCAACCCCGAGGTCAAGGAAGCGATGTTCTTCCACACCGACGGCCTGAAGTTTCCCTATGACAACATGCACTACGTTGCAGTGGCCGGTGGCAACGCATTCTACGAGAAGCGCGGGGCTGATGGCACGCTTCAAACGCCGTCGCCGCTGCCCGCCTACGAAGTCGCGATGAATTACCTGCCGGCACATAGCGCCGCGTCGGCGCAGTTCGAGCTGCTCATTCCAGCGGCCGTCCCCGTTCCCACCCCGATGCCCCTGCCCGATGCGGTCATGGACACCGGCTTCGAATTGCCAGCGACCGTGGCGGTACCCCTGCCTCGTCCGGCGTTGGGTAGCGCTGGGATGAGGGCGGGCTTCGACCTGGCAGGCGGATAGCCTGAGACATGCGCCCGCAGGCGCATGTCAACGACTGATCGATACACAGCAGCTATTGTCAGGCGACCTTCGCCAGGCCGACCGCACCTCTGTCGTCCCTGACCGCGTCGGCCTTGGCCCCACCGACCTTGACCGCACCGACCTTGAATTGCCCGACAAGTTCGAAAAGCGCTTCTGCCTCCAAGGCAAGCCGACGGCTGGCGGCAGCGGTTTGCTCGACCATTGCGGCGTTGCGCTGCGTGTCCTGATCCATCGACATGACGGCGCCGTTGATCTGGCTGAGGCTGGAAGACTGCTCCTTGGCAGCCTCCACGATCCCCGACACGTTGTCGTGGACCTGCAACACCTGCGCGGCGATCCCTTCGAGCGCCGATCCCGTCTTGCCCACCAGCGTCACGCCATCGCGCACGGAGCTTTCAGAGTCACGGATCAGCGCCTTGATCTCCCTTGCCGCGCTGGCAGAGCGCTGCGCGAGTTCCCGGACCTCGTGGGCGACGACCGCAAAACCCTTGCCCGCCTCCCCGGCTCGCGCAGCTTCCACGCCGGCATTCAGCGCCAGCAGGTTTGTCTGGAAGGCAATGTCGTCGATCACGCCGACGATGCCTGCGATTTGCCGGGACGACTGCTCGATCTTGGACATCGCCTCGACCGTCTGCCGAACGACGCCGGCCGATTCCTGCGCGCTGCGCGACGTGTCGGCAACCAACCGGCCCGCATCAGCCGCACGTCGCGCCGAATCCGACACGGTCGTCGAGATCTCCAAGACCGCGGATGCGGTTTCCTCGACCGAAGCGGCCTGCGTTTCCGAACGCTTGGCGAGATCGTCGGAGGCGGAACGAATGTCTCGCGTCCCTGAAGCGATCTGCGTCGCGTTCCTGAAAATGGCCTGCATCGCCGCCCGCAATCGGCCTGCCGAAGCATTGTAGTCGGTCCGCAACTTGTCGAGCGTTGCAATGAACGGCTGCTCGATCGCCTGCTCCAGATCTCCCTCGGCCATTGCCTGCAGGCCCTGCGCGAGTTCGTTCACGGCGCGCACGCGCTCGGTCACGTCGCTCGCGAACTTGACGACCTTGAAGACCTTGCCGTTCATGTCGATGATCGGGTTGTAGGACGCCTGGATGAAGACCTTCCGTCCGCCCTTGCCGATACGCAAGAACTCGTCTGCAGCAAAGCGGCCTTCGCCGAGGTTGCGCCAGAACGCCGTGTAGTCGGCGCTTTCCGCGTAATCGCGGTCGCAGAACATCGAATGATGCTTGCCGCGGATTTCTTCGATCGTATAGCCGAGTGTCTTGAGGAAGTTCGCGTTGGCAGTGAGAATATGGCCGTCAGGCGTGAATTCGATCGTCGCCTGCGCGCGTGAGAGTGCGTCGAGCTTTCCCGCGTCTTCGGCGCTCTTGAGCTTGCTCTCGGTGATATCGGTGGCGAGCTTGACGACCTTGTAGGGTGTCGAACCCCTGAACACAGGATTGTAGGATGCCTCGATCCAGACCTCGCGGCCGGCCTTGCCGATACGCCTGTACTGTCGGCGATCGAACTTGCCTTTTGCCAGCCGGTCCCAGAACGCACGGTAGTCTTCACTCCCGGCTTCGGCCGGATCGACGAACATGCGATGATGCCGCCCGACGATCTCGGCAAGGTTATAGCCCATGGCGGTGCAGAAGTTCTCGTTGGCTGAAAGAATCTTGCCCGTGAGATCGAATTCGATGACCGCCTGCGAGCGATTGACCGCATCTAGAACTGCCCTGGCATCAGCCCCGGCGGTGAAAGGTAAAATATGCATTTCTTGATACCTTTTACG
The DNA here is from genome assembly GCF_056397845.1 of Rhizobium sp. 05L419. NCBI lineage: Bacteria > Pseudomonadati > Pseudomonadota > Alphaproteobacteria > Hyphomicrobiales > Rhizobiaceae > Rhizobium > Rhizobium sp. 05L419. Next base: position 290,728 of record NZ_JBFTOF010000005.1, read on the forward strand.
TAAGATGCGGGGCGCGCCGAAAACCGCAGCACCCGGGGTGATCGTCAAGTCTCCCATGCAGAACTTGCAGCGAAACGTTACATGTTTATTAACGTTCTTCTTTTGCGAGCAAGAATGTTCCTAAATCGTTCATATGTTCAATCAATACGGATAGTTTGGCAAAAGACGGCAATCTTTAAGGGAGTGTTTCGGCACTGCCGAGCTGCTTTGTTCAAACGCGGCACGCCCGCGCGGCCTGCCTTTCCCGAGATAGGCGGAGCCTTCCTGCACAGCGACCTGCTTGTTCAGTCAGCAAACTCCTCGATCCTTTCCGCAAAGATTCTGAACCCGATTCGCTCGTAGGTCGCCTTCGCTTTCGGATGGTCATACGTGTCCGTGTGGAGCCAGACGCGCTGCGGTTCGCACGCCCATATCGCCCGCAGGGCCCAATCCAGAAGATAGGGGCCGAGACGTTTACCCTGCGCATCGGGGATCAAGCCGAAATGCTTCAGCTCGACAGTCTGCTTGCCGGTGCCTTCAAACTCGCAAAGCCCAATGGGCTGCGCATGGTCGCGTAAAATGTAGAGCGCTGTCGAAGGCCGGAGAAGAAATGCGCCAAGCTCCTCTTTGGACATTCGAAGTCGCTCGTCCCAGTGCAACGGATCACCGACGGACCGGTAGAGCGAGAGGTAGTCCTCCGGTTCAAGCTGCTCCTTGGCAACATGTATGCCCGGTATCGGTGACGACAGGATCGGCCCGGCTGGCGGCGCGACCTGTTCCAGATAGCTGACGAGAAGATGAACCATGGCCAACCATGCGCTTTGACGACCGTCGAGGAGATCGGGCTTCCGCGACAGCCCTCTAGGCACTAGCGCCGGAGAACGGCGACCGCCTGCTCGTAGACCGCCCGGCTTCCGGCCGCGATGATCGAGCCGCCGTTTTCCGGTCGCCCGCCGTCCCAGGTGGTGATAATGCCGCCGGCCTTTTCGATGACCGGGATGATGCCGCCGACATCGTAGGGCTTCAGGCTGTTCTCGATCACGAGGTCGATGTGGCCGGCCGCCAAAAGCGCGTACGCGTAACAGTCCGTGCCATAGCGAAAGAGCCGTACCTGGCTTTCGATCTCCCGATACTTCTCCATCTCCTCCCCCACAAAGAGGTGTGGCGACGTCGTGAAGAGAATGGCGTCGGAAAGCTGTCCGCAGTCGCGCACCTTGAGCTGCCGCTCACCTTCCGGGCCAGTGTAGAACGAACCGCTCCCGTCGGCGAAATATCTCTCGCCGGTAAACGGCTGCTCGATCATCCCCATGATCGCGTGGCCATTCCGCTGCAGACCGATCAGCGTCCCCCAGACCGGCACGCCTGAGATGAAGGCCCGCGTGCCGTCGATCGGGTCGATCACCCACACATATTCGCGATCGAGGCCGATATTGCCATGCTCCTCACCGAGAATGCCGTGGTCAGGAAAATGCTCTTCGATCAGAGCGCGGATGGCTAGCTCCGCCGCCCGGTCCCCCTCGGTCACCGGATCGAAACCGCCCGCCTGCTTGTTCACGATATCCAGGCCCGAGCGAAAGCGCGGCAATGTCTCTGCCCTTGCGGCTTCGGCAAGTCGATTGAAGAACGAGCGGTCAGGAAACATGGTGCAATCCATCCGGTGGCAGGCAATGCCGTTTTTCTTAACGGAAATGCGTTCCATTGCAAACGCAAGCGGCAGTTTTTAGCCTGTTGCCCAATATTTTTGCACTGCAATATGCTGCTTGACAATTGTGCAATGCAGCAGTAGTGTCTTCATACAGTCTCTGACTGTAGATACCCTCCTTGGGTGTTTCCTCCCTAGACTTGGACCGCCGCAAGGCGGTCTTTTTTTGAGTTGTGGAAGTTTATTCCGCAGCGAGCGCCGTATCGCTGGCGAATTTGGCCACATAGTCGGCCATCTGGCGCATGAACGACGTGATCGCGGCTGCAACGAGCGCAAAGTCGGGGCGCCTCTCCAGCGTCACCTCGTCCACGTAGATCGAACGGTTCACCTCGATCTGCAGCGCGTGCAGGCCACGCGACGGTCGGCCGTAATGTTCGGTGATGAAGCCGCCGGCATAAGGTTTGTTGCGGATCGCCGCGAAGCCCATTTCCTCGAAGATGCCAACCGCGGTGCGCGACAGCTCCGCCGAGGCGCTGGTGCCGTAGCGGTCGCCAATGATGAAATCCGGCCGCGTAGTGGCTCCGGCAACGCGGACATTTCCGGGCATCGAGTGGCAATCGATCAGTACGCCGAACCCGAACTGGACGTGCGTGCGGGCAATCAGCCGGCGCAGCGCCGCATGATAGGGCTTGTAGACGGCCTCGATGCGGTCGAGGCCCTCTTGCACCGAAAGGCGCCGGCCGTAGATCTCCATGTTTTCTGCGACGATGCGCGGGATCGTGCCGAGGCCGCCCGCCACCCTCAGCGAGTTGACGTTTGCGTAGGGTGGCAACAACCCGTCAAACATCCGCGGATCGAGCTCGTAGGGCTCGCGATTGACATCGAGGTAGGCCCGCGGAAAATTGGCAACGAGCAGCGGCGCACCCAGCGCGCTGGCCTCGGCGAACAACTCGTCCACGTAGTGATCTTCGGAGCGGCGGATCGAAATGCCCTGGAGCCGCGACTGCGCGATAAACTCCGGTGGATAAATGCGGCCGCTGTGGGGGGAGTTATAAACGAAGGGAATTGCATGCGACACAGGCTCCCGGATCTCAAAAAGCTCGTATTCGGGGATTTCGTGCACCTTTTTCCCTCTTAACCATGCCAGCAGGCTACCGCTTCGCCCATGTTGCCAGTTGCTTGGCTCCAAGTCCATACTATCTCATGGGGATGACGGTTCGCGCGGGCAGTTCACCGGTTGTTTACTGGGCGAACTCTAGTGTAAATGGCTCAAGCCCCACGCATAAATTCCCACGGATCAGCGGTCTGGATAATGACTCAGAAGATACTTCTTGCAGAAGACGACAACGACATGCGCCGCTTCCTCGTGAAGGCGCTCGAAAAGGCCGGCTACAAGGTGCTGTCCTATGACAACGGCGCCAGCGCCTACGACCGGCTTCGCGAAGAACCCTTCTCTCTTTTGCTGACCGATATCGTCATGCCCGAGATGGACGGCATCGAGCTCGCACGCCGTGCGACCGAACTCGATCCGGACCTCAAGGTCATGTTCATCACCGGTTTCGCAGCCGTCGCACTAAACCCTGATTCGAAGGCGCCTAAGGATGCGAAGGTCCTTTCCAAGCCCTTCCACCTGCGCGACCTGGTCGACGAGGTGAACAAAATGCTTGCCGCGTAAGGGTTCGAACGGCGCATGTCGCAAATCCGAAAAAAGCCTATTGACGGCAAAAAGGGTTTGTGGTCTATGCGCCGCCATCGGATGGGCGTGTAGCTCAGCGGGAGAGCACTACGTTGACATCGTAGGGGTCACAGGTTCAATCCCTGTCACGCCCACCATCCGAAATCCTCCTTTGAGTCAAAGACTTATCGGAGCGGCGGTCGCCACAAAAACCATAGAAAATCATCGCTGTCACACCACGGTCACAGCACGAGGTTTTGCAATGGCGACAATTCGCAAGCGTAACGGCAAGTTTCAGGTCCAGGTCCGCATTCAGGGTTGCACACCCTCATCTCCAAAACATTCACCCGATTGGACGACGCCAAGACGTGGGCACGGCTCACCGAGGTTGAGGCCGAGCAAACCGGTCTACCCGCAGACCCCCGCGCCCTCACCCGCATCACCGTGAGCAAAATCCTTGAGCGCTACTGGGACGAGGTCATCCCCAAAAAGCGCGGGTGCGAAATCGAGACGATCATCGTCAACGCGATGCTCCGCCAACCGTGGTGCAACAAGTCCCTCGCCCAGATCGACGGGGCCGCATTTGCCGAATACCGCGACGCCCGGCTCCAAGTCGTCCAGCCGCAGCGCACTCGATGACCTCCATTTCCACGACCTCCGCCACAAGGCAATCAGCCGGTTCTTCGAGCGGGGCCTGTCGGTGCCGGAGGTGAGTCTGATCAGCGGGCACAAGGATGCCCGGATGCTGTTCCGCTACACCCACATGACGGCAGCGCATGTGCTGGCGAAGTTGGGCTGAGCTAGAAGCGCGCACGACGACGGTACCCACTTTGGCGTGGATGGCCGCAAGCCTTCTCGCAGTCTCGGCGTCGTGCGACTCAAACCCGAATATCTGGCCGCCATCGCTATAATGCTTGACAATCCCGCTTTTCAGCACGGGCGTGGCGACCACCGCGACAACATCAAAATCCAATTGCCAGAGCAGACCGGCGCTGGGGAGGCCGAGAGGGGAGAAGTCGACATCACCGAGGTCAAGAAAAATTCGACGGCGGCTGTCAGCCCACCTTTGGATGATGGGGGGCGGGTTCCGGCTTCGTTATAAGGTCTTGGCAGGGACTTATAACAAGAAGGATTGACAACTGCGAAGGGAGTTATAAGGTCTTGGCAGACACTTATAACGGCGATGGAGAATGAGCTGAGACGATTTCCTCAAAAGAAGGCAAGAGCGCATGGACAAGGCGTGGGGCCGAGCTTACCGCCGAGAGAGCCGCCTCACTCCAGAAGGAACAGATGCCAATGATGAAAGAGATCGACATCAGCTATCGGACGATGTTCGCGGAGTTGGTGCAGCGGACGCACGACGGGCAGTTTCTCGCTGACTTCCCTCTGGAAGGATGGTTCGCCACCGTTACCGTGAAGGGCCGCGATTACTGGTATTTTGATCTCCCTACTCCCGAGGGCAAGGACAAGCGAAGCTATGTCGGCCCACACAGCGACGCAGCAATCACGGCGCGGGTGAAAGCCCACAAGGAGATCAAGGACACCCTCAAAGAGCGGAGGCGTATGGTAAGCTCGCTTCGTCGTGCTGGCCTCCCCGGTCCCGACGGGTTCGCGGGCGATATCACGAAGGCCCTCGCTGATGCCGGATTGTTCCGGCTGCGGGCTGTCCTGATCGGATCGGTGGCATTCAGTACCTATGCGGGGATGATCGGCGTTCGGTTGCCCTCGTCGGCAATGCAGACGGGCGACGCGGATTTCGCGCAAGACTTCGCGATCTCGGCCGGGGTCGAAGACAGCCTGCCCCCGGTGCTGGAAGTCCTCCAGTCGGTCGATCCCGAATTCCGAGCGGTTCCGCACCAGGCGGACAAAGCCAAGGTGGTCGCCTTCCAGAACGCCAAGGGCTATCGGGTGGAATTCCTGACGGGAAACCGGGGATCGGACGAGCACACGGGCAAGCCGTCGCCCATGCCTGCCCTCGGCGGCGCGTCGGCGGAAAACCTCCGGTTCCTCGATTACCTGATCTACGAGCCTGTCCGCACGGTGCTTCTCCATCGTGAAGGCGTAACCGTGCTTGTCCCCACCCCCGAGCGGTATGCGGTCCACAAACTCATCGTGTCCTCCAGAAGGCTCACAGACACGCTGGGACGCGTGAAGGCCGACAAAGACCTATCGCAGGCCGCCTTGCTCTTCGAAGCCCTCGTGGAGACGCGCCACGGCGACGAGCTGGCCGATGCTTGGCAGGAAGCATGGGAGCGAGGGGGTGCGTGGAGAGAGGGCATAGTCAGCGGCCTAGCGAGACTGCCCAAGAACGGGGTGAAAGCCCTCGAAAGGGTTCTCGGCCCCGAGGTGGTGGAAAGCCTGGTGAAAAGGTAATCTGAACAGATGACCGGGCAAGACACCCCATATGACCCCGGCCCTTGCCGGCGTTGCGGCAAGCCGTCGGAAGTCGTCCTCAAGATCGGCCAGCAAGTCGTGAACGGCGAGGACAAGTATCTGCCGGATCGTCGGCTATGCCTCGCCTGCTGCTAGATCGAGAAGAAGGAACTATGGGAAGCAGGAGTAGGGACATGACAGCAGAAATCGCGCCTGCCGACTTCCCCGGGCTTGAGAGCCTATGCTGGAACAGGAGCAAGACGGCTCCCATCGATCGGGAAACCGCGTGGAGCCTATATCGGGCCAACTGGCGGTTCATCTACCAGGACGATCTGACGGCCGAGGAAACCCACCTGATCGAAAGCCTTGAGGTCGAATTCGGGGCGCGGTTGCTCGGCACGGAAGGCCCACCACCTCCATTCGCTCTGATCACACCGTAGCCTCAGGAACATGAGCTGCTGCAAGCCTTGCCGGAGCTCGACGCCCCCGGCAGTGTCGGCGATAAGATCGTCACCGAGGTCAGAAAAGCTCTACTAACCCAAAAGATTGTCTGCCGGCGATGGATCCTTTCGGGGTTTGGCGAGCTGATTTTCTGGCGCAAGCAAGTGCCGCTCTGCGCCAGATGCCAACTCCTTCCCCGACCGCTGACGATCACTCGATCCGGTACTGCACGTGATACCGCCCGTGAAAATCCGAGCGCGCCACGCGTGCCGCGACGCCGAAGATGTCGCGGATGAGGGTCTCGGTCAGAACCTCGTCCGGGCCCCCTGCTGCCACCACCCTGCCCTGGTGAAGAACGGCGAGACTGTCGCAGAACATCGCTGCCAGATTGAGGTCGTGAAGTGCCACGATGCTGGTGGCGTCCAGCCTGGAAACCAGCGAGAGGATTTCGAGCTGATGCTGGATGTCCAGATGGTTGGTCGGCTCGTCGAGCAGAAGTTCGCTCGGGGTCTGCGCCAACGCGCGGGCGATCTGCACCCGCTGCCGCTCGCCGCCCGACAGCGTATGCCAGGCCTGGGCCGCACGATCCGCCATGCCGACCTGCACAAGCGCACTGGTGACGGCAAGCTCATCGCCCTCAGCCCACGGCGCGATCGGCCCGCGATGCGGGGTCCTGCCGAGACGGACGACGTCGGCGACAGTCAGCTGTGCGTCGGTGCCGGTCTGCTGTTCGACGAAGGCGACGCGCCGCGCGATGTCGATGCGCCGCATCCCGGCAATGTCGGTATCGCCGAGACGGATGACACCGCTCTTTACATGGCGCAATCCGCACATCAGCCTGAGCAGGCTGGATTTGCCGGATCCGTTCGGACCGAGCAGCCCGAGCGTCCTGCCCGGCGCCACCTCGATGCTGACGCCATCGACCACCATCCTGTTGCCCGCCGACCAGCGGACCTCACTTGCTGAAATGCTCATGTCACGCTCCTCGCGCGGTAAAGAATGACCGCAAAGGCCGGTGCGCCGAACAGTGCCGTGACGACGCCGATCGGCAGGATCTGCTGCGGAATGATGATGCGCGAGACGATGTCTGCCCCGACCATGAAGATTGCCCCCATCAGCGTTGCCGCCGGCAGCAGCCGCAGGTGTCCGGGACCGACGATGAAACGCGCCGCATGCGGGACGACCAGCCCGACAAAGCCGATGGAGCCGACGATGCTGACGACGGCGGCTGTCATCAGCGCGGTCAGCCCCAGCAGCACGATGCGGACCCTGCGGACCGGGATGCCGAGCGTTGCGGCGCTGTCTGCACCGAAGGCGAACGCATCGAGCGCTCGGGCATGGAACATGCATAGGACAAAGCCGGCGCCGGCGATCGGCGCCGCCAGATACACATCCGGCCAGCGCACGCCGCCAAGACTGCCGAGCAGCCAGAACATGACGCCGCGGGCCTGCTCGGCATTGGCCGATGTCGTAACGATATAGGATGTCAGCGCATTGAAGAGCTGCGAGCCCGCCACACCGGAGAGCACGACCCGGTCGTTCTGCCCGCCCGTTCCCGCCGCCAGCAGCGCGACGAACAGGAAGGCGATGACCGCGCCGATAAATGCCCCGGACGACAGCGTCAGCACCCCATAGCCGAGCCCCAGGATCATGACGGCCACGGCCCCCGTCGAGGCGCCGGCCGATATGCCGAGCACGTAGGGCTCCGCCAGCGGGTTTCGGAGCAGCGCCTGCAGGATCACCCCGCAGAGCGCCAGCGCCGCTCCCACGCTTGCCGCCACGAGTGCGCGGCTCAGCCTGTAGTCCCACACGATGCCCTGATGGATGCGGCTGAGCTCGAACGCCGTGCCGAAAGCCCGGTTGGCGACGGCCATTGCCGTGGTCGGCAGCGGAATGGCGATCTCGCCGATCGAGACGGCAAGGCTGATCATGAAGGCGAGAAGGACCAGAGAGACGGCAATGAGCGCACTCAGCACCCACCACCTGCCGCAAACAGCGATCCCGGAGCTCACTGCCTCAGCCCGAAGGCCTTGATGCCCTTTGCCAGACCCTCGATCCCGTCGATGGTGCGGATCGTCGGATTCATCGATTGCGCATCCATCATCACGAAGCGCCTTCCTTTCACCGCCTCGAGCTGGCTCGTCACCGGGTCCTTTTCGAGGAAGTCGATTTTCACCGCCGGGTCATCGGCAGCGTAGCGGCGGCGGTCCATGGTCGCGATCACGATGATCGCGGGGTTGGCCTCGGCGATCGTTTCCCAGCCGACCAGCGGCCACTCCTCCTCGCTCGTCACGACGTTTCTGGCACCGATCGCCTTCAGGATATAGGCAGGCGCACTGTTCTTGCCGGCAATGAAGGCGTCGCCGTTCACCTCCTTGCTGGAGAACCAGAAGACGACGGGGAGCTTGCTGCCGCCGGCGTCGGCAATCGATGCTGCCGCATTCGCCTCGCGCGCCTTCAGGGCTGCAACCAGCGCGTCGCCACGGTCCGTGACGTCGAAGATTTCGGCAAGTTCGCCGATCTCCCGATAGATCAGCTCCATCGTGAAGAGCTCCTTGCGCACGCCGTCTCCACCATCGGCGTTGACCTTCGCGACGCAATCGGCGGGCGCGATATAGGTGTTGATGCCGAGCTCGGAAAACTGCTCCCGCTTGCCGACCGAGCCCTGGGGGCCGACATGCCACTCGAATTCCGCGGCAACCAGGTCGGGCTCCTGGCCAACGACGGATTCAAAACTCGGGTCATTGTCGGCGAGACGCTTGATGGTCTGGTTGTCGGCGGCAAACTGCGGCAGGACCGGCCCGACCCAGACCGCCGTGCCGGCGATATTGTCCTTGAGACCGAGCGAAAGGAGAATTTCGGTCATGCCCTGGCCGATCGAAACGATCCTGCCGGGTGCCTTGTCGAAGGTGACGGTCCGGCCGCAATTGGAAAGCGCGAGAGGATACTGGGTCGCGCCCATGGCGGGAGCCGACAGCCCGGCGACGAAAAGGACGAGACTGAACGATTGAAGCATGTGACGCATGGAGTGCCTTTGTAGAATGGAGGAAAACGCGTCGCGCCCGCCGATCGGGCGGGAAACGCGAGGGTGAAGACGGGTTCGCAGCTGCCGCCCGGCGCCGGACCTCGGTCCATGCGTCGGGACGCAGATTTGCGTCAGCCGTTGCTAAAGATGGATGGCCCAATCAAGCCTGGGATTGGCGACGGCCACGCGGTTCGCACCGATGTCGAGATCGATCATGCTCGCTCCTGTTCCGGGCATCCCCGCCCGGTTGATTGGATCTATCTTCGACGGCAGGTCTCCTGGCTCGCGAATATATGCGTCTCATCTGCCTTCCCGCGCAAACGAGTGTCACGCAGTGGCATGGCGCCCGAAAAGGGCGCCACTGGGATGATCGGCAATCCGCTTACAGTTGCGGGGGCAGCCACGGTCTTGGTCCCTTGTTGGGTCGTCCGCACCGTGTTCCCTATTAATCCCCTCGGAGTCATCGTCGGGGAACCGTCGGGCGCAGTTAAGCCACGCCGTATGACAAGGTCAAGCCGAACGGCTCATGATGTTCAGCCTGAAAACGCCACATGGCTTCCATTCTCCATCGAGCCTTGCCAGAAGTGACGCGGCCAGACCGCTGATTCGACCAATTTCGGACACAGAAGGATGGCATGGCACTGCTCATGAGAGGCGCCCGTTCGCGGCGCGCCGCCACTGGACCGCTTGCGAGGTATGAAGGTGAAACTGCTAACTCTGGCCACGGCTTTGCTGTTTGCAACGGCGCTTGCTTCGACGGCCAATGCCGCACCCCAGAATTTCCCCGGCGCGCCGGGCGCGCTGACGCTTGCCGGCAAATGCGCCAAGCTCGTGGTCGGCAAGGTCGATGCGACGAAGGAGTGCCAGGGCGAAATCGCCAGCGTGACGCTGATCAACGGCCAGGTCACCTTGATCTTCACCTCCGGCGGCAAGATGCTCGGTTTCCAGGGCGACGGCACGAAGATCAAGCCGGCATCCGCCGGCAACGTCAGCCTGCCCCTCAGCCTCGTCGTCACCGGCGTCGGTCAGAAGATGACCGGCCAGGTGAAGGTGACGGGCACCTGCACGATGGGCAACCCCTACGGCGGTAAGCCGGTCGCCATCGAATGCACGGCCAAGAGCGCCGATACCGCCTTTGCCGGCAACTTCCGCACCAACGGCAAGTCGCCGAAGCAGAAGTAGCGTCAACGGGATACGGATGCCTACCCCGCCGTCGGATCGCCCGCGTTGGCGTCCAGATTCTGGTTCAGCCGCTTCAGAAGCGTGTCGACTTCCTCGTCCGTGAAGCCCGACAATGCCTGCCGGTTGCCTTCCATCAGGATTGCGCGCCGGGAAGGCGCTCCTCTGCCTGCTCTGTCAGGGTGATCAGGCGGCTCCGTCCGTCCTTGGGATCGGGGAGCCGCTGGACGAGGCCATCGCGTTCGATGCGCGACAGCAGCTGCGCCATCAGGCGGCTGATCAAGCGCACCACGCGCCGCTGCCCGGCTTGCGGGCGAGGCCTTCGTCGATGAGCTGCACGCCGATCGACCGCCCGTCGCGGGAGATGACGCGCGGCGCTCCGGCCTTGCCAGGCTGCCCGGCCGGGTTCATCGCGAAGGATCCGGCATTGAGGATGTTCAAGAGCCGCAGTTTGGCGGCAAAGCCGATACGTCTTTCACCGTCGCAGCGCGCATCGTCGATGCCCGGGCTGACGATATCGGCAATGACGATCTTCTCGCCCTTGTACCAGAAGGTGCCACCATCGGCGACGCAGTTGATGTGCTCGCCCTGTCCGCAATAGCCGAATGCCGCCTTCGCGGCCTGCGTCTGTGCCGGGGAAACCGAAACGGGTACCGCCTTTTCAGGTGCGGCCGGCGCCTTTGCCGGGATGGGAATCGCAGCGGGAGGCAGCACGCGCGAGACCGCGGAGATCGAGGCGGTCTGTTTCGGCCCGGCATCGCGTGCCGGCTCGCTTTTCGCAACGGTGACGGGGCGCGTGGCGGCGGGCGCGGGGGCATGCGCCGCCAGCATGGGCTTCACGCTCTTCCAGTTGTCGTAGACCGCGATGCCGCCAACGGCGATCGCGCCGATGATGGCCCAGGGGAGAGCGCTTCCGCCTCCCCTGCCTTTTGACCGTGTCGATGATTTGCGGCGGCGTGTCGCTGTCTTGGCCATGTGTCCGAATCCCGTGATCGGCGGATTATCGCCGCGCAATCCTTTCGGAAAGGTTGGCGAATGCCGTTTGGCACCGGCAAGTTTTTTTAAAAAGCCCGTCGTCACACAATCGCGCCATTTGGCGTGTCGGGAGGACACATCACGAACATTTGTTTTTGAAACGCTGGCACGCCAGGCCCGCGTGCGCCATGTGAGGGGCGAGGCGAAATTGGTTTGCGGATGAGAGTATGACACTCGGGCTTTTTTCAATTCTGAAGTGGCCAATCCGGCTCGTCGGCGCAGCCGGCTTGCTGGTCCTTGCGCATGCCGGAGTTGAACAGCTGTCCGGCAATTTTCACGAAGTCATCCCAGGTGAGCTCTACCGCTCCGCACAACCGAGTGGGTCCGACATCCAGACCTATGCCAATACCTACGGCATCAAGGCGATCCTCAACCTGCGCGACGAGAAACGGACGGACTGGTACGAGCAGGAGGCACAGGCAGCGGCGAGAAACGGCATAACACTGATTGATTTTCCGATCTCTTCGTCCAACGATCTGCCGGTCGAGGAAGCAACCCGGCTGGCCCAGCTGATGGCCGACGCGCCGAAACCGCTTCTCATCCACTGCGAACACGGCGCAAACCGCACCGGCCTGGCGGCGGCAATCTATGTAGGGGCAGTTAGCAAGCGCAGCGAGGCATTCGCCGAATTTCAACTGAGCCCCTATTTCGGGCATTTCGCGATACCCGGTTTCAGCCGTTATGCGGTCTACCGTTCCTGGGATGAATTCGAGGAAACCATCGGTTTCTAATCACCGGATGATCGAAAGCCGAGCGGCCGCGACGAGACGGGACTGCTCGATATGGCTTGGAACCTCTGCTGCCGAGCCGGCTTGAGGGCCGGAGCGTTGATATGACCCATCTGATCTCTCGATCCGATATCGATCCGGTTTTCGGCAGCCTGGCGTAGCGCCTGCCACTCGTTCTCGTGTTTCATGTATACGTCCTGCGGCACCAAATCTGTCTTCATGTGTCTCTCGCCAATCATTGGCCAACGCCAGCGGCCCGTGTCAGCGGCTGGGCTTTCGCAATCGTTCCATCCTCGTCTGCGGCAGGCTGTGGGCCGCCGCGCGACAGGTCTGCACCGCTCACATGGGCGGGGACATGGACGTCGTGAAGCACGCCAGGCGGCAACGTCAGATCAACCTGATGCGGCGGCATCACCTGCGCCATTTTCATGCGGTTCGGCCGTGCCTTTTTCATTCGGTCCGGCGCTTCGGTGCGTTTGTCGGGAACGTGGGTCGAAGTGTGCATCATGGGCCTCCTTTTCAACTCAACCCAACCCCAACGACTTGAAGGCCTCGATGGTTCCAAAGAAAAGCGCTCTGCCGCCGACCGCCCAGCCTTGACTGGCAGCGGAAGTTCACTACCTTTGCCTCATCCCGCGGCCTCAGACATCGGCTGACGGGGCAACCTGGTGCCGGGCCCCTCTGGCGAGAGTTTTTGCGGCGCTCTCGTGATGTCGGTACCGCCTGCAAATGAGCCGGCGGATTTTTTCCTATGAAAAAGCACACCATGCCTCACGCGCATGCCCGTTGTGGTATGTCGCGTTTCTCCTGCGTATCCCCGTATCCAAACAGCGTTTCTGGCTGCGAGGTGAGGCCATGAACCCAACCTCCACCCAAAAATCCTCGCTCAGCTATTTCCGCTGGGCCTTCATCGTCACCGTCCTCGGCCTGATCCTGGGGGCCGCCCTCGGCTGGCAGACCACCGGCACGATCGGCGGCATGGCCACCGTCTTCTTCGTGTGTACGGTCCTTGCCGTGCTGGAGATTTCGCTCTCCTTCGACAACGCCATCGTCAACGCCAACAAGCTCAAGGAAATGACGCCGGCCTGGCAACACCGGTTCCTGACCTGGGGCATCGTCATCGCCGTCTTTGGCATGCGCATCGTCTTCCCGCTGGCGATCGTCGCGATCGCAGCCAAGATCGGCCCTTGGGAGGCGCTTGTGCTCGCGGCACGGGAACCTGCCGAATACGCCCGCATCATGAACGACGCGCACCTGCCGATCGCCGCCTTCGGCGGCACCTTCCTGATGATGGTCGGCCTCAACTACTTCTTCAATCACGAGAAGGACGTCCACTGGATCGCCGGGCTGGAAAAGCTGATGGCGCGCTCCGCCACCATCAAGGGCATCGAAATCGCGCTCGTACTGGCGCTCGTGCTGGTCTTCTCCTCGTTCCTTGAAGCGGAGGATGCCACCACCTTCGTCCACTGCGCCATCTACGGCCTGCTGACCTTCCTCGCTGTCGAGGTTGTCGGCGGTCTGCTCGATGCCTCGCAGCAGACGATGAGCGCTGCCGCCAAGGGTGGCCTCGGCGCCTTCATCTATCTCGAAGTGCTCGACGCCAGCTTCTCCTTCGACGGCGTCATCGGCGCCTTCGCACTGACGCAGAACCTCTTCGTCATCGCCATCGGTCTCGGCATCGGCGCCATGTACGTGCGCTCGATGACCATCATGCTGGTGGAAAAAGGAACGCTTGCCGAATACCGCTATCTCGAGCACGGCGCCTTCTATGCCATCCTGATCCTCTCGGTGATCATGTATGTTCAGACGATGGTGCATATCCCCGAGGTCATCACCGGCCTTGGCGGCGCAACGCTGATCGGCATCTCGCTATGGTCCTCCATCCGCCACAACCGGAAGGAACAGGCCGAGGAACACGCCGCGACACAAGAACAGCTGCAGTCCTGACGCCCATGAAGCCGCAGCACAGGCTGTGGCTTGCCTCCCGTCAAAAATAAAGCCCGCGACCATCCGGTTGCGGGCTAATTCGTATCTGGCGATCTGACAGGCCGGCGACCATATCGCCTGTTCAGGCGCGAGGCGTCAGTGGTTGATTTTGGCGAACATGCTCGGGTCGATGCCGAGTTCGCGCAGATCGCGATGCTTCGGGTGACGGCCGGATTCAATKGTCGCACTGACGGCATTGGCAGCACCGATCATCGCAAAGGCGCGACCAAGCAAGCCGTCGCGAATAGCCTGGCGGAAGGACATTTTCTTTCTCTCCTGCTTTATGATTGACTGCTCACATGTGTGCCTGCGCAGGCGTGATCACAAGCGACGGAAATTCAGCCCTGCCATGCAAGAACATGCGAACCACTGAGAGAAGCGCGCTAGCTGGCGCCCCCGACTTCCCCTTGTGCCCCCCTCAGACCATTCCCTTTCCCGTGCGAAGGTCAGGGGCGAGTGGTGGTACAATCGGATGCGTCTTAATGACATCAGAAAGGACTGCGTTATGACTGAGAAAGTTCTCTTCACTGGCAAGACCCACAATACGAACGGTCGCGACGGCGCAGCACGCAGCAGCGACGGCCAGCTGGACATCAAGTTGAAGCAGCCGCACCCGGCTGCCGAAAACCTATTCGGCGCGGCTTGGTCGGCCTGTTACATGGGAGCGATCGAGGCCGCCGCCGCCCAGAGAAACATCAAGCTTTCGGCGGGGATTGCGATCGATGCTGAGATCGATCTGAACGTCGATGATGGCTCCTACTTCCTGCGGGCGCGCCTCAACGTCAGCGTGCCGGGCGTCGACCCTGAAGTTGCGCGTGAGCTGCTCGACGCGGCACACGGCATCTGCCCGTACTCCAAGGCTACCCACGGCAACATCCATGTTGCGACCAACCTCGTCTGAACGGCGCCCAGCCTGGTACGATGTCTGGAGATGGCGCACAGTTGCCGCTCCAAATTGGCGGCATTTCGCTGCCGAAAGTCTCGGAGCATTCCGTGCGCAGGTCTGGGACTTCACCGGCCATCAATCGTCCATCGCAAGGAACAGGCCTGGAATTCGCCCACTGGTCCTGGTTGGGCACAGGGTTGCCTGCCAAAGCAAAGCGGCCACCTAGGCGCCATTTCGCCCATCGACCAGACGGAAAACGGCCGGCAGATGTCTCCATCGCCGGCCGCAAGCTGTGGGTTCGCATAGTCTTTTTGTTTAGTCTTCGTTGGCCGCCAATTGCGAGAGAACCTGGCCGCGACCGCGGATTCTGAGGATCAGCGGGATCAGGAACGCTGCGGCGGCCACAATCAGCAAGCCTGCGGCGATCGGCGACATCACCAGCGTCGTCACGTCACCCTGGCTGATCGCCAGCGCCCGGCGCAACTGCTGCTCGGCAAGCGGCCCGAGGATCAGGCCGACGACCGCCGGAGCGATCGGGTAGCCGAACAGGCGCATGATGTAGCCGAGGATGCCGAAGGCGAGCAGCATGCCGAGCTCGAACACCGAGGGGTTGGCGCCGATGGTGCCCAGCGTCGCGAACAGCAAAATACCGGCATAGAGCCAGGGCTTCGGGATCGTCAGCAGACGCACCCAGAGGCCGATCATCGGCAGGTTTAGCACGAGCAGCATCGCATTGGCGATGAGCAGGCTGGCGATCAGGCCCCAGACGAGCTGCGGATTGGTCGCAAAAAGCAGCGGACCGGGCTGCAGGCCGTATTGCTGGAAGCCGGCAAGCATGATCGCCGCCGTCGCCGTCGTCGGCAGGCCGAGCGTCAGCAGCGGCACCAGGGTGCCGGCCGCCGAGGCGTTGTTGGCAGCTTCCGGACCGGCCACGCCTTCGATGGCGCCGTGGCCGAACTCTTCGGGGTTCTTCGCCAGCCGCTTTTCGGTGGCATAGGAGAGGAAGGTGCCGATCTCGGCGCCGCCCGCCGGCATCGCGCCGATCGGAAAGCCGATCAGCGTGCCGCGCAGCCAGGGCTTCCACGAGCGCGACCAGTCCTCGGCCGTCATCCACAGCGAACCCTTGACCGCCTCGATCTTGTCTTCGATGCGATGGCCCTGGGCTGCGATGTAAAGCGTCTCGCCGATCGCGAACATGGCAACCGCGAGCGTCGTCACTTCAACGCCGTCGAGAAGATCGGGAACGCCGAAGGAAAGCCGTGCCTGCCCGGTCTGCTGGTCGATGCCGACCATGGCGAGCGCAAAGCCGATGAACAGCGAGGTGAGCCCACGCAACGCCGAATCCCCGAATGCCGAGGAGACGGTGACGAAGGCGAGAACCATCAGCGCAAAATACTCGCGCGGCCCGAAGACCAGCGCCAGCTTGACGATGAAGGGCGCGATGAAGGCAAGCCCCAAGGTTGCGATCAGACCCGCCACGAACGAGCCGATCGCCGCCGTTGCCAACGCCGGGCCGCCGCGGCCCGCACGCGCCATCTTGTTGCCCTCGAGCGCGGTGACGATAGAAGCGCTTTCGCCCGGCGTGTTGAGCAGGATCGAGGTCGTCGATCCGCCGTACATGCCACCGTAATAGATGCCGGCAAACATGATCAGCGAACCGGCCGGGTCGAGCTGGTAGGTCACGGGCAGGAGAAGGGCCACTGTCAACGCCGGACCGATGCCCGGCAGGACGCCGACGGCCGTACCGAGGGTGACGCCGACGAAGGCATAAAGCAGGTTCATCGGCTGCATGGCGACCAGGATGCCCTGGAAGAGGAATTCGAAGGTGCTCATCGCATCCAATCCTAGAAGAAGAGTCTTTCAAGCGGCCCCGCTGGCAGGGTGAGCTGCAGCAGCTGCGAGAAGATGGCCCAGACGACGAAGCTGAAGACGATGCCGAAGGGGATCGAGAACCAGAGCTTGCGGCGGCCGAACCCGCGCGCGGTGAAGGCGAATAGGATGCCGGTCGCAATCGAGAAACCGGCGGTCTTCAGAAGCAGCATCTGCGCGGCAAGGCCGGCGATGACCCAGACGACTGGAGCGATTTCCTGATGTTCGCGCTCCGGGAACTCGCCGCGAAAGGCCTCAAAGACCGTCCAGATCCCAAGGCCGATCAGCCCGATGGCAACGGCCTTGGGTGCGGTGGCCGGTCCGATACGGGCATATTGCGCGATCGTCTTGAGATGCGTCGCGTCCCAGAGCATCACCGCAGCAACAACGAAAAGACAGATGGCAATGACCAGCGCCGCCCAATCCGGGCGACGCTTCGTTGCCAAGGGTGCGCTACCCTGGCTCATTGAACAAGTCCGATCTCTTTGAGGATGCCTTCGGTCGCCGAAACATCCTTCTCAAGCTGCGCCTTGAAGGCGTCGCCGGCAAGGTAGGTGTCGGCCCAGCCCTTGGTCTTCAGGATTTCCTGCCAGCTTGCGGACTTCGACAGCTTGTCGAAATCCGCAGTCACGGCAGCCGTCTGCTCGGGCGTCAGGCCGGGTGCCGCGGCAATCATCCGCCAGTTCTGCACGCTGACATCGACGCCGGCTTCCTTCAGCGTCGGGGCGTCAACGCCGTCGATGCGCTTGTCGCTGGAGACCGCGAGCAGACGAAGCTGGCCGGCCTTTACCTGTGACTCGAACTCGCCGTAGCCTGAGATGCCAGCCGTGACCTGTCCCCCGAGAATGGCTGCAAGCGCTTCGCCGCCGCCGGAGAAGGCGACGTAGTTGATCTTCGTCGGATCGACGCCGGAAGCCTTGGCGATCAGGCCGACCGCGATATGGTCAGTGCCCCCCGCCGAACCGCCGCCCCAGGAGACCGAGCCCGGGTCCTGCTTCAGTTTGGCGACAAGATCGCCCATCGTCTTGATGTCGGACGCAGTCGGGACGACGATGGCTTCATATTCGCCGGTAAGGCGGGCGATCGGCGTGACGTCCTTCAGTGTGACGGGCGACTGGTTGGTGAGGATCGCGCCGACCATGACATAGCCGCCGACGATCAACGCATTCTGATTGCCGCTGTTCTGGCTGGCGAACTGCGCCAGGCCGATGGTACCGCCCGCGCCCGGAACGTTCTGAACCTGAACGTTGCCGCCGATGCCTTCCTTCTGCATGACGGCCTGTAGCGAGCGTGCCGTCTGGTCCCAGCCGCCGCCCGGCGCTGCCGGCGCCATGATGGTGTAGTCGCCCGCATAAGCCGGCAGCGCGATCGCGGCTGCAAAAATGGTCGCAAGGAAAGTGTGCTTCATAGTGTGTCCTCCATGGCACGGCTGAGGACCGCGCAATTGTTCTCGATGGAATCGGGAAGGCACACCGCAGACGGACTCGAGGTCCGATAAAACAAGTGAAATTCCTCCCGAAACTTCTGCTCTCCGCCTCCACGGACCAGAAGTTATGCGAAACGGACCACAATAAGCTGTCATTTAGCTGACATCCGCCGGTTATCCAGTAACGCCGGCACCTTTTTGCCGCATTTGGCGGATGTGACATGGCCTGCCGTGACCCTGCCGCGTGCTGCGAAATAAAAACGCCATCGCTGAAACCTGATTGCGCCGTCGGCGTTTCGGGTCTGAATGAGGGAGATGGCGCTGTGAGTGCTCCTCTCGATATCCAGATAAATGACAATGACCGTCTGCGGGACGTATGGAGCGTGCGGGATTTCGCGCGACGCCACAGATTGGACAAGGCAAGGAGAAGCGCCTCCTGACCCTGTTCGGATCGTTTGCGACGAAACAGGAGCTGCTAGCGAACGGGCAGCGGCCGTGCCTTTTCCGCTAAGCGCCACGAAGACGGGGTTGCCGAGGCTGCCTGATTACTCGGCGGCTGCCTGGCTCTTTGACACGACGGCCGGGATCCGAAGCGTGAAGCGCGTCGTCGGATCGCATCGGCGGCGAGCTCTCGTTCAGGAAGCAAGGGGCGTGAGAAAATGTGGGGATGCCGAAGGATAACCCCGCCGAACCGCCGCGGCGTATTCGAGGGCTTCGGATACCTTTGCCGGCCAGTACGGCTTCGAGACGACGCCCACCGCACTGCCGCTGTCGCGAACCATTTCCGGATTGCCGGTCATGAAAACGACAGTCACTCCGTAGGCACTGGCCAGGCACTTTGCGATCGAGGGACCCGTGATGCCATCGGCAAGGTGCACGTCGACCAGCGCCACCTCGGCCTCCCGTGCAAGCTCGATGGCCTCATGGAAGTTGCGTGCCGGACCAATCACCTCGTGCCCAAGAGCCTGAACGATGGATTCAAGATCGAGCGCGATGAGCAACTCGTCTTCGACAATGAGAACTTTCATGCGGAAATTGCCCGTCTCGATCAAGCGCTCTTCTGCGCGAGTACGGGAAACGGCTATCCCCGACGTTGGTTCCCCGGCGTCGAAAAATCTAGTCGAGAGGCGGCGGGCCTCCTCTGACGTCATCTGTCACTGCGTGCGCAGCACTTCGTTCCAGCGTGCAATCAGCCGGGCACGCTTGACCTGATCGAGATAGACCATCAGGCCGGGGCTCACCGGCACCGGCCGCAACTGTGCGCCCAGCAGTTCCTGCATGGTATTGGCCGTGTTCTCGCCGGTCACCTCGGGGCTGACGGCCGGGATCTGCAATTCGCGCGCCATGATGGTCTGCCCCTCCTTCGACATGAAAAACGAGAGGTAGCGGCGCCCGAGCTCCGGGTCGGCTGCGGCCTGCGGCACCAGACCGATCCGCGACATCACCACGGTATAGTCCTTCGGCAGCACGATGCCGACATCAGGGTGCCGTTTTGCCCAATCGGCGGCGTAGGAGCCAAGAATATTGTAGCCCAGCACGAAACGTCCGTCGGCCACGCGCTCAAGAATGGCCGAGCTTGTCGAATAGAGCTTCACCCCCGCCGCTCCCATCGCTCCGATGACTGACCAGATATCGCCGAACTGCTCCTGGTCTCGCGCCATGAACAGGAAGCCGACGCCCGATCGCTCGATGTCGTAGGTGCCGATGCGCCCGTGCACGGCGTCCCCCTTGCGCTTCAGGTAGTCGACGAACTCGGCCCGCGTACTCGGCGGCGGCTCGCTGACGAAACTCGGCTTGTGGTAGACGAAGACCGCCGGCTCGAAGGTCAACGCATAGGCGGTGTTGCGCCAGTTCGCCCATTTCGGCCAGCGCCCGCTCATCGGCAAGTCGCTCGGCTGCGCGTAGCCGTCATTGGAGAGCTTCACCTGCAGGTCCATGGCCGAGGAAAAAGCAAAATCCGCCGTTCGCTGCCCGGCATCGGTTTCCCTGACGATGCGATCATAGATCTCGCCGGTGAGCATGTCCTCGTATTTGACCGCCACATCGGGGTTCGCATCCTGAAATCCCCGAATCATCGGCTGCGCCAACGGCTCGTCGAGCGACGAATAGACCACCAGCACGGGCGCATTCGGGTTGGCCGATTTCGCTGGAAAAAATACTTCGTCCGCGAGCGCAATGCCCGGGCAAAGCATCAAAAGTGCAAGTAAAGTCAGTCTCCTCATCCGCCTAGAATGCATGACGGCGAAGACCGGCACAAGGGACCGGCACAAGGGACCGGCACAAGGGACCGGCAGACAGCGCCGCGACTGCGACACGCCCTCCAAAGACGTATCGGCGACGCAGGACAAAGCCCGCCAAAACCGCTAAAGTCTATCAAACCTACCGCGGAGGATGCATTGGAGCGACGACTGACCGCCATTCTCGCCGCCGACGTTGTCGGTTACTCCAGGATGATGGGCGTCGATGAAGCGGGAACGCTGGCAGCCGTCAACCGTCATCGCAGCGAACTGCTGGAACCCGCGATCATCAAGCACAGCGGCCGGCTGGTGAAGCTCCTCGGCGATGGGCTGCTGGCGGAATTCGCAAGTGTCGTCAACGCGGTCGCCTGCGCCGTCGAAATCCAGCGCGCCATGGCGCAACGAAGCGAAGGTATCGCGCAGGAGCGCCGCATCCAGTTGCGGATCGGCATCAATCTTGGAGACGTCATTGTCGAGAACGGCGACATCTTCGGAGACGGAGTGAACCTTGCGGCACGGCTGGAGGCAGTGGCCGAGCCCGGCGGCATCGCCGTCTCGCAGACCGTCTGCGATCAGATCGGCACGCGGCTGGGTCTGCATTTTGAGGACCGCGGCCAGCAATCGCTGAAGAACATGCAGCACCCTGTTCGCGTCTACGCCGTGCGCTTCGATCAGCCTGCGGAGATAGCCGGGTCGCCTGCCAGCGCTGGCATTCCCGACCAGCAGTCGATCGTGGTGCTGCCCTTTACCAACATGAGCGGCGACCCCGATCAGGAATATTTCTCCGACGGACTGACGGAAGACATCATCACCGACCTGTCGAAAGTCTCCGGCCTCCTGGTGACGCCGCGCAACACGACATTCGCCTACAAGGGCCGGCACGCGAAGATTGGCCACATCGCCCGCGAGCTTTCGGTGCGCTACGTTTTGCAGGGCAGCGTGCGCAAATCGGGGGACCGCGTCAGGATCAGCGCGCAGATGATCGACGCCGGAAACGAAGATCACCTCTGGGCAGATCGCTACGACCGGGACCTGACCGATATCTTCGCGATCCAGGACGAAATTGCCCACGCCATCGTCGGTCAGCTGAAAATCAAGCTCAGGCCGGAAGAAATACGGGCGATCGAAACCGAGCCGACCAGCAATGTCGAGGCGTATACCTACTACCTCCGCGGACGCAAATTCGCCCGCTCGATGACGATGTCCTACCTGAGCCTGGCAAGACGGATGTTCTCGAAAGCCATCGAACTGGACCCGGACTATGCCCGCGCCTATGCGGGGATTGCCGATTGCGATTCTGCCCTTCACGTCTGGTATGCAGCCGAGTTGCCGATCCAGGAGATTCTCGAAATGAGCGCCAAGGCACTGACGCTGGATCCCGACCTTGCCGAAGCCCACGCGGCGCGGGCCATAGCCCTGCATCACAATGGGCAGGACAATGAGGCCGATCCGTATTTCGAGCGGGCGCTTGCGCTGGATCCCAATCTTTTCGAGGCGAATTTCCATTTCGCCCACCGGCTTTTCAAGCGAGGACAGTTCGAGCAGGCAATCGTCTATTTCGAGCGCGCCGCATCCATCTATGCCGACGACTACGTCTCCCCGATCCTTTTGGCGGCTGCCTGCCGCTCGCTCGGCCGCGTGGAGGAGAGGCGAAAATGGGCAATCGAAGGCATTGCCCGTTCCGAGCGGGCGTCCGAGCAGAACCCCGGCAATTCTGCACCCGTCCACCGCGCAGCGCTGGCTTACGCGCAGCTCGGAGACCGGAGCCGCGCGCTATCCTGGATCACGCGGGCGCTTGCCATGGACCCGAACGATGTCATCACGCGCTACAATGCCGTCTGCGTTCACGCCGTTCTCGGCGACGTAGACCACGCCATCTATCTTCTCGAGCGCCTGGTGCCGAACAGTTCGTCCTACCAGCTCGGCTGGTTCACCAACGATTCCGACCTCGACAACATCCGCTCCGACCCGCGTTTCGACAGGCTGATGGCGGCCATCGCGCAACAGTAGAGGCCTTGCGGCCCTGTCCGCAGACAACGGACGGTGACAGCGTTTCCGCCGCCCTGTAATCTGCACCGAAAATCAAGGGAATATCCGTGCGCATTCTACTGGTCGAGGACAATATCGCGCTGGCCGATGGGCTATCGGCCATTCTACGCGGCACCGGCCATGCCGTCGATGTCGTCCACGACGGCGCCTCGGCAAATGCAGTCACGGCCGCCGAGGCCTTCGACCTCGTCGTGCTCGATCTCAACCTTCCGGAGGTGGACGGCCTCGACGTGCTGCGCGCCATGCGAGCCCGGAAAAACCAGGCTGCCGTGCTGATCCTCACCGCCCGCGGTACCCCGGAAGAGCGGGTGAAGGGGCTCGATCTCGGCGCCGACGACTACCTCATAAAGCCCTTCGATATTGCGGAATTCGAGGCGCGCGTGCGGGTGCTGCTGCGCCGCCAGGCCGGCCTTCACTCGGCGACAGTGAGCTTCGGCGGCGTCTCGCTCGATCTCAGGTCGCGCGCTTTCTCGGCCGGCTCGACGCCGATCGACATCCCCGCCCGCGAACTCGGACTTCTCGAAATCCTCTTCATGCGCGCCGGCAAGGTCGTCGCCAAGGATGCGATCATCCAGTCGCTGACCGCCTTCGACGACGACATCTCGACAAATGCCATAGAGCAATATGTCAGCCGCCTGAGGAGGCGTCTCTCGCCCTATGGGCTGACGGTGAAGACCGCGCGCGGCATCGGCTACTATCTCGACAAGCTGCCAGGGGCTCCATGACGGCGGCTTATTCGCTTCGACGCAGGCTGCTGTTCTGGCTGCTGATATCGACCGCCATCATTGGCATGGTGGCGCTGGCCGACACCTATCGCGAGGCGGTGCAGACTTCCAACATCGTCTCCGACCGCGTGCTTGCCGGCTCTGCCCTTGCGATTGCCGAACGCGTCGTCGTGGCCGAGGATGGCTCGCTGCAGGTCGATATTCCCTATGTCGCGCTGGAGATGCTGACCTCTGCAGCACAGGACCGCGTCTTTTACCGGGTCGACGGACCGCCGGGAACGTTCATCACGGGCTATCAGGCGCTTCCGGTTCTCAAGGGAACACGCGGCGACAACGCAGCTTTTGCCGACGACACGTTCCGCAGCGAACCGATCCGCGTCGCAACGCTCAGGCGCTCGGCCTCGACCGGTATCCGCTCCGTACCATTCACCGTGACCGTCGCCGAGACGACGATCGCCCGGCGCCAGCTCGCACGAGCAATCCTTGTCCGTTCGGCGCTGCGTCTCTCGCTGATGATAGCAGGTGCGGCCATCATCGTCTGGATATCCGTCACCGTGGCGCTGCGCCCGCTCTACGAGCTGCGCGACGCCATCGGCGAACGCAGCCCCGACGACCTGCACCCGATCCGGCAGTCCGTTCCGAGCGAGGTCCAGCCGCTGGTCGATACGGTCAACGGCTTCATGGTACGCCTGCAATCGGCGCTCGACGCGCTTCGAAATTTCACCGGCAACGCCAGCCACCAGTTGCGCACGCCGCTTGCGATCATCCGCACCCAGCTTGCCCTGTCCGCCCGCGCCACCTCGCTCCCGGATGCGCAGGTTGCAGCCCTCAAAGGCGACCAGGCGGTCGCCCATGCGGAGCGGATCCTGGCGCAGCTGCTTCTGATGGCCAAGATCGACGCGGCTGCGGCAAGGGAGGCTTTGACAGCCTCCTCGATCGATCTGACGGCGATCGCGCAGGACATCACCGGCGAACTCATTCCAGCTGCAGGAGCCGCCGGCATCGATCTCGGTTTCGAAGGCGACGGCCCGCAGACCATCCGCGCCGAGCCGCTTTTGATCGGCGAACTCCTGCGCAATCTGGTCGGCAATGCCATCGCCTATGCCGGCGAGGGAGCTGAGGTGACGGTCCGCATTCGCCGCAAGGACGATTCCGTCCGCCTCGAAGTCGAAGACAACGGCCCCGGAATTCCGCCGGAGAAACGGGCCGCCGTGCGCCAACGCTTTTCCCGCGGCAACCAGTCCGGCCCCCCCGGTGCAGGGCTTGGATTGCCGATCGTCGAAGAGATTGCAGGCCTCTTCAATGCCGCCCTCGACCTGGAGCCGGCGGCCGGCGGCAAAGGGCTCAAAGCGACAGTGACTTTCGCCAGCGCTGTCTAAACGCCTAGCGGCATTAACCTTTCCGCCTTGCATTCTTTCGCTGCATTGCACACACTGCCTTCGGGAACAGCAAATGCCGCGCAAAGACGTGGCGCCGGATAAGGCAAGATATGTCAATCAAAGCCAGCATCTATCATCTGACGCACTACAAATATGACAGGCCGGTCCGTCTCGGCCCACAGGTCATCCGCCTGAAACCCGCGTCGCATTCGAAAACCAGGGTGATCAGTCATTCGCTGAAGGTCACGCCGTCCAATCACTTCGTGAACCTGCAGCAGGATCCCTACGGCAACTATCTCGCCCGCTACGTGTTTCCGGACCCGGTCACCGAATTCAAGATCGAGGTCGATCTCGTCGCCGACATGACGGTCTACAATCCCTTCGATTTCTTTATCGAGGAGAGCGCCGAAACCTGGCCCTTCGCCTATCCGGAAGACATCAGCGACGATCTGAAGATCTACCTGCAGCCGCAGCCGATGGAGCCGGCGCTTGCGGCCTATGTCGCCGGCATCGACCGCACCCCGACACGCACCATCGATTTCATCGTCGGGCTCAATGCACGTCTGAAGCAGGACATCGAGTACGTCATCCGCATGGAACCCGGCGTCCAGACGCCCGAGGAAACGCTGCGGCTTGCCCTCGGTTCCTGTCGCGATTCAAGCTGGCTGCTGGTCGAAATCCTTCGCAACCTCGGGCTCGCCGCCCGCTTCGTGTCGGGCTATCTCATCCAGCTGACGCCTGACCTGAAGGCGCTCGACGGCCCCTCCGGCACCGACGTCGATTTCACCGACCTGCATGCCTGGTGCGAAGTCTATCTGCCCGGCGCCGGCTGGGTCGGCCTCGACCCGACCTCCGGTCTTCTGACCGGCGAGAGCCATATCCCGCTCGCCGCCACCCCGCATTACCGCAACGCCGCGCCGATCTCGGGCGCGCTCTTCGGCCAGGCCAACACCGAATTCGATTTTGACATGAAGGTATCGCGCGTTGCCGAGCATCCGCGCATCACCAAGCCTTTCTCCGACGACAGCTGGGACGAACTCAACGCGCTCGGCGCCAAAATCGATCGCATCCTCGCGGCCGAGGACGTCCGCCTGACCATGGGGGGCGAACCGACCTTCGTCTCCATCGACGACTTCGAGTCCGCGGAATGGAACACCGAGGCCGTCGGCCCGACCAAGCGTGAAAAAGCCGACCAGCTGATCCGCAGGCTGCGCGAGCGCTTCGCCCCCGGCGGCTTCCTGCACTACGGCCAGGGCAAATGGTATCCCGGCGAAAGCCTGCCGCGCTGGACCTTCTCGCTCTACTGGCGCAAGGACGGCAAGCCGATCTGGCAAAACCCGGAGCTGATCGCCGGTGAAGGCAAGGATACAGGCGTCAAGCCGGAAGACGCCTCGAACCTCCTCAACGCGATTGCCAGGGAATTGGCGATCGAACCCGACATGGTGCTGCCGGCCTACGAGGACCCGGCCGAATGGATCATCAAGGAAGGTAGCCTGCCTGAGAACGTCGATCCTTCGAATTCCAGGCTGAAGGACCCGGAGGAGCGCAGCCGCATCGCCCGCGTCTTCGAACGCGGCCTGACCACCCCGACAGGCTACATCCTGCCGGTTCAGGCCTGGAACGCCAAGGCCTCGGGCCACCGCTGGGTCAGCGAGAAATGGCGCACCCGCCGCGGCAAGATCTTCCTCGTGCCCGGAGACAGCCCGGTCGGCTATCGCCTGCCGCTCGGCACCCTGCCCTATGTCCCCCCGGCCCGTTACCCCTATATCCACACCGCAGATCCCTCGATCCCGCGCCAACCGCTTCCCGAGGTATTCGTTCCCGCCGGTCGCGCCATGCCGGAAGCGTCCCGCCAGAGCGATGACAGCAGCCAGAACCGTGTCGAGCAGACGGTCGGCGAAATCGGCGGCGCCGTGCGCACCGCGATTTCGGTCGAACCGCGCGACGGCAGGCTCTGCGTCTTCATGCCGCCGGTCGAGCGGATCGAGGATTACCTCGAACTGGTCGCAGCCGCCGAAAACGCGGCCGCCGAACTTGGCCTCCCCGTCCACATCGAAGGCTACTCGCCGCCGCCGGACGAGCGCATCAACGTCATCCGCGTCGCGCCAGATCCCGGCGTCATCGAGGTCAACATCCATCCCGCCTCCAACTGGCAGGATTGCGTCGACATCACCACGACGATCTACGAGGAAGCGCGCCAGACCCGCCTCGGCGCCGACAAGTTCATGATCGACGGCCGCCACACCGGCACCGGCGGCGGCAACCACGTGGTCGTCGGCGGTGCAAACCCTGGCGACAGCCCGTTCCTGCGCCGCCCGGATCTGTTGAAGAGCCTGGTGCTGCACTGGCAGCGCCATCCGGCCCTCTCCTACATGTTCTCCGGCATGTTCATCGGCCCGACGAGCCAGGCGCCGCGCGTCGACGAGGCCCGTCACGACAGCCTCTACGAGCTCGAAATCGCCATGGCGCAGGTGCCGGCGCCGGGCCGAGGCGCGCTGCCGCTCCCCTGGCTGACCGACCGTCTGTTCCGCAATCTTTTGATCGACGTGACAGGCAACACCCACCGGGCCGAAATCTGCGTCGACAAGCTGTTTTCGCCGGATGGACCGACCGGGCGCCTCGGCCTGGTCGAGTTTCGCGGCTTCGAAATGCCGCCAAACGCGCGCATGTCGCTTGCCCAGCAGCTTCTCGTCCGCGCCCTCGTCGCCCGCTTCTGGACGAACCCGGCGGACGGCACGTTCGTGCGCTGGGGAACTTCGCTTCACGACCGCTTCATGCTGCCGCATTTCGTCTGGGCCGACTTCCTCGACGTGCTGGCCGATCTCCGCCAGAACGGCTTCGATCTCAGCCCGGAATGGTTCAAGGCACAACTCGAATTCCGCTTTCCCTTCTGTGGCGAGGTCGAATACGAGGGCTCGAAGCTCGAACTGCGCCAGGCCCTGGAACCGTGGCACGTCATGGGCGAGGAAGGTGCCATCGGCGGCACCGTGCGTTATGTCGACAGCTCCGTCGAGCGCCTGCAGCTCCGCCTCGAAACCAGCAATTCGTCGCGCTACACGGTCACCTGCAACGGCCGCACCATGCCGTTGACACCAACGGGCACATCAGGCGTCTCGGTCGCCGGCGTTCGCTTCAAGGCCTGGCAGCCGGCGTCGGGATTGCACCCGGTTCTGCCGGTCAACACACCGCTGATCTTCGATATCTATGATACATGGTCGAAGCGTTCGATCGGCGGCTGCATTTATCATGTTGCCCATCCGGGCGGGCGTACCTATGACACTTTCCCGGTCAATGGTAACGAAGCGGAAGCAAGGCGTCTGGCGCGATTCGAACCATGGGGACATACGGCGGGCAGCTACGTTCCGCACGCCGAAACGGGTTCCCCGGAATTCCCGCTGACGCTGGACCTGAGGCGACCGGCAGGACTTTAGACTTAGGGTTTTATGGGCAAGAAACCGGCAAGAGAGCTGAGGACAGACATCAGGGACCGTATCGGCAACGATGCGGCCCGCGGCTATGCGCCGCTTCCCGGCATCGCAGACGAGATGGTCGACAACACAGGTGCGATCCGCCCCGTCTGGCAACGTTTCATCTCGCATCTCAATCGCATCCCCGAAAAGGACCTGACCGAGCGCTTCGCCCGCGCCGAACGCTACCTGCGCGATGCCGGCGTGTTCTACCGCGCTTACGGCAGCACAGGCAGCGCCGAGCGCTCCTGGCCTCTCTCTCACGTTCCCGTGCTGATCGACGAGCGCGAGTGGCAGACGCTGTCCGCCGGCCTCGTGCAGCGCGCCGATCTGCTCGAGGCAACCGTCGCCGACCTCTATGGTCCCAACAGGCTGGTGGAGGAAGGCGTTCTGCCGCCTGCCCTCATTGCCGCCAACCCGGAGTTCCAGCGCCCGCTGGTCGGCGTCAAGCCGGCCGGCGGCCACTACCTTCACTTCTGCGCCTTCGAGATCGGCCGCGGGCCTGACGGCAACTGGTGGGTTCTGGCCGACCGCACCCAGGCGCCATCCGGCGCCGGCTTTGCGCTTGAAAACCGCGTGGCGACAACGCGTGCCTTCTCGGACATCTACGCCGAAACCCCGGTCCATCGGCTGGCCTCCTTCTTCGGCGCTTTTCGCGACGCGCTACAGGGCATGAAGCACAGCGGCGACGACCGCATCGCTGTCATGACGCCGGGGCCGGCCAACGAGACCTACTACGAACACGCCTATATCGCCCGCTATCTCGGCTTCATGCTGCTCGAGGGCGAGGATCTTGCGGTCGTCAACGGCAAGGTCATGGTGCGCACCGTCGCGGGCCTGAAGCCGATCAGCGTCCTCTGGCGCCGCCTCGATTCGGGCTATGCCGACCCCCTGGAGCTGAACCAGAATTCGCACATCGGCACGCCGGGCCTTGTCGAGGCGCTGCGCGCGGAAAACGTCACCATCGTCAACGCCCTCGGCACCGGCATTCTGGAAACGCGCGCCCTCCTCGCCTTCATGCCGACGATCTGTCGCGAGCTCTTCGGCGAGGAACTGAAGCTGCCGTCGATCGCGACATGGTGGTGCGGCCAGAAGAGCGAGCGCGAGCATGTTGCCGCGAATATCGAAAAGATGGTGATCGGCCCGGCCTATTCCCGCGCGCCGTTCTTCGACGACAACGGCGAGTCCGTGCTCGGGTCCGCCCTGCGCGCCAATGCCCGGGATTCGATCGGCGAATGGCTGAATTCCGACGGTCCGAAGCTCGTCGGCCAGGAAACGGTGACGCTGTCCACCACACCGGCCTGGGTCGGCGGCAAGCTGACGCCGCGGCCGATGAGCCTGCGCGTCTTCGCCGCCCGCACCGCCAACGGCTGGCAGATCATGCCGGGCGGTTTCGCCCGCATCGGCGCCGGCGACGACGTCGCCGCGATCGCCATGCAATCGGGAGGAGCTGCAGCCGACGTCTGGATCGTCAGCGACAAGCCTGTCGAGCGCCACACGCTGCTTCCCGCCGAAGGCAGCTTCACCCGCAACATGCCCGGCAGCCTGCCGAGCCGCGCCGCCGACAACCTCTTCTGGCTCGGTCGCTACATCGAGCGGGCCGAAGGCGCACTGCGCATCCTGCGCGCCTGGCACGCCCGCTTCGCAGAAGCCGCCGATCCGAGCCAGCCGCTGCTGGCCGACGTTTCGCAGTATCTCGCCGCGGTCGACATCGACACCGAGGACGCGGTGCCGGAAACCCTGCTGCGCAACATCGACAGCGCCGTCTATTCGGCAAGCAACATCCGCGACCGCTTCTCGCCGGACGGCTGGTTGGCGCTGACCGATCTCGCCAAGACGGCGCGGCGTTTTCACACGACGGTTTCGCCGGGCGACGACGCCAGCCATGCGATGACGATCCTGCTGCGCAAGCTCGCGGGGTTTGCCGGTCTCGTGCATGAAAACATGTACCGCTTCACCGGCTGGCGCTTCCTGTCGCTCGGCCGCCACATCGAGCGAGCGCTGCATATGACGCGCCTGCTCGGCCACATGTCAGGCACCGACGCCCCCGACGGCGCGCTCGACATGCTGCTGGAGATCGGCGACAGCGTCATGACCCACCGCCGGCGCTACAACGTCAACACGGCGCGCCTGACGGTCACCGATTTGCTGGCGCTCGATCCGCTCAACCCGCGTTCGATCCTGTTTCAGATGAACGAAATCCATCGCGAGGTCGAGCAATTGCCGAATGCGCTCGTCAATGGCCAGATGTCTCCCTTCTACCGTGAGGCCATGCGCCTCCACTCCGGCCTCGCCGTGATGACGCCGGAAGCCATGAGCGACGACGTCTATCACCGTCTCGAACGCGAGCTGGAGCATCTGTCCGATCTCCTGGCGCAGACCTACCTGGGGTAACGCCGGTGCTCTACGATCTCTCGCTGCACATGGGCTACATCTACGACACGCCGGCCTCGGGCGCGCGCCACATCATGCGGCTTATGCCGCTGTCGCTGCCCGATCGCCAGCGCCTGGTCGCCGGCTCGATCAGGGTCTCGCCGACGCCGGAAGAGCAGTCGAACTTCGTCGATTTCTTCGAACATCCGGCAACCGCCTTCATGGTGCGCGCTCCGCACGAGAAGCTCGATATCCGCATGCAGGCCCGCGTGCAGGTGGACAGCCATTCGATTGCGGCGGACTTCTCGCCCTTGCTGACGCGTCTGCCGGACGAGATCGCAGGCGTCTGGTCGCTGAAGCCGGCTTCACCGCATCATTTCCTCGGCAACAGCCCGAGGCTGACCGAGACGCGGGCGATCTCCGACTACGCAAAACAGGCGCTGGCGCCGTCACGCACCGTCCTGCAGATCGCCAATGCACTCTGTGCCAGCATCCACAAGGATTTCACCTACGATTCCGACGCCACCTCCGTGGATACGTCGCCGCTGGAAGCCTTCCGGCTGAAGCGCGGCGTCTGCCAGGATTTCGCGCACGTGATGATCCTGGCGCTGCGAAGCCTCGGCATTCCCGCCGGCTACGTCTCCGGCTTCCTGCGCACCATTCCGCCGCCGGGCAAGGAGCGCCTGGAAGGTGCGGACGCCATGCATGCCTGGGTGCGCGTGTGGTGCGGCACGACGCTGGGCTGGGTCGAACTCGACCCGACCAATAACATTCCGGCCGGCTCCGACCATATCGTCGTCGCCTATGGCCGCGACTATTCCGACGTCGCGCCCGTCATCGGCGTGTTGAAGAGCTACGGCAGCCAGCGCTCCGTTCAGGCCGTGGATGTTATCCCGCTGAAGTAGGCGAAGCGCACGAGCGGCGGAAGACGAAGACTCCACACTCTATGCGGGAATAGCTAATTTTTACCCTCTCAGGTATCGAAGCGGGCACGAATCCGCGCAGGAAAGCGACAATTCATTAGAATTATAGCGAACGCTTAAATTTGGCTTCAAGACATGCGGCGCAAGAGTGGTGGCATCAATGGGGCAACCAACTCAGGTGAACATGATGCGCACCTCGCATTCGCTGAAGACCAGCATGCTTAGGCTATTGAACGACCGCGGCGGAAACTTCGCGATGATGACGGCGATACTCATGCCGATTGTGATCGGAACAGCGAGTGTTGCGATCGATATTTCCAACGCGGCGCGATCGAAGGGGGAGTTGCAGGAAGCATCGGACTCCGCTGCCCTCGCTACAGCATCTGCATTGGCGGATGGCAAGATCACGACCGCTGGCGCCTCCACTTTTGCCAAGGATTTTATCGCTGGCCAGATGGCAAACTACTTGAGCGACACAACCGCTCTCAAGAATGCGACTACGGCAAGCGCCACGATGACGACCTCGGGCAATGCAACGAGCTACAGCGTCAGTGTCTCGTCTTCCTATAGCCTTCAGCTGAGCGGTCTCGCGCAGGTACTCGGTTTCAAGACCACGACCGTCGGCGCGTCAAGCCAGACGGCCAGCGGTTATTCCGAGACGCAGGGCTCCGTCTCGATGTTCCTCGCGCTCGATAAATCCGGATCGATGGGCGATCCCACGGCCACAATTAACGCCTCGCAGCCGACGATAAGCTGCGGAACCACGAAGAAGCCAAAGACCTGCGACAACTACTATACGAAAATTGAAGCTCTGAAACTTGCAGTCGGCAGCATGACCTCCCAATTGAACACCGCCGATCCCACGCATATCTATGCCCGCACCGGCGCCGTTTCCTACGATATCAAGGAATACACGGCAAGCAAGCTTGCCTGGGGCACCAGCGCGGTCACTGCTTACGTCAACGCGCTGTCTGCGGCGAACGGCACGAACTCCAGCGGCGCGATGAACACTGCCTATACATCCTTGACCGCCAAGAACAGCGCGGGAAATGACAACGAGAATGCGCTGCACCAGGCCAAGACCGGCCAGACGCCCAAAAAGTACATCGTCTTCATGACCGACGGCGACAACAATAACGACAGCAGTGGCGGCCGTTCATACGACACTTTGACCGAAGCGACATGCGACGCCGCCAAGGGCAAGAGCATTGAAATCTATACGGTCGCCTTCATGGCGCCTCCCACCGGACAGGCGTTGCTGAAATATTGCGCCACAGACGCGTCTCACTATTTCGCAGCAGAGAGCTTGAACGATCTGCTCGACGCCTTCAAGAAGATCGGCGCAAAGGCCGCGAACCAGACGACCCGCCTGACGAACTAGCAAGGGCATAAATGCCCCAGACAAGAAAAGCCGCCCCGGAACATCCGGGGCGGCTTTTCGTTGCGTCGCAAATCCCGCCCATCAAAGTCGGAAAACCGATTGAAATCAAGTTCTTTCAGCAGCCGGATGCGAGGCTTCGTCAATTTTCTCGTTTGCACAATTCACTTGTTGCAACTGCGTAATAACGGTGCATAAACTGTGCTTTAGTGCGTCAGACTAATCGATTGAACTAAGCATAACATACTGAAACCCAATCAGAATTGGCGAGGATTGACGATGAACACCGTTGCGAAGCCGACTATCCCCTCCCCCGCGCCCCGCAGTTCAAAGCCCGACATCCTCGCAGAAGAAATTATCGAACGCCTGACCTACCGCATCGGTAAGGATGCCAAGGTCGCCAAGCCGCACGACTGGCTGACCGCGACCATTCTCGTGGTGCGCGACCGGATCATCGACAAGTGGATGGAATCGACCCGCAAGGTCTATGCGACCGGTGACAAGCGCGTTTACTATCTCTCTCTGGAATTTCTCATCGGCCGCCTGATGCGCGATGCCGTCTCGAACCTCGGGCTGATGGAGCAGGTTCGCGATGCGCTCGCCTCGCTCGGCGTCGATGTCGCCGTCATCGCCGGCCTCGAACCCGACGCGGCGCTCGGCAATGGCGGCCTCGGACGCCTCGCCGCCTGCTTCATGGAAAGCATGGCAACGGTGGACGTGCCTGCCTATGGCTACGGCATTCGCTATGTGCATGGCCTCTTCCGCCAGCAGCTCGCCGACGGCTGGCAGGTCGAGCTGCCGGAAAGYTGGCTCGCCCACGGCAATCCCTGGGAATTCGAACGTCGCGAGAGCGCCTACGAAATCGGCTTCGGCGGCACGGTGGACGTCGCCAACAGCGCCGAAGGCGAGCCGCGCTACGTCTGGAAGCCGGCTGAGCGCGTCATTGCTGCCGCATTCGACACCCCGGTGGTCGGCTGGCGCGGCAACCGCGTCAATACGCTGCGCCTCTGGTCGGCGCAGCCGATCGACCCGATCCTGCTTGCCGCATTCAACGCAGGCGACCACATCGGCGCATTGCGTGAAAGCAACAAGGCCGAAAGCCTGACGCGTGTTCTCTATCCGGCAGACGCGACGCCTGCCGGCCAGGAGTTGCGCCTGCGCCAGGAGTTCTTCTTCTCGTCGGCCTCCCTGCAGGACATCCTGCGCCGCCACCTGCAGCAGTACGACGACTTCACCTCGCTGCCCGACAAGGTCGCAGTCCAGCTGAACGACACCCATCCGGCCGTGTCCGTCGCCGAACTCATCCGCCTGCTCTGCGACGTGCATGGGCTGGAGTTCGATCAGGCCTGGGACATCACCCGAAGCACCATCGCCTACACCAACCACACGCTTCTGCCGGAAGCTCTGGAAAGCTGGCCTGTCCCGCTCTTCGAGCGTCTGCTGCCGCGCCACATGCAGATCATCTATGCGATCAACGCCAAGATCCTGCTCGAAGCCCGCAAGAGCAAGAACTTCTCCGACACGGAGATCCGCTCCCTGTCCCTGATCGAGGAAAGCGGCGAGCGCCGCGTGCGCATGGGCAACCTCGCCTTCGTCGGCTCGCACTCGATCAACGGCGTGTCGGCGCTGCACACCGAACTGATGAAGGTCACGGTCTTTGCCGACCTGCACAAGCTCTATCCGGACCGGATCAACAACAAGACCAACGGCATCACGCCACGCCGCTGGCTGCAGCAATGTAATCCGGGACTTACGGGCCTTATCCGCGAGGCGATCGGCGACGACTTTCTGGACGACGCCGAAAAGCTGAAGCCGCTCGACAAGTTCGCAACCGATACGAGCTTCCAGGAGAAGTTTGCCGCGGTCAAGAGGGCCAACAAGGTGGCCCTCGCCAATCTTGTCGCCAGCCGCATGGGGGTGAAGATCGACCCGTCGGCGATGTTCGACATCCAGATCAAGCGCATCCACGAATATAAGCGCCAGCTTCTGAACGTCATCGAGGCGGTTGCCCTGTACGACCAGATCCGCTCGCACCCCGAGCTCGACTGGGTGCCGCGTGTCAAGCTTTTCGCCGGCAAGGCCGCGCCGAGCTACCACAACGCCAAGCTGATCATCAAACTGATCAACGACGTTGCCCGCACCATCAACAACGACCCGTCCGTGCGCGGCTTGCTGAAGATCGTCTTCGTGCCGAACTACAACGTCTCGCTGGCCGAAATCATGGTTCCTGCCGCCGATCTCTCCGAGCAGATCTCGACGGCCGGCATGGAAGCATCCGGCACCGGCAACATGAAATTCGGGCTGAACGGTGCGCTCACGATCGGAACGCTCGACGGCGCCAATGTCGAGATGCGCGACAATGTCGGCGACGACAACATCAAGATCTTCGGTCTGCGGGCCGACGAGGTGACGAACCTGCGCGCCGACGGCCACAACCCGCGTGCGATCATCGAAAGTTCCCGTGAACTGTCGCAGGCGCTGTCGGCCATCAGCTCCGGCGTCTTCTCCCCCGACGACCGCAACCGATACTCGGAGCTGATCGACGGGATCTACGCGCATGACTGGTTCATGGTCGCGGCCGATTTCGACGCCTACGCCCAGGCGCAACGCGAAGTCGACGAGCTGTGGACCGACACGCCTTCGTGGTACCAGAAGACGATCTGCAATACGGCTCGCATGGGCTGGTTCTCGTCCGACCGCACGATACGGCAGTATGCCAAGGAAATTTGGAGAGCCGGATGAAAACGCCGAAGGCTGCCCCCGACGTCAAGCTTCCCTGGGAAATTTCGGCGGACGAGATAAAGGCAATCCTCGCCGGTTCGCATGCCAACCCTTTCGCCGTTCTGGGCGTTCACAAATCAGGCAACGGCTACGTTGCGCGATGCTTCATTCCCGGCGCAGAGGAAGTGACCGCGATGTCGCTCGACGGCAGCGCCGTCGGGGAGTTGAAGCCGCAGCATCCTGACGGCTTCTTTGCCGGAACCGTGTCAGTGACCAAGCTGCAGCCGGTGCGCTACCGCGCCCGCCGCGGCGATGCGGAATGGGCGGTAACAGACCCCTACAGCTTCGGCCCGGTTCTCGGGCCGATGGACGACTACTACGCGCGCGAGGGTTCGGATCTGCGCCTGTTCGACAAGATGGGCGCGCACTGGATCAAGCACGAAGGCGCACAGGGCATTCATTTCGCCGTCTGGGCGCCGAACGCGCAACGCGTCTCCGTCGTTGGCGATTTCAACAACTGGGACGGTCGCCGCCACGTGATGCGCCTGCGCGCCGGAGCGGGTATCTGGGAGATCTTCGCGCCCGACGTTCCGACCGGTGTCGGCTACAAATTCGAGATCCGCGGGCAGGACGGTGTGCTGCTGCCGCTGAAGGCTGACCCCTTTGCGAGGCGTAGCGAATTGCGTCCGAAGACCGCCTCGGTGACCGCGCCCGAATTGCTGCAGGAATGGGAGGATGAAGCCCACCTGAAGCACTGGAGCGAGACGGACAAGCGGCGTCAGCCGATCTCGATCTACGAGGTTCACGCCGGCTCCTGGCAGCGCCGCAACGACGGCTCGTTCCTCTCGTGGGACGAAATGGCCTCAAGGCTCATCCCCTACTGCGTCGACATGGGATTTACCCATATCGAGTTCCTGCCGATCACCGAACACCCCTACGACCCGTCCTGGGGTTACCAGACCACCGGTCTCTACGCGCCCACGGCCCGTTTCGGCGAGCCGGAAGGCTTTGCCCGTTTCGTCAACGGTGCCCACAAGGTCGGCATCGGCGTCATCCTCGACTGGGTGCCCGCCCACTTCCCGACCGACGAGCACGGTCTCGGCTGGTTCGACGGCACTGCGCTCTATGAGCACGAGGATCCCCGAAAGGGCTTCCATCCCGACTGGAACACCGCGATCTACAATTTCGGGCGCACCGAGGTCGTTTCCTACCTCGTCAACAACGCGCTCTACTGGTCCGAGAAGTTCCATCTCGACGGCCTGCGCGTCGATGCCGTCGCCTCGATGCTCTACCTCGACTATTCCCGCAAGCACGGCGAATGGATCCCGAACGAATATGGCGGCAACGAAAATCTCGAAGCCGTACGCTTCCTGCAGAGCATGAACACCCGCATCTACGCCGAGCATCCAGGTGTCATGACCATCGCCGAGGAATCCACCTCCTGGCCGAAGGTGTCGCAGCCCGTCCACGAAGGCGGTCTCGGCTTCGGCTTCAAATGGAACATGGGCTTCATGCATGACACGCTGAGCTACATGAGCCGCGAGCCCATTCACCGCAAGCATCACCACAACGAGCTGACCTTCGGCCTGCTTTATGCCTACTCGGAGAATTTCGTGCTGCCGCTCTCGCATGACGAGGTCGTGCACGGCAAGGGCTCGCTGATCGCCAAGATGCCCGGCGACGATTGGCAGAAGTTCGCCAATCTAAGGGCCTACTACGCCTTCATGTGGGGCTATCCGGGCAAGAAACTGCTCTTCATGGGGCAGGAGTTCGCCCAGTGGAGCGAATGGAACGAGGCGGGCTCGCTTGACTGGAACCTCCTGCAGTACCGCATGCACGAGGGCATGCGCCGGCTGGTGCGCGATCTCAACTTTACCTACCGCAGCAAGGCTGCACTGCATGCCCGCGACTGCGAAGGCGAAGGCTTCGAGTGGCTGATTGCCGACGACCACGAAAACTCCGTCCTTGCCTGGCTGCGCAAGGCACCAGGCGAAAAGCCGATCGCGGTCATCAGCAACCTGACGCCGGTCTATCGTGAGAATTATGCCGTGCGCCTGCCGTCGGAGGGACGCTGGCGGGAAATCCTGAACACGGATGCCGACATCTATGGCGGCAGTGGCAAGGGCAATGGCGGCCGCGTGCAGGCCGTCAATGCCGGCGGCACCATCGCCGCGTCTCTGACCTTGCCGCCATTGGCGACGATTATGCTTGAACCCGAGACTTGAAGACTGGTGGGAGGAAAGTCATGGTAGAAAAACGCATTCAGCCACTTGCCCGCGATGCAATGGCCTATGTTCTTGCCGGCGGTCGTGGGAGCCGCCTCAAGGAACTCACGGACCGCCGCGCCAAGCCGGCGGTCTATTTCGGCGGCAAATCGCGCATTATCGATTTCGCCCTGTCAAACGCGCTGAACTCCGGTATCCGTCGCATCGGCGTGGCCACTCAATACAAGGCGCACTCGCTGATCCGCCACATGCAGCGCGGCTGGAACTTCTTCCGCCCCGAGCGAAACGAGAGCTTCGACATTCTGCCGGCCTCCCAGCGCGTCTCGGAAACGCAGTGGTACGAAGGCACCGCCGACGCCGTCTACCAGAACATCGACATCATCGAGGATTACGGTGTCGAATACATGGTCATCCTTGCCGGCGACCACATCTACAAGATGGACTACGAATACATGCTGCAGCAGCATGTCGATTCAGGCGCTGATGTCACCATCGGTTGCCTCGAAGTGCCGCGCATGGAAGCCGCCGGCTTCGGTGTCATGCATGTCGACAAGAGCGACCGGATCATCGACTTCATCGAAAAGCCCGCCAACCCACCGGGTATGCCCGACAAGCCGGAATTCGCGCTGGCGTCGATGGGGATCTACGTCTTCCACACGAAATTCCTGATCGAGGCGCTGCGCCGCGATGCCGCCGATCCAAACTCCAGCAAGGACTTCGGCAAGGACATCATCCCCTATATCGTCAAGAACGGTAAGGCGATCGCCCACCGCTTCGCCAACTCCTGCGTCCGTTCCGATTTCGAGCGCGAGCCCTACTGGCGCGACGTCGGAACGATCGACGCCTACTGGCAGGCCAATATCGACCTGACAGCGATCGTTCCGGAACTCGACATCTACGACAAGTCCTGGCCGATCTGGACCTATGCAGAGATCTCGCCACCCGCAAAATTCGTCCACGACGACGAAGATCGCCGGGGCTCGGCCACCTCGTCCGTCGTGGCGGGCGATTGCATCATCTCCGGTGCGACGCTCAACAACAGCCTGCTGTTTACCGGTGTGCGCGCCAATTCCTATTCCAAGCTGGAAAGCGCCGTCGTTCTGCCGAGCGTGAAAGTCGGTCGGCACGCGCAGCTCAGGAACGTGGTGATCGACCATGGTGTCATCATTCCGGAAGGACTCGTCGTCGGCGAGGATCCGGAACTCGACGCCAAGCGGTTCCGGCGAAGCGAAGGCGGCATTTGCCTGATCACGCAGCCCATGATCGACAAGCTGGATTTGTAACAGATGAAAGTTCTGTCGGTTTCGTCCGAAGTCTTCCCACTCGTCAAGACAGGGGGCCTTGCCGATGTGGCGGGCGCCCTGCCGATCGCGCTGAAGCCGTTCGGGATTGAGATGAAGACACTCATGCCCGGYTATCCCGCGGTCATGAAGGCCATTCGCGATCCCGTCGTCAGGCTGCAGTTCGATGATCTCCTGGGAGAGCCCGCGACGGTTCTGGAGGCCCGGCACGAGGGTCTGGATATCCTGATCCTCGACGCCCCCGCCTACTACGACAGGGCCGGTGGCCCCTATCTCGATTCAACCGGCAAGGACTACCCCGACAACTGGCGCCGCTTCGCAGCCCTTTCGCTGGCCGGCGCCGAGATCGCCGCTGGCCTGATACCGGACTGGCGGCCCGATATCGTGCATGCGCACGACTGGCAGGGCGCGATGACGCCGGTCTACATGCGCTACTACCCGACGCCTGAAGTGCCGAGTGTTCTGACCATCCACAACATTGCGTTCCAGGGCCAGTTCGGCCCCGAGATTTTCCCCGGCCTGCGCCTTCCGCCGCAAGCCTTCTCCGTCGAAGCCATCGAGTATTATGGCCATATCGGCTTCCTCAAGGGCGGATTGCAGACCGCCCATGCAATCACCACCGTCAGCCCTTCCTATGCGGGCGAAATCCTGACTGCGGAGTTCGGCATGGGGCTGGAAGGCGTGATTGGGAGCCGCATCGAGCATCTGCACGGCATCGTCAATGGCATCGACCACGAGGTCTGGAACCCCGCCACCGATCCGGTTGTCCACACCCATTACACCGGAACGTCGCTGAAGAGCCGGGCGGCAAACCGCGCCGCGATCTGCGAGTTCTTCGGCCTGCACGACGACAATGCGCCGATCTTCTGCATCATCAGCCGCTTGACCTGGCAAAAAGGCATGGACCTCATCGCCGCCACCGCCGACGAGATCGTCGCGATGGGCGGCAAGCTTGCGATCCTCGGCTCCGGCGATCCGGCGCTGGAAGGGTCGCTGCTGGCGGCAGCAGCGCGCCATCCCGGCCGCATTGGCATCTCCATCGGCTATAATGAACCGATGTCGCATCTCATGCAGGCCGGCTGCGATGCGATCATCATCCCGTCGCGATTCGAGCCATGCGGCCTCACGCAGCTCTACGGGCTGCGCTACGGATGCGTGCCGATCGTCGCCCACACCGGCGGTCTCGCCGACACCGTGATCGATGCCAATCACGCGGCACTTGCGGCCAAAGTGGCAACGGGCATACAATTCTCACCGGTGACCGCGTCCGGTCTGTTGCAGGCAATCCGCCGTGCGCTACATCTCTACGCTGATCAAAAGGTCTGGACCCAATTGCAAAAGCAGGGCATGAAATCGGATGTTTCGTGGGAGAAGAGCGCCGAGCGCTATGCTGCCCTCTATTCAAGCCTCGCCCCGAAAGGCAAGTGACAGAAAATGAACAAGTCCGTACCCACTACGCCCTATCAGGATCAGAAGCCCGGCACCTCCGGTCTCCGCAAGAAAGTTCCCGTATTCCAGCAGCCGAACTACGCCGAGAACTTCATCCAGTCGATCTTCGATTCGCTGGAAGGCTACCAGGGCAAGTGCCTCGTCATCGGCGGCGACGGACGCTACTACAACCGCGAAGTCATCCAGAAGGCGATCAAGATGGCCGCCGCCAATGGCTTTGGCAAGGTCATCGTCGGCAAGGGCGGCATCCTGTCGACGCCGGCGGCGTCCCATATCATTCGCAAATACAAGGCCTTCGGCGGCATCATTCTGTCCGCCAGCCATAATCCCGGCGGCCCGACCGAAGACTTCGGCATCAAGTACAACATCGGCAATGGCGGCCCTGCCCCGGAAAAGATCACCGACGCGATCTTTGCCCGCAGCAAGGTGATCGACAGCTACAAGATCGCCGACTTCCCCGACGTCAATCTCGACCGCATCGGCAAGGACGAAATGCCGGGCGGGATGATGCTCGCGGTTCTGGATTCCGTCGAGGACTACACCGCTCTCATGGAAGAGCTCTTCGATTTCGGCGCCATCCGCAATCTCGTGAGCCTCGGCTTCCGCATCGCCTTCGACGCCATGAGCGCCGTCACCGGCCCCTACGCCAAGGAAATCTTCGAAAACCGTCTCGGTGCGCCGTCGGGCTCGGTTCGCAACTTCATGCCGTTGCCTGATTTCGGCGGCCATCACCCGGATCCGAACCCGGTCCACTGCAAGGAACTCTACGACGAGATGATGGGAGACGACGCGCCCGATTTCGGCGCAGCCTCCGACGGCGACGGCGACCGCAACCTCATCATCGGCCGCGGCATCTTCGTCACACCTTCCGACAGCCTGGCGATCCTGGCAGCAAACGCCCATCTCGCGCCCGGCTATTCCGGCGGTCTCGCCGGCATCGCCCGCTCCATGCCGACATCAGGCGCCGCCGACCGGGTCGCAGAAAAGCGCGGCATCGGCATGTATGAAACGCCGACCGGCTGGAAGTTCTTCGGCAACCTGCTCGACGCCGGAATGGCGACCATCTGCGGCGAGGAAAGTGCCGGAACCGGCTCCAACCACGTCCGAGAAAAGGACGGTCTCTGGGCCGTTCTGCTTTGGCTGAACATCCTTGCCGTGCGCGGCGAGAGCGTCCAGGACATCGTCACCCAGCACTGGCAGACCTATGGCCGCAATTACTATTCGCGCCACGACTACGAAGGCGTCGACACCGATGCGGCCAACGGCGTGGTGGACAATCTTCGCAGCCAGCTTGCCACGCTGCCGGGCAAGACCTTCGGCGCGCTGAAGGTCGAAGCGGCCGATGACTTCGCCTATCACGATCCGGTCGACAAATCGGTCAGCGAGCATCAGGGCATCCGCATCCTGTTCGAAGGCGGCTCGCGCGTGGTTTTCCGCCTCTCCGGCACCGGCACCTCGGGAGCCACGCTGCGCGTCTATATCGAGCGCTACGAGGCGGATTCCAGCCGTCACAACATCGAGACCCAGGAAGCGCTTTCCGATCTGATCGCCGCAGCTGAAGCCATCGCCGATATTCGCAGCCGCACGGGGCGCGACGCTCCCTCCGTCATAACCTGACCGGAGCGACATGGCGGCGAACCAATCGGGGCAAGGCGGAGCGGTCATCTTCGAAACCGGCGTCGATTTCGCCGTCTGGTCGCACCATGCGGGACAGATCGAG
This sequence comes from Rhizobium sp. 05L419, assembly GCF_056397845.1. Taxonomy (NCBI): domain Bacteria; kingdom Pseudomonadati; phylum Pseudomonadota; class Alphaproteobacteria; order Hyphomicrobiales; family Rhizobiaceae; genus Rhizobium; species Rhizobium sp. 05L419. Next base: position 332,919 of record NZ_JBFTOF010000005.1, read on the forward strand.
CTTTGCCTGTTCGATCAGGACGACAAGGAGTTCACTCGCCTGCCGATGGCGCGCGGTGATGACCATGTGCATCGCCTCTTCGTCGACGGCCTGAAGGAGGGCGCGCGTTACGGCTATCGCGCCGACGGCATCTACGCTCCCGACAACGGGCTCTGGTTCGATCCGTCGAAGCTGCTTGTCGATCCCTATGCCAAGGAACTCGACCGGCCATTCCATCACGACCCGCTGCTCGCCACCTTTGGCGCAGACACCCGGCATCTCATCCCGAAGGCCATCGTGACTCGCGATGTGTATGTGAAGCCTCAAAAGCCGCTCTTCAGGCCTGGCGGCTTCATCTACGAGGTCGCCGTCAAGCCCTTCACGATGCTGCACCCCGACGTGCCTGAGGCACAACGGGGCACCGTCGCAGCACTCGCCCATCCGTCGATCATCGCGCATCTGAAACGGATCGGCGTCGATGCCGTCGAACTGATGCCCGTGACCGCCTGGATCGACGAACGCCACCTTCCCCCGCTCGGCCTGAGGAACGGCTGGGGCTACAACCCCGTCGCCTTCATGGCGCTCGATCCGCGTATCGTCCCCGGCGGCATGGCGGAACTGCGCGAGACGGTGGCCAAGCTCCACGCCGAAGGCATCGGCGTCATCCTCGACCTGGTCTTCAACCATACCGGCGAGAGCGATCGCTACGGCACCACGCTGTCGCTGCGCGGGCTCGACAATCTCTCCTTCTACCGCCACTTGCCCGATCGACCCGGCGAGCTCGTCAACGACACCGGTACCGGCAACACGGTTGCCTGCGATCACCCCTATGTCAGGCAGCTGGTCATCGACAGCCTCCGCCATTTCGTCCTCGCAGCGGGTGTCGACGGCTTCCGCTTCGATCTGGCGCCGGTCCTCGGCCGCACCGCCGGCGGTTTCGAGGCGCATGGCGAGACCCTGGCGGCCCTGCTTTCCGACGACCTGCTGGCCGATCGCATCATGATCGCCGAACCCTGGGACATCGGCCCCGGCGGCTACCAGCTCGGCAATTTTCCGGCCCCGTTCCTGGAGTGGAACGACCGCTTGCGCGACGACCTGCGCTGCTACTGGCGCGGCGACGCCTACAAGACCGGGCCGCTCGCCTCCGCCCTTGCCGGCTCCTCGGATATCTTCTCGCGCAACGGCGGCATCGCGACGCGCAGCGTCAATTTCCTCGCCGCCCACGATGGCTTCACGCTGAAGGACCTCGTCTCCTATGGCGGCAAGCACAATGAGGCGAACGGCGAGGAGAACCGCGACGGTCACAACGAAAACCACTCGTGGAACAACGGTGTCGAAGGCCAAACCCGATATCCCGACATCGTCAGGAAGCGTCGCGACGACGTGGAAGCTCTGCTGTCCACCCTCTTCGTCACCCGCGGCAGCGTCATGCTGACCGCAGGAGACGAAGGCGGCCGCACCCAGCGCGGCAACAACAATGCCTATTGCCAGGACAACGATATCACCTGGGTCGACTGGGAAGCGCTGGATGACGAGTTGATTGCGCATGCAGCGTTTGTGTCGGCGCTGCGAAAACGCTTCGACGTGTTTTCTCAAGCCTCCTTCTTCTCCGGAAACGGCGACGTCGAGTGGATTTCGCCGTCCGGCCAGCCGATGACGGTGTCCGACTGGGAGACGCCCGATTTCGCGACGCTTGGCATGGTTCTCCGGACTGTCGATGGCAGCAATCGCAAGACGGTGCGGCTCGCCGTCCTCTTCAATCGCTCCCAGTCGAAGCAGACATTTTTGCTACCTGGCGAGCGCGCCTCCTGGCGCCAGATCACTGCCGGCGGGACCCAGAAAAGCGAGGCGCAGACCATCGTGCCGCAACGCACTGTCGCATTCTATCTCGAAAGTTAGCCCGCTTCATGGTTGCAACAAAATCCTTGTCGCAATCGTCACAAAGCCGTTGTAAGGCTTTGAACAGCAGCCTTTTCATGGGGAATCAATGGTCAACGAAATCTCGCTCACGGACGTACGTGGGCTGATCGGCACTGAAACCGGCCTTTCGGACTGGATTGTCGTCGACCAGACCATGATCGATGCCTTCGCCAATGCGACGGACGATCATCAGTTCATCCATGTCGACCCGGTGCGTGCCGCCGAAAGCTCATTCGGCGGCACGATCGCGCATGGCTTCCTGACGCTCTCGCTGCTCTCGACCATGAATTTCAATTGCCTGCCCAAGGTGCGCGAGCAGACCATGGGCATCAACTACGGCTTCGACACCGTCCGCTTCATCGCCCCGGTCAAGGCAGGCGCCCGCATCCGTGGCCACTTCATCCTTTCCGAAGCCCGCTTCCGCGGCGCCGGCATGCTGATGACCACCTACGACGTCTCGATCGAGATCGAGAACGAGAGAAAGCCGGCACTGACGGCCAAATGGACCACGATCATCCAGTTCGACCCGAAGGACCGTCCGGAAAACGTCTGACGCGACCGTTACGGCCACCCCACTGTCGTCAAGGTGCTCCGTTGACTTCGATAATGTTGCGATCCGGATCGAGCAGGTAGGCCTGCGGGAAGCCCGCGAGACCATTGCGTTTGACGAGCAACCGCTTGGGATCGCCTTCAACGGCATCCTCGCGAAAACCCTTTGCAGTCAAGCTGCGAATCACCATCTCGAAATCGTCCGTTCGAAAGGCAAAATGCGTGTCGGCGGTATCGATGGTCGCCGTTTTTCGGAAGGTACCATCAGGATTGACGATAATGTGGACCTGCAGCGCGCCGCAAGAAAACCAGGCGCCTGGAAAGGCAAACGGTGGCCGCTCGATCTGCCGCAGACCGAAGACCTCGCTGTAGAAAGCGGCCGACCGCGCCAGATCCGCGGTGACGATGGAAACGTGATGCAGCATCATCGGACGTAGCCCCTCATTGGTCGCGCATGCGCAACCGGAAGCATCCGAGACTAAGGCCAGCAACCCATTGTGACAAGCCGCCGGTGACAAACATCAAGGGGGCTATGCTTTCGACGGCCACGCCACGAAAACCGCGTCGATGGCCTCTCAACATGTGCAGATCCGTTCGCCCGCTAGTGAGCGGCGTCTTCCGCGCCTTCGGCGAGCAGCCCGAAGACGAAGTCGGCAAACGATCGCCAGCATTCGACGCGGAACGTATCGTCTTCCGTTCGCAACAGAACGATCTCGGCCTTGCCGAAGAGTGTGCGCGTGCAGCCGCCGACCGGGAAGGCGCCGAGCGACAGATCCTGCGGGCACCCCGCTGAAATCGTCGCTTCGGCCCCAGGGCCGGACACGACGATCGCGACATTTCGGTGGGAGACATCGGTCGCCGAATGCAGCACGCCGCTCTTGGCCAGCGCCGTCATCAGGTCGCTGCCGTTCTCGTCGATGACCAGCCATTCGTCCGGTCCGAGCCAGAGTACCGAGCGGCCCTCCTTGCGGCCCGAAGTCTTGGGCGCTGTGGGGATCGTCACGCCGAGGGCGGAAGAAAGAGCCTTGAGCGAACCCGCCGGAGCACGAAGCGCCACGCGGCTTGCGTCAGGTGCAGGCGTCAGCCGTACGGCGGCCGAACCGCCATGACGGCCGGAAAGAACAGATTTGCGAACTGCCGTATCAGCCATTGATGCGGCCTCCTTCCTTGTCAAAGAACACCATGTCGGTCACCTCGACGGCGATCGTCTTGTCGGGCATCGGCACGAAGAGCGTTTCGCCCATCCGCGTACGTCCGCCGGCAACCAGCGCAAACGCAATCGACTTGCCGAGGTTTTCCGACCAGTAGGATGACGTCACATGCCCGAGCATGGTCATCGGCTTCGGCTCGTTCGGGTTGGCGACGATCTGTGCGCCCTCCTCGAGCAACAGCTGAGGATCCCTGGTGACGAGGCCGACGAGCTGCTTGCGCCCTTCCTTGACGAGATCCGGACGCTTAAGCCCGCGTATGCCGACGAAATCCGTCTTCTTCTTAGAAACGGCCCAGGAAAGACCCGCATCGTCGGGCGTCACGGTTCCGTCGGTATCCTGGCCGACGATGATGTAGCCCTTCTCGGCGCGCAGAACGTGCATCGTTTCCGTGCCGTAGACGCAGGCGCCGAGCGGCTCGGCATTCGCCCAGACCGCTTCCAGCACCGACTGGCCGTAATCGGCCGGCACGTTGATTTCGAAGCCGACTTCACCGGTGAACGATACGCGGAACAGGCGCGCCGGCACGCCCATGACCGTGCACTCGGCAACGCTCATATGCGCAAAGGCCTCGTTCGAAATGTCGACGCCTTCCACCAGCGGCGCGATGATCTCGCGCGCCTTCGGCCCCTGAATGGCAATGACGGCCCACTGCTCGGTGACCGATGTCAGCCAGACGTTGAGATGTGGGAATTCCGTCTGCAGATAGTCTTCCATGTGGTGGAGCACGCGCGGCGCACCGCCGGTCGTGGTCGTCACATGGAAACGGTCTTCGCTGAGACGCCCGACGACGCCGTCGTCATAGACGAATCCGTCTTCGCGGGTCATGATGCCATAGCGGCACTTGCCCGGCTTCAGCGTGTCCCAGGCGTTGGTGTACATCAGATTCATGAATTCGGCCGCGTCCGGGCCGACGATCTCGATCTTGCCGAGCGTCGAAGCATCGAACACGCCTGCGACAGCACGCGCCGTCTTGCATTCGCGGGCAACCGCCTGATGCATCGTCTCGCCGGCGCGCGGGTAAAACCACGCACGCTTCCAGTTGCCGACATCCTCGAACACGGCACCGTGGGCTTCCTCCCACTGGTGCAGCGGCGTCTTGCGCGTCGGATCGAATAGCTCGCCGCGCGAATGGGCGATCAGCGTGCCGTAGGTGACCGGCGTATAGGGCGCGCGGAAGGTGGTGAGACCAACCTGTGGAATCTCCCTGCCCAGCATCTCTGCGGCAATCGCCAGACCGTGCATGTTGGAGAGCTTGCCCTGGTCCGACGCCATGCCGTTGGTCGTGAAGCGCTTGATGTGCTCGATCGAGTGCATGCCCTCGCGCACCGCAAGGCGGATATCCTTGGCGCAGACGTCGTGCTGAAAATCGATGAACGCCTTGGCGCTGGTCTCGGGACCGGCACCTTCGGCAGCGCCGATCATGCCGCCCGTCCATTGATGCGCCTGCTCGGCCGAGAGGCTGATCTTGCCTCCTGCGGACTTGCCTGCTGCCTGGGCCATCAGTTCGCCGGCTGCCAAAGATTCCTCGATCGTCTGCTGCAGGTCGTCCGTGCCGTTGCAGGCGCCGACCGAAAGGCAATCCTGAGCGTAGGTACCCGGCAGGAAACGCTGGGTTTCCGGCTCGAACGCCACCTTGCCCCGCGATTGCGAGAAGAGGTGCACCGAGGGCGTCCAGCCGGCCGAGACCAGCAGGGCGTCGACCGCGATCTTGCGCGGCGAGCCGCCGCCATTGCGGGCGACCGTCATCGAGGAGATACGCAGCTTGCCTGACGTGTTGACCACCGACTGGCCGGCGAGAACGTCGATGCCGAGCGAACGGGCCTCTGCAAGCACCGCGGCACCCGGCGTCTGGCGGCAATCCACGATCGCCGCAATCTCGACACCGGCACGCTTCAGGTCGAAGGCTGCTTCGTAAGCCGAGTCGTGCGCCGTGTAGACGCCGACCTTCTGGCCGACGGCAACGCCATACTGATTGAGGTACATGCGCGCCGCCGACGCCAGCATGATGCCCGGACGGTCGTTGTTTGGGAACACCATATGGCGTTCGATCGCGCCGTTGGCGAGAATGACGCGCTTGGCGCGCAGCTGCCACAGACGCTCGCGCGGCAGGTCGCGGCCGGGGTTTGCGATATGATCGGTGACGCGCTCGGCGAGGGCGACGAAGTTGTGGTTATAGTAGCCGAAGGCCGTCGTGCGGGTCAGGACCTGCACATTCTCCATGGCTCTGAGTGCTGCAACCGTCTTTTGCGCCCACTCGTAGCCATCGATACCGTCGATCTTGACGGTGCTGTCAAAGCGGAGCGCTCCGCCTGCTTCCGCCTGCTCGTCGCACAGGACAACCTTGGCACCGGCCTGCGCGGCCGCAAGAGCGGCCGAAAGGCCGGCAACGCCGGCGCCGACCACCAGCACGTCGCAATGTGCGTAGCGGCTGGCATAGTGGTCCGGATCGGCTTCCGTCGGCGCGACGCCGAGGCCGGCCGCACGGCGGATCATCGGCTCGTAAATGTGCTTCCATGCCGCCTTCGGCCACATGAAGGTCTTGTAGTAGAAGCCGGCTGCAAAGAACGGAGACATCAGGTTGTTGATGGCGCCGATATCGAAGGCGAGCGAGGGGAAACGGTTCTGCGACTGCACGATCATGCCGTCGAAGACCTCCTGGACCGTCGCGCGCACGTTTGGCTGCTTGCGAGCACTGTCGCGGGCAACGTCGATCAGCGCATTCGGCTCTTCGGCACCGGCCGAAAGAATGCCGCGCGGGCGATGATACTTGAACGAGCGGCCGACCAGATGGATGTTGTTGGCGATCAGCGCCGAGGCGACGGTGTCACCCTCGAGTGCCGTATAGCTCCTGCCGTCGAAGGTGAAGCGCGCTGTTCTGGCGGGCGTCAGGCGACCCTTGCCCGGAATACGGTTCGTGCCGCTCATTGTGCCTCTCCTTCGAGCGCTTCGTAGGTCTCGACGGGAGCATGCGGAACGGCGGCCGCGCCGATCTCCGGCTTCGGCTCGCCTGCCTTGTAGGTCACGATGAACTTGTCGCTGATCGTGTCGCGCGCCGCGTTGAAGAAACGGCCGCATCCGTGCTGGTGACGCCAGCGTTCGAAGATCAGCCCCTTCGGGTTGTCACGCAGGAAGAAGTACTGCTCGAACTCCTCGTCGGAAATCGAGGCGATATTTTGAGGACGCGCGATATGGGCGTCGCCGGCACCACGGAATTCGAGCTCGGAGCGCTCTTCCTGACAGTATGGGCAATAGATAAGAAGCATGAGATCCTCGGGTCAGTGCGCGACGGCAGCAGCGGCAGCTTCGTCGATCAGGCGTCCGGTGCGGAAGCGATCGAGCGTCAGCCCGGCATTGAACTTGTGCACCTCGTCGCGAGCGATCAGATGCGCGAAGAGGTTCGCCGAACCCGGCGTCGCCTTGAAGCCGCCGGTGCCCCAGCCGCAGTTGACGTAGAGCCCCGGAACCGGCGTCTTCGACTGGATCGCCGAACGGTCCGGCGTGTTGTCGACGATACCGCCCCACTGGCGCATCATCTTGACGCGGCGGAACATCGGGAACAGTTCGCAGATGGCATCGAGCGTATGCGTGATGATCTGCAGGCCGCCGGTCTGGCTGTAGGAATTGTACTGGTCGGTGCCGGCGCCGATGACGAGTTCGCCCTTGTCGGACTGCGAGATATAGGCATGCACCGTGTTCGACATGACCACGCAGGGAAAGATCGGCTTCAGCGGTTCGGAAACCAGCGCCTGCAGCGGGCTCGATTGCAGCGGCACGCGCACATCAGCCATCTTCATGACAGTCGTCGTATGGCCCGCCGCCGAGACGCCGATCTTCTTCGCGCCGATGAAGCCGCGGTTGGTCTCCACGCCGGTGACGTGCCCGTCCGGGCCGCGGCGAATGCCGGTCACTTCGCAGTTCTGGATGATGTGGACGCCGCGATCCGACGCCGCGCGGGCATAACCCCAGGCAACCGCATCGTGACGCGCCGTACCGCCGCGACGCTGCAGCGCAGCACCGTTGATCGGATAGCGGGCGCTGGCCGAGATATCGAGCGGCGGACAATAGGCCTTCGCCTGCTCCGGCGTCAGCCACTCGTTGTCGATGCCGTAGAGCCGGTTGGCGTGGATATGCCGTTTGAAGGACTGCTGGTCGTGAACGTTGTGCGAGAGCATCATCACGCCGCGCGGCGAGTACATCACATTGTAATTGAGATCCTGAGACAGGTTCTCCCAGAGCTTCATCGAATGCTCGTAGATGTGCATGCTCTCTTCGTAGAGATAGTTCGAGCGGATGATGGTCGTGTTTCGGCCGGTGTTGCCCCCGCCGAGCCAGCCCTTTTCCAGGACCGCGACATTGGTGATGCCGTGCTCCTTGGCAAGGTAATATGCAGCACCAAGACCATGCCCGCCGCCGCCGATGATGATGACGTCGTATTCGGCGCGAGGTTCCGGCGAAGTCCACTGCCTCTCCCAGCCCTTGTGACCCCTCAGAGCCTCCCGTGCTACGGCAAAAACCGAGTATCTGCGCATCCGCCTTCATCTCCTTCAGGGAAAGATCCCGTCTCGTCGGCCATACAAATCGCAAATCCAAAAGCGGCACAACGTTTCTTTTGCGACGTGAATGGGCTTTTGTTTTGACACCGTGCGAGATCGGTCGCGCCTCGCGCGTCATTTTCACGCAATGTTGGAAGAGCATCGACAACGGCGGGGGAACCGGATGCGCATATTGTTGGCGGAAGACGAGACTGAGCTTGCTGCCATTCTCATGACGGCACTGCGGAGCTACGACCTGATCATCGATCATGTCTCGACGCTTGCCGATGGGACCGAGGCCCTCAAGCTTACCAGGTATGACGCACTGCTGCTGGATCGCAGCCTGCCTGACGGTGACGGACTGACGCTTCTCGGCATTGCCCGAACGACCGGCAACGCCAGCACGCCCGCCATTATGCTGACGGCACGCAGCGACCTTAAAGACAGGATAGAAGGACTGGACACGGGCGCCGATGACTATCTGGCCAAGCCCTTTGCCGTCGAGGAGTTGATGGCGCGCCTGCGTGCGGTACTCCGCCGTCCCGGGACGGTAGAAGCCACCCCGTTGCGCATCGGCATTCTCTCTTTCGATGTGCTCAATCGCGAAGCCAGCCTTTCCGGCGAGCCGATTTCCATGCCGCGCCGCGAACTTCTTGTCCTCGAGGCCCTGATGCGGCGCAGCGGGCGAACGGTGGAACGCTCGACCCTGGAGAATGCCGTCTATGGAATGGACGACGAAATTCAATCGAACGCGCTCGACACACACGTCTCCCGCCTCCGCCGCAGGCTCGACGCGGCAAAAGCAGGGGTCGAGATCCATGCCATCCGCGGCATTGGTTACCTGCTCAGGCAAGCCCGGCAATGAAGCGGCAATTTCCATCTCTGAAGTGGCGACTGATCCGCCGCCTGTTTGCGCTACAGGCGCTGACGATCCTGTCGCTTGGCGCCGCCTTCGTCCTCGGTCTCTGGAGCCTGGGCTTTGTGGGGATCGTCGCACCGGGCGAAGATTCCATCGCCAGTGTCGCGTCCGCCGTCACCCGGACCGACGATGGCGGCATCGTCGTCACTGAAACCCGCGAGCTCGCCAAGGAGCGCGCAGCACCCGGTTTCTGGCTCGTTGTCCGGGACAAGAATGGCCGGGTGGCGACGGAAGGACCTGTGCCGGCCGAATTCACGACGATTGCGGCACTGGGCAGCCGGATCACCGAAGCCCGCTTCAACGGGGATGAAAACCGGCCGGATGCGGTTGGCGCCAGAATGCAGGTCGTTGACGGCAAGGACGGACCGCTGACGATCATTGTCGGTCGCCGAGGGATCTTGGCGCCTGCGCTTCTGTTGCTGACATTGACAGCTTTTGCATCGAGCGCGGTTTTCCCGGCCATTCTGTTGACGGGTTTGATCACGCTCGCGGTGACGCCTTTCATCATGCGCGGGATCACGCGGGATCTCGAGACCGTAGCAACAGCAGCCGGACGCATCGACGCAGAACACCGCAACTACCGGCTGCCGTTCGACGCCGTTCCGGCTGAAATCGCACCGCTGGTGATTGCCATGAACGAGACCCTGGCCCGGCTGGAGCAAGCCTACCACCGGCAGAAACGCTTTATGCTCGCTGCAGCACACGAATTGCGAACCCCGATCGCGATCCTGCAGGCACGAATAGACACGATGGTGAAGACCGAGGTATCCGGGCAGCTCCTGGAAGACGTTGCCCGGCTTGCGACGCTGGCCGAACAGCTGCTTGATCTGCAAAGGCTGAATAACGAACCTGAACAGCTCAAGCCGCTGGATCTGGTGGCTGTCGCAAGGCGCCAAGTCGCAGACCTCGCACCGCTGATCGTTGCCGCAGGCTACGACACGGATTTCCAGATTGCATCCCTGCCGCAAACGATCCTCGCGGACGCCTCGTCAATCGAGCGTGCTCTTGCCAACCTCGTACAAAATGCGATTCGGCATGGCGCAAGGACCGGGCCGATCACCATACGCGTTCAGGCACCGGCACAGATTTCCGTCATCGATAACGGTCCGGGCATCGCCGCTGCGGACCGCGAACGGATATTCGAGCCGTTCCAGCGCCTGGTTTCCGATCGCAACGGCATCGGACTTGGCCTCCACCTCGTCCGCGATATTGCCGAATTTCACGGTGGGCGCGTGTGGGTCAGCGACTCGCCCGGCGGCGGCGCGAGCTTCAATATGAGTTTCCCCACCATCTAGATCGGCGGCGTCCGAAAAGCGCAATGTTAACATCATTTGACGACCTCAGGATGGCTTCACAAAACCTTCCTGGAGATACCGGTCATGCACGCTTCCCTCACCTCTGCTTTTCTCAAGGCCCTGCTCGCGGCTCCGCGAACGGTTGGCGCGATTGCGCCGTCGGGAAGGCAGCTCGCCCGACTGATGACCAGCGAGATAGATCCCGGGGGTGGACGCGTTCTCGAGCTCGGGCCGGGAACCGGCATCTTCACAAGAGCGCTGCTCGCCCGCGGCGTATCGCCGGCGAACCTGACGCTGATAGAAATCGAAAAGAGTTTTGTCGCACTCCTGCGGCGCCGATTTCCGCAGATMACCGTGCTCCAGCACGATGCCCGCCGTTTGCCGGAGCTCGGTTGCGAAGGTTTCAGTTCCGTCGTCAGCGGCTTGCCGCTACGCAACATGAGCCAGGAGACCGTTCACGCGATCATGGCCGGCGCCTTTTCCCTGATGCCTCCCAGCGGCACTTTCTACCAGTTCACCTATGGTCATAGATGCTCGGTTCCCGACCCGGTCCTTCGATCGCTTGGCCTGCGGGTTGCCAGTCTGGGGCGCGTCCGGCTCAACCTGCCGCCTGCAACGGTGTTCAGGTTCTCACGATGGAGCTAGCCCGGGCTTGCCTCCAAGGCTGATAGCAAAGGCTCTCGGCGGAACCTGTCGTTCGAGACATGGTCCCGGCGCGCTGGTCCGCCAGAACGCGCAGGCCAGCGTTCCCGCCCGAAGGCGGGACGCTTGCTGTCGTATGATTGCAAGGTGGGAGAAACCGCTTTGCACGTCCCAACGGACGCGCGGCGCTTTAGGACGAGGAAGCCGACTTGGACGCCGCCCGCCGTTTTTTGGCAGGGGCGGCGGCCGGTGGCGCTTCGGCGGCCTGCTGCAAGCGCAGGGCCTTCAGCTTTTCCGTTTTCTTTTCGCGGGCAGCAGCTTCGGCTGACACGATTGCTCTCGCAGTCGTGTCGGTCGCCGCCGCTTTATCGCGTGATGAGAGCTTGGCCGGATTGAAGAATTCGCTTTTTGAAGTCATCTGCACTCTCTCTATCTAGACGAAGCTGCCGGATGGGCAGATCAGCGTGCCGGACGCACGGCCTTCTTCGGAGCCGGCAGAAGACCTTCGCGCTGAAGCTTCTTGCGCGCGAGCTTACGCTGGCGACGCACTGCTTCGGCCTTTTCGCGAACGCGCTTCTCTGACGGCTTTTCATAAGCGCTGCGCGCCTTGAATTCGCGGAAGAGACCTTCGCGCTGCATCTTCTTCTTCAGGACGCGAAGCGCCTGATCGACATTGTTATCCCTGACGAGAACCTGCAAACTCTTTCCTTTCATGCGGCAATCGTGATTGCCAGTTGGACGGCGAAGCCGGAAATTACTTCCTGACCTTGATGCTGGAAGACTTCAGCCAGGAGCCAGTCTCCGCACTCGCCACGGTTTCAATGTTTGGCACCGAAGATGCCGACTGAATGACGTCGATATCGCTTTCGACGATCCGACGTTCAAAATTTTCGGTCTCGAAGCGGACCCGGTATTGAGCACGACTGCCGTCGAATGGAAGAACACCGGCGATCGTGCATGTTCTTCCTGCAGTGTCCGTACGGACGAATCCGTCCTTCAGGACTATCTTGTCTCCGACAGCAAATCTGGGAGTGCGTGCCATAGTGTTCTCACCGAGCCATCGTCGTGATTCTTGAAAAGCATAAAAGGCCGGGTGCAACCCCGACCTCTTCCGTCATTGCCTGCAGCTGCCAGTACATCCGTGGTCAGCAAAGGCGAATGACAATTACGCCGCGCGCAGATTGTCTGCAGAGTTCTTGCCGGACTTCTGATCGCGCACGAGGTCGTAGCTAATCTTCTGGCCGTCGGCCAGACCGCGCATGCCAGCACGCTCAACCGCCGAAATGTGAACGAAAACGTCAGCAGCACCGTCATCCGGCTGAATGAAGCCGAAGCCCTTGGTGCTGTTGAACCACTTTACGGTACCTGAATTCATAACGATCGCCTTTCAATGGTCGTTAGTACCCGGCGAGGATTCGCTGGGTTTGATCGATTTTGAGAGGAGATCTGACGGAGCGATTTGGCTCTTTGACAAAGGTCACAAGCAATAGTCGATGGGCCTACTATAGAGCAAACGGCGGCCGATGCAAGGAATGAACCGGAATTAGCGGCTTTCGCACGGTCGGCCGACAGCCTGTTCGTGCAAACAATCGGACCATCGGCAACGCTTCGAAATCGTCGCGGAAAGCGCCGGGACCGGGATCTCCCGGATTTTTCCTTCCAAATCCGCTGGTCCGTATGGACTTCCGCACCATGATCTGTTATCCCGCACCCAATCGCAAGGCCGTGGCCGCGCGAATTGAATATTTTTGCCTCTGGCGCCATGCTGACGCAGGCCTCAACCAAACCAAAGGAACGTGACTCTCGTGCAGGTACTTGTCCGCGATAATAATGTTGACCAGGCTCTCCGCGCTCTCAAGAAGAAGATGCAGCGCGAAGGCATTTTCCGCGAAATGAAGATGCGCGACTACTATGAGAAGCCTTCGGAAAAGCGCGCTCGCGAAAAGGCCGAAGCCGTCCGTCGCGTTCGCAAGCTGGCTCGCAAGCGGGCACAGCGCGAAGGCGCCGTTGCCGCGCGCTAAGCGTCGCTGTCGTTTTTTCGACGTTTTCAAATGTATGTTGGCGGGGGCGATTATGTCGCCACCGCCTTTTTAATTTGCTGCTGAAGCTTGCCCGTCCCTCGCCGGACCGGCTGCACTGGGGGAAAACAAGCCCGCATGGCTGATATCATGTCGAATACCCGCTCCTTGCGTTTGCCGAAACTTGCCGCACTGCCGGCACTGGCTGTCGTCACCGCACTCGGCCTCGCCGGCTGCACGACCAACAACACCTCTGATGCCGTTATCCGCATCGACAAGGCGCAGGGTTCGCAGGAGAATATCGCCTCGCTGACCTCGGTGATCAACGCCAACCCGAGAGATCCAGAAGGCTATAACGTGCGTGGTTCGGCCTATGGTCGCGGCGGCGATTTCCGCCAGGCGCTGAATGACTTCAACACAGCCCTGCAGATCAACCCGAAGTTCTATCAGGCTTATGCCAATCGGGCGCTGGTCTACCGCAACATGGGCCAGCAGCAGCAGGCGATCCAGGATTACAACGCCGCCCTGCAGATCAATCCGAACTACGACGTGGCGCTCATCGGCCGCGGCAACGTTTACCGCACCGCCGGTCAGGACGATGCCGCCTTCAACGATTTCAACAAGGCGATCCAGCTCGGGACCACAGACGGCCGCGCCTACCACAATCGTGGCCTCATCTATCAGAAGCGCAATCAGCAGGACAAAGCGATCGACGACTTCTCGAAGGCGATCTCGCTCGCTCCGAATTCGCCAGAGCCCTACAACGGCCGAGGCATTTCCTACATTGCGCTCAACGACGACGACAATGCGTTTGCCGATTTCAACCACGCAATCGAGCTCAACGGCAACGTCGCCGAATCCTGGGCCAACCAGGCGCTCGTCTACGAGCGCAAGGGTGACAAGCAGAAGGCCGCCCGCTCCTACCGCCACGCGATCGGCCTTGACGCGAAGTACCAGCCGGCCAAAGACGGCCTTGCGCGCGTAGGCGCTCCCACCGCCGGCTAAGGACAAGCAGATCGGGGCGACGAGGATGACAACCAAACAGCATGTGGTCGTCGTCGGCTCGGGGATCATCGGCGCTTCTATCGCCTGGCATCTGACGCGCGACGGCGCAAGCGTGACCGTCGTCGCCGAAGACAATGGCGGTGTTGCCACACCCTGCTCCTTTGCCTGGATCAATGCCAGCTGGGGCAACCCGGAATTCTACTTTCATTTCCGCCGGCGCGCGATGAGCGAATGGAGACGGCTGGCAAGGGAACTGCCCGGCCTGCCGCTTGCCTGGAACGGCGCCATCAGCTGGGACCTGCCCGCAGACAAGCTGGAAGCTTTCGCCGCCGAGCACGGCCGTTGGGGTTACGGCATTGAGCGCCTCGGCCGCGAACAGATCAGCCTGCGCGAGCCCTATCTGAAGATCGTCCCCGACCTTGCCCTTTCGGTTGCCGAGGAAGGCGCCGCCGAGCCGGTAGCCGCTGCCCGGCTGATGCTCGCAGATGCTAAGGCACGTGGTGCGAAGCTCGTGGTTGCGGCAGTCAGTGGACTAATCCGCAGCGGCGACAGGATCTCCGGCGTCGTCACCTCCGCCGGCATGATCGAGGCCGATCATGTCGTCCTGGCATGCGGCGCCGGCAGCGCGCCGCTGGCGGCCTCCATCGGCATCGCACTTCCCATCGAAACGCCGCCCGGCATGATCGTCCATTCCCGGCCTTGCGAAAAGCGCCTGACCGGCCTGGTCATGGCACCTGAGCTGCATATGCGCCAGACGGCCGAGGGCCGCATTGTTGCCGGCAGCGATTTTGGCGGAGCAGAGCCCGGTGCAGACCAGCTGGCGACGGCATCGGCACTCTTCGCCAAGCTTAGGCAAAGCCTGGCGAAGAGCCAGTCTCTTGCGATGGACTTCTACACGGTCGGATACCGCCCGACACCGAAAGACGGCCTGCCCATCATCGGCAATGCCTGCGACGGGCTCTATGTCGCCGTCATGCACTCCGGTGTAACCTTGGCGCCGCTCGCCGGGCTACTCGCGTCAAGCGAGATTCTTGCCGGCAACGAAGACCCCGCGCTCGCGCCCTACAGGCTTTCCAGATTCGGCTGAGCATCTTCGCCACAGATGCCCGCTAAATGCCGCCGTCGTGTTTTAGCAGGTTGCAAGGATTCGGAGGTGTCCCTAACATGCAGCTGTCTCGATAGCAGGCTATCGACAGGATGAGGGTGCATTGAGGGCAATCGCGGTGATCCAGTTCTTTGCTTTCAAGCTCGCAAGGGCCGAGGGCGCAAGCATTTGCGCGCCCGGCAAGCAGAGAATGCGCCGATGAAGATGTCCGCGAGGCTGTTTCCCAAGGCATCGATCGGCACCTATCTGATTGCCATGGCACTGGCGACGTCGCTGCCGATATTCGCGCTCGTCGCTTTGCTGCTCGGACAGCTGGAGGACAACCAGCGCTCGATCCTGAAGCGGGAAACGGCCCAGGACGCGACCGCGCTCGCCCGATCGGTCGACCGCCAGCTGCAGGACATGGCTACAACCTTAAGGTTGCTGTCCACCTCGCCGGAACTTGAGAGCAACGACTTCGCCGCCTTTCACACCCGCACCGAAACCGCGCTGCGCGCAAATACGCTTTATGTCATTGCGATGGACGCGGGCGGTCAGCAGCTGCTGAACACGCGCGTCGATTACGGCACGCCCCTGGGCCCGACCGCCAACATGGCGGCCGTTCAATCGGCGATCAGCTCCGGGCGCATCGAGGCTTCCGATGTGTTTCAGGGCCGAACCAGCGGCGAATGGGTCTATAACGTCACCATGCCCTTGCAGCTTGGTCGGGTCGCTGCACTGATCATCACCCAGAATGCCAAGGATCTTGCCAAGCTTGTCTCGACGGAAGGCCTTCCCGCCGGCTGGTCTGCTGCCGTCGTCGATCAGGGCGGCCACGTCGTCGCCTCCGCAGGCGCAAGCAGCATCGGCTTCGGCCAGCCGTTCGACCCGCGCATCCTGCCGTCGTTGATCGAATCGAGCGGCGTTTACGAAGACCGCGCCGTGTTGCCGAAGACCATGCTCGGCTATGCCCAGATTCCAGGCTGGTCCTGGAAGGCTGTCATATGGGGTCCCGTCGCAAGCGCACAGGCGTCGATCCTGACGACCTGGCGCTTCCTGATCATCGGTGGCATCGCCCTTCTGGCGGTGGCGATCCTGGCCGCCTATGCCGTCGCCCGCCAGGTCCGCACCACCATCCGGTCCATTGCCGACATGGCGAACCGGATGGGTCAAGGCCACATCGTCGCGCCGATCGACACAAGCGTGATCGAGGCGAACCAGGTCGCCATCGCGCTTTCCAACGCCTCGTTTGACCGCAGCCAGACAGAAGACCGACTGCATTTCGTCATGAACGAGCTGGTCCATCGCACCAAGAACCTGCTGGCGCTCGCCCAGGCAATGATGCGTCAGCTGGCCAAGCAGGCTGGAACCGTAGAGGAATTCCAGGCAGCGGTCGCCGATCGCCTTGACGGCCTGTCGCGCTCCATCGAGCTGTTGACCAGCGAACAATGGGCCGGGGCATCGCTTCTGCGGGTAATCGACATCCACCTGAAGGCATTCCCGCAAGCCGCCCAGCAGATCGACATCATCGGCAAGGATTTCATGCTGAAGCCCGAGGCCGTTCAGAACCTCGGCCTCACTCTGCACGAGCTTGCCACCAATTCGATCAAATACGGCGCGCTCTCGGTGCCGCGGGGACGTGTCCGGCTTTACTGGCAGAACTTCCAGGAGGGAGACCGCAGCGAAGAGATGCTGCGCGTCACATGGGAAGAGCAGAACGGACCGCCTGTCAAAACCCCGGAACGATCCGGCTTCGGCACCACGGTCATCAAGAACCACGCCGCAGCCGCCTTCAGCGGCAGCGTGCAGGTGGATTTCCTGCCGACAGGCCTGCGCTGGGAGCTGACGGCACCACGCCGGGCACTCGAACGCACGACATCCCCGGCCGGCACGGCCTGACGACGATCTCAGGCCGGCCATCTGCCAAGACCGGCGTACCGGAACGAAGATAGCGGGCGCGACAGACCGTAGCTCCGGGCAGAATCGGGTAGGAGGAAGTTTTTCGGCTCCCTCCCCCCACACCACCGTGCGTACGGTTCCGTACACGGCGGTTCATCGAGCGTGATTTAGGCGGTGGAGTTCCTGTTGTAAAGAAAGCAGCCCGAGTTGGTCGAAGAAGGCTTTTCGGTAG